>DATJHN010000427.1:0-10334 GCA_035493915.1 Bordetella sp.
CCAGGCCGTAGTAGTCCACCA
This sequence comes from Bordetella sp., assembly GCA_035493915.1. Taxonomy (GTDB): domain Bacteria; phylum Pseudomonadota; class Gammaproteobacteria; order Burkholderiales; family Burkholderiaceae_B; genus Bordetella_C. Next base: position 22 of record DATJHN010000427.1, read on the forward strand.
GGTAGCGCATGGCCAGGCGGACTTTCTCGTTCGCGAAGATGGGATCGGCCGTGTTGAAACTCCAGAGCACCAGCTGCGGCTTGAGCACCTTGACGATGGAAAGATCCTTGGACTTCTCCATCGCGGCCAGGTCGTCCGAACCCAGGTCACGCGCCACGTCGACGTCACCCTTCTCCAGCAACAGCCGCTGCGTGCCGGGCTCCGCCACGTGGCGAATGAGTATCCGCTTCAAGGCGGGCTTGGGGCCCCAGTAGTCGTCGTTGGCCTGCAGCACCACCGATTCGCCGGCATGCCAGCTGGCCAGTCGGTAGGGGCCGACGCAGGCAGTGTTGGTGGTAAGGAACTTGTTGCCCATGTCATTGTTCTGAGCCTTGGACATGATGGTTTTCATGTCCAGCACGGCCGATACGCGATTCGCGGCGATGGCCTGCAGTACCAGCGTGGTGGGATACGGCTTGTCCAGCTTCAGCACCAGCGTGTCATCGTCGGTGGCGACGATGCGATCGTCGACGTTGTCCTTGCGAAAGCCGTATTCGGTCAATGCGGCGGCATTGCCGAAGCCCAGCTTGACCACGCGGCGCATGCCCTGCTCCACATCGTGCGCCGTGGCGATATTGCCGGACGGGAACTTGGCGCCCTTTTGCAGGTGAAAGGTAATCTGCATGCGATCGGGCGACACGTCCCAGCTTTGCGCGAACGCCGGGATCACCTTGGACGCATCCTTGGGATCGAACTGTGCCAGCGTGTCGCAGATGTTGTCCATCAGCTCGCCGGTTACGACCTCGCCGATCTGCGCGGGATCGAAAGTGCTGATGGCATCGATATTCCACGCCATGACCAGCGCCGACTTCGGCGTCGCGGCCTGCGCGGCCGCGGACAGCAGCAGCGCCGGTATCCAAAGGAGCGCGGCAGCCCCGTATTTTCTTGCCATGGAAATCCCCTTGAATTGCTTGTTTTGTTTGCGTGCTCCCGCCGGAGGCGCGACGACCTAGGCGGCCTTGGACGGCCGGGGTTGTATCGGAGGGCTGACCGAGTCCGGAATCGGGCACACATACGGCATGCGCTGCGTGCGCTCCTGGTGATCCTTCTTGGCCCTGGCCATCAGCGTTTCATCGGTCAGCACTTCGAGCGCCGTGCCGGCCATAATGCGGGCCGCGTGCACCATGCCCTTATGCGCGGCGGGCGATTTCCCCTGCGCCACCACCTGCCAGGAGTGGCCCGGTGTGCCGATGGCCTGCGTCGCCACGCGCGCCTGGATCGTCGGCACGACCCAGCTGACGTCGCCGACATCGGTCGACCCGATCATCAGCTCGCCCTTGGCCTCGATCGGCACGATGAAGTCGCACAGCGGCGTGGCGCGCGGCTCAACGCCCGTACGCCGGTAGGCGGCGCTGATGTCTTCCTCGCTGAGCGTCGCCTGGATGCTGGCCGCGAATGCCATGTCCTGCGCATCGAAAGGCACGGGTCCCAGCCGCTGCATGACCTGGTACATGGCCGCTTCCAGCGGCTTATTGGGCAGCATGTTCGACAACGCGCTCATGATGCTGTATTCGACGTGCGTTTCCGTCATCAGCGCCGCGCCCTGCGCCACCTTCTTGACGCGCTCGTTCAGCGCCAGCATCCCCGGTAGATCGCGCGCGCGTATGGCATAGCGTACCTTGGCGCTGGCCTGGACCACATTGGGCGCGATGCCGCCGCTGTCGAGCATCGCGTAATGGATGCGGGCATCGGAGGGCATGTGCTCGCGCATGTAGTTCACCCCTACGTTCATCAGCTCCACCGCATCCAGCGCGCTGCGCCCCAGGTGCGGCGCGGCCGCCGCATGCGACGCGCGTCCGGTAAAGTGGAAGTCCATGCGGGTGTTCGCCAGCGACTGCGCCTCGTCAACGCGGGTCATCGCGGCAGGATGCCAGCTGATGGCGATATCCACGTCCTGGAAGCACCCGGCCCGCACCATGAAGGCCTTGGCGGCGCCGCCCTCCTCTGCCGGGCAACCGTAGTAGCGCACGCGGCCGGGCTTGCCGGTCTTTTCCAGCCACGCCTTGACGGCGGCTGCAGCCATTAACGAGGCCGAGCCCAGCAGGTTATGTCCGCAGCCGTGCCCATGTCCGTTGGCGTGCACTTCCTTGTGCTCCGTCGCGCCCGCCACCTGGCTCAGGCCGGGCAGCGCATCGTATTCGCCCAGGATGGCAATAACCGGACCGCCTTCTCCGGCCTCGCCCATCACGGCGGTCGGAATGCCACCCATGTCCTCGGTGACGCGGAACCCGTACCGCCGCAGCGTCTCGGTATGGGCGGCCACGCTGCGGAATTCCGTGTAGGCGATCTCCGGCGTCTCCCAGACGCTATCGCTCAACTCCGCGAAAGCGCCGGTGTGCTCGTCGAAAAAGGGTAAGAGCTGGTCGAGGGTTGTCATCGAGATGTCCTTTGCGTCGGAAAGTGGGAAGCTACAGGTGTTTGTCCAGGAAGCTTTCGAATGTAGCGAAGACCGCGTGGCGGTTGGACCGGCGCGCGAAGCCGTGGCCTTCGTGCGGAATACGCAGGTATTGCACGGGCTTGCCCAGGCCCCGCAGCACCGAATAAAGCATTTCGCTTTCGCCCGGCGTGACGCGCGGATCGTCCATGCCGTGCACGATCAGCAAGGGCGCCTGCAAGCGCTGCATGCGGTGTATCGGCGAGATATCGGCGAGCAGCTCCGAGTCGGCATGGGGATCGCCGTATTCGGCCGCGCGCAGATCGCGGCGCCACGGACCGGTGGTCTGGAGCAAGGTATGGAAATTGGCGATGCCGTAGAAATCGACGCCCAGCTTCCAGCTGCCGGGGTACCCGGTCAACCCCGCCAGCACCATGAATCCGCCGTACGAACGGCCGAACAGGCCGACCCGGCCGCCGTCCACGTCGGCGCGGCCGTCCAACCACTGGCGCACCGCATACAGGTCCCGCACGCTATCCATGCGCAGGTACTTGTCGTCCAGTTCGTGGTAGCGCCGGCCGTAACCCGTGGAGCCGCGCACATTCGGCGCGACCACCATGATGCCGCGGCTGGCCAGGTACTGGACGTCCCCTCGAAAGTTGGACGACCACGTCATGGCCGGCCCGCCATGCACGATCACAATCACCGGATAGCCGGCGGGTGGTGGCGGTGTCGCCGGCCGGTAGACGAAACAGGGCACGCCCAGGCCGTCGAAGCTGGTCACAACGCAAACCTCGGGCTCGATGAAATCCGCGGGCGACAGCACGCCCGCGTCGGATTCCACCAGCGCAGCGGCCTGCGCGTCGGCCGCGCGCGCGGCCCAGATCGACGGCGGCGTGCGCGCGCCCTCGAACGGAAAAACCAGGGTATCCGTGCCGGGAACCCAGGCGAGCGAACCGACGATCCCGGGCGGCAACCCTTGGACGCAGCGGTCCTGTCCGCCGGCCGCATCGCGTATGCAAAGGCGATGCCAGCCTTGGTCGTTCACCACGTAGGCCATACGGCCGTCGCCCGTGACGGCCATCGCCTCGATGGACGTGCCGCTTTCCTCGACCAGCCATTGGACCGCGCCACCGTCGGCCGGAACGAAGCCGATACGGAAGTGGTCGCAGTTTTGGTCGCACAGCACATGGAAACCGGTGCCGTCGCGGCGCATGCGGACGGCACGGTATTCCGCGCGTCCTGAATGCGGCAGCAGGTTCTCCACGCTGCCCGTCCTGATCATCAGCCGCTGGAGAACCTGGTCGTGCGGCCCGCCTGACCAGTCCCGAACCAATAGCGATTCGCCGTCGGGAAAATAGGCCAGCACATCTCGATAGCCCGCGGCCGTATGCACACAGGTTGTCGTGCGCGTGGCCACATCCATGACGTACACGTCCATGTCCTGCTTCGACCGCGCATTGGCGCTATAGGCGATGCAGGTGCCGTCGGGCGACCAGGAGCCCCAGGCGTGCACTGTGGAGGGATCGTCGGTCAGGGCGACTGGTTCGCGCTCGCCGTCACGCAGCAGCCAGAACTGGTGACGCTCGTCACCGCCACAGTCGGTGGTGAACAGCAGGTCATGCGACGAGGGGCTGTATGCCAGCGCACCCACCGGCTCTTCCATGTCGGTCAAGCGCTGGGCCATCCCGCCCTCTAGCACCCGGGTCCATATCTGATGCGTGCCGCTGGCGTCGCTCAGGTAGGCAAAACGCTTGCCGTCGGCGGAGAACGTCGGGCGGATGACCGCCTCGATGTCGATATAAGGCGCGATCGACGATACGGTCGCGGCGGCGGTGTCGGGCATGGCATGCGGATCCGGTGAAAGGCTGGGCGCGGAGGCGATGTTCAGCGGTTCAGTATGGAAGCTCGCCCCATACGCGTCCAATTCGGATATCTCATCGGCCTATGCGTCGGCGGAATGGGGGAACGAGCAAATACTCCGCGGGGGCGAAAAAAGCGCATACTAAACGCCGGGCCCTCCAGCAGGGAGACTCCAGCCATGAGCCGATTCACCAATCGAACGGACGCAGGGGTCAGGCTTGCCCAGGTGCTGGCGGCATGCAACCTGGAACGCCCCGTCGTGCTGGCGCTGCCTCGCGGTGGCGTGCCGGTGGCGGCGGAAGTCGCCGTGGTATTGCAAGCTCCGCTCGATCTGCTGATCGCCCGCAAGATCGGCGTGCCCGGGCAGCCCGAACTTGCGATGGGCGCCGTGGCCGAAGGCCTGTCGCCGGAGATCGTGCGCAACGACACCATCATCGATCTGGCGGGAATATCCGAGGATGAATTCGATGCCGTGCTCGGCCATGAACTGGCGGAGATCGAACGCCGGCATGAACGCTATATCGGCGCGCGGCCGCGCGTGAATCCGGCGGGCTGCGACGTGGTCCTGATCGACGATGGCATTGCCACCGGCGCGACGATCAAGGCGGCATTGCGTCAGGTCCGCGCGCGCGGGCCGCGCTCCGTCACGCTGGCCGTGCCCGTCGCGCCGCCCGCCGCCGTCGCCGCGCTACGCGCCGAAGCCGACCGTGTGATCTGCCTGCTGATACCCGACGCCTTCGGCGCAATAGGCACGTTCTACGATGAATTCCATCAGGTACGCGATGAAGATGTCGTCGAACTGCTCAGCCGCTTTCCGCCATTTGCCGCGGATTCGACGGCATCGACGGATTGAACCGCTACACCCTGCGGCAAAGGCGCGGCATCAACCCAGGCTCGCAGCATGACGTTCGTTACCGCCAGGACGACGGGCCCGATGAACAAACCCGCCAGGCCGAAGGCCAGCAACCCACCCACCACCCCGCACAGGATCAGCAACAGCGGCAGCCGGACGCCGCGGCTGATCAGATAGGGCCGCATGACATTGTCCATCGTGCCGATAACGACTGCCCACAGCAGCAGCAGCGTGGCGGCCAGGTTGGCGTCCAACCGGAACAACCAGATCACGCCCGCCAGCATGGGCAGCAGCGGGCCGATTTGCGCCACGCACAACAGCAGCATGATGGCGGTCAGGACGCCGGCCGCGGGCACCCCGGCCAGCCAAAGCCCTGTGCCGCCCAGCGCGGCCTGCACCACCGCGGTCAGCACAATGCCCGTCGCGACGGCGCGCACCGCCTGCCCTGCCAGCGTAATCGCGACAGCGCCCGCCGGCCCCGCCAGGCGCACGGCCAGGCGCATCACGAAACCCGCCGCGGCCTCGCCATTCGCGTAGAGAATGCCGGAAATGATCAATGTCACCAGCATGTGGACCACGAAGGCGCCCAAAACCGTGGCGTGGCCCAGCGCCCAGCGCGCGGCCAGCGACAGATGCGGCTCTATCCTGGCCAACAGCCCGCCAGGGCCCGCATCGGACAGCTTCTGCCATTCGGTTGCCGTGCGATAGCCGATCACCGGGATGTCATGCACCCAGCCTGGCGGAGGCAACAAGGCGTAGGTCGGCAGCTTGCGGATCGCGACCATGATGTTGTTGGCATGCTCGGCCAGCGTCGCGACGGTCTGGTATAGCGGAAGCGCCATGACCACGACCAGCCCTACCATCATCACGGTGGTCGCCAACCAGCGCCGGTTGCCCAGCCGGCGCTGCAGGATCAGCAGCAACGGCCAAGTCGCCACCACGATGGTGGCGGCCCAGATCAGCCCCGGGATGAACGGCCGCAGTATGAAGACACTGCCGGCTATCAGCGCCGCCAGTACCAGGATCAGGAAAAAGATGCGTGCGACCTCGCCCTGTTTAGGCTGGTCCATATCGCACACCCGCTGCCCAACGCCAGTCGGTTCTCGTGTCTGCGCGCATGCGACGCTCCCTGCCGTGGAGACGGACGTGAAGGGAAAGCCGGCCCCTGCCCGCGGGCCTCACTCATGCGCTCAAATTTACGCCGCCGGGTATCGCGCCGCAGGACTGTTTACATCTGCTTGCTTTACTGAGGGGCAAAGGGGCGCACCGCAAGGGCCACTTCAGGCCTGACGCGGCGCATTTCCCGCACTGCGCCGCGTCAGCAGTTGGTCGAAGGCGTCCAGGATCTTCTGGATGTAGACATTCTTGAAGCGCAGGCCGTCATCCTCGACTTCTGGATGCACCAGCATGGTGGCGTTGGTTTCGAACAGCAACACGCGGCCGTCGGGCAGCAGCGAGAAATCGATGCCGCAGTAGTCCAGGTCCATGCGCTCCGCGATCGCCCGCAGCGTGGCCCAGGCCGGTGCCCCCAGCGCGCTTTCCGGGTCGTCCAGGAAACGCCGCTCTTCTTCCAGCTTCCAGGTCTCCGACAGCATGTCGGCCGAGAAATAGTGCAGCATCCACGGCTTGCCGATGGCCAGATGATAGGGATAGGGTTCGCGGTCGATGAAGATCACGCGATACTTGCGAAAGTAGCCATCCGCCGAACGGTAGTGGTGATAGCCGGTCAGGTACATTTCGCCCATCGAGGACAGCTCCGGCTGATCCTCCTCCGAAAGCAGCAACACTACGCCCGTGCCGCCATGTCCGCCCACCGGGCGCACCATGACCGGATAGCGCAGCCCGACCGCCGCGATCTCCGCGTGCACGGCCTCGGCTGGGCCCTTCTTGCGATCCCATCGGAATGTAGCGGGCACGTGTACGCCCTCGACTCCTTCCAGTAACGCTCCGATCCGCTCGCGCGTCGTGCGCTCGATGCGATCAGGGTGATTCAGTACCGGCGTTTGCGCCGTCTCCATGAAACTCGCCAGCTCCGCGCGGCACTTGGCGCCCAGGTCGGCATCAGCGACCACATTGAAGACCACGTCATAGCTGGGCAGCTTGCGCGTGTTGCCGCGGACCATGCCATAGACGCCCATGTCCATCACCCAACGGATTATCCGGTTCAGCGACGGCGGCAGTAGATGGCGAAACGGCAAGTTGGCGAAGCCGGACGCGCACAGGATCAGGACCCGGCGGCGCGACGCGCCCGACCTGGCTTCGATAAAGGCCGGCTGCCGCCGGTAGAGCCGATAGACGTGCCGGCTACCTTCGTCCCGCCGTCCCATCTGGCGCAGCACCCAGGCCATGCAGCTGTGCGCGGTGAAAAGTTTGGGATCGATCATCAGCGCCCGCTCAAGCCAATGGGCAGCGGCATCCCACTGACCATGCTTGGTGTAGGTTCGCCCGATCTCGTACAAGTCGACCGCGCGGCGCCGTTCGATGGCATCGATGCCGATGCGGGCAGACGCGGCATCGGCGATCTGCCCGCTGGCGTCCAGCGCCTCTACCAGCGCGCGATAGACATCCAGGTTCAACGGCAGTTGAGCTGCCGCTCGTTGCAGTGCGTTGACGGCATCGGCATGGCGCCCGGCCCGGTGCAGCGTGAGTCCCAGGGCAAGCCATTGCTCGCCCGCAAGCTGCGGTACGGCATCTGAAGTCGCGGGCGTGGACATATCGGAAGATGATGGGATTCTGTAAGCACCGGCGGCCTACGCACCCCATCCGTCCTATCCGCCAGCTTCGTGTCAGCGACAAAACGATCGGTGCGGAACGCGCCCGGATTCCGGCGCGGACTTTACCGATGGCCGCCTGAAAAAAGCCTGTAGGCAGCCTGAAAAACGCCTGTATAAAGCCACGGCGATAGCCTGCGTATGAACGCGGACCACCGCTTTCCCTACATCAGCCTTGGCGGCGCGAGATCCCAGTTGTCTCGCGAATCTTCACGATCTCCACACTTAGGCCGGGCCCTAGATCGCTGGCCGCATCGCGCATCGAATACCGCAATTCAAGGCCATGGTTGCGCGCGATGCGGCGCGCGATGGAAACCCCCAGTCCGCTACCCGATTCCACATTGCCTGCGGCGCGCACGAAACGTTCTCCCAGCCTTGGCAGGATCTCGGCAGCAATCCCCTGCCCCTGGTCATCCACGACTATGCGCGTAGCGGCAAAAGCCAGGCGCACGCGAGAACCGTTTGGTCCATAACGAATGGCGTTGTCCAGCACGTTCTTCAGCATGATGACCAGCGCATCCGTATCGCCGTTCATCGGCAGTGGGGCATCGCCGTCACGCGGCCATTCGATATCGATGTCGATGTCCCGGCGATTCGCGATCCACAGGCAATCTCCGACCGCCTGTTCGGCGACGCGCTTCCAATCGACGGCGCCGCCGGCATCGCGCTGGCCGTCGCTATCCAGCCGCGCCATGATCAGTAGCTGCGAAACCAGGCGATCCATTCTTTCCAGGCCGCGCGTGACACTGTCCTGGACGCCACGCCGCTCGGCGGGGTCCTCTGTACGCTGCGCGACATCCCATTGCGCGCGCAGGGCGGCCAGCGGGGTTCGCAGCTCGTGCGCGGCGTCGGCCGTCAAACGCCGCTCCTGATCGAGCAGAATCGCCACACGCGAGAACAAACCGTTCATCGCCCGCACCAGGACCTTCAATTCGCCCGGGGTATCCCGCGTGGACAGCGGCGTGGCGTCGTTGGGGTTGTGCCGCTCCACTTCCGCGGAAAGGTCCCGCACAGGCCGCAAGGATCGCCGCACCGCGAATATCATCAGAAGGATCAGGACCGGCAGCCCGATCAGCCAGGGCACGATCTGGCTGGCGATGTAGACCCTGGCCAGTTCATCGCGTTCCCCCAGGCGGTGGCCCACGGCGACACGCGCATTGCCGGACGGTTCGTTCAGGTAATACAGCCGCCATGGCGCGCCATTGACACTGCCATCGAAAAAACCTTCGCCTGTTTCGTTGCGAGGAAACTGCAGCGCTTGGGGATCCAGCACCAACGGCGCGCCGGCACCGCGCCAGATGGCAACAGACAGGTCGCCCCGGTTGGCATACCCGGTATCGCCGGGCAAGTGCTCCCGGTGCGTGGCCGGCGGCAGGCTCGCGGACGCTGGAATCAGCGCGGCCATGGCCAGCGTCTGCTCGGCAAGACGCACCATGTCGGTATCGTAAAGCTCATCGATCTCATGCCGGGCGCGCCAGTATGTGCCGGCAATCGTCAGCATCCAGGCCAGCGGCGCGGCGACCAGCACCGCGATGATCAGTCTTCTCTGCAGCGTCATGAGTCGGCGTCCACCGGTCCCAGCGCGTATCCGGATCCGCGCAGGGTGCGCACGATCTTGGGATGGATTTTCTTGCGCAAATGGTGCACGTACACCTCGAGCGCATTGCTTTCCAGCGCCGCATCCCAATCGTAGAGTTTGTCGCGAATGAACTCCCGGGTAAGCACGCGGTTGGGATGGGTCAGGAAGAGCTCAAGCAGCAAGGCCTCCCGAACGGAAAGATCGACCCGCCGCCCCTTCCAGTAGACCTCGTGCGCCGCGGGATGGCATTCCAGCGCACCGTGGCGCCAGACGGGCTCCGGCCTGCCGGCCACGCGCCGCGTCACCGCGCGCAGGCGCGCCGCCAGCTCATCGAGCGTGATCGGCTTGATCAGATAGTCGTCGGCCCCCGCATCCAGCCCGGCGATACGGCTTTCGACCGCATCGCGCGCCGTCAGGATGACGACGGGCAAAGTCTGCCCGGCATCGCGCCAACGCGTGAGCAGCGCCACGCCATCCTCGCCGGGCAGCCCGATGTCGAGCACCACCGCGTCGTAATCCACGACCCGCAAGGCCTGGTCGCCTTCCCTGCCGCTGGCGAACCAATCGACGGCATAGCCCAGCAGGCGCAGACCTTTTTTCACGCCGTCCCCGATCAGGGGGTCGTCTTCAATGATGAGTATTCTCATTCATCCCTTTCAGATCGCGGCTCGCGCGGCATGGGCGCGGCCGGCCGATTAATTTGCCGTTAAGGTTGCACGCCTATCCTGCGGCCCATCGTATAAAAACCGGCGGTTCGCCGTTCACACGGTCGCATGCCGCAGCCCGGGATTTTTGCACGTCTGCGCTCCTGCACCTGGGAAAGACGCTGACAGA
>DATJHN010000428.1:0-6207 GCA_035493915.1 Bordetella sp.
GGAGAACCGGCTGCCGCCGAACGTCAATTGCCAGGCGTGGCCCGGGCGCTGCCCGCCACGCTGAAACCCCAGCTGGCTACGTTGGTCGACGGCGTGCCTCCGAACGCGGCCGACTGGATCTACGAAGTGAAATTCGACGGCTACCGCATCCTCGCGCGCATGGATGACGACGGCGTGCGGCTCTATACCCGGAACGGCAACGACTGGAGCGCGAAGATGCCGCATCTGGTCAAGGCACTGGGCAAGCTGAAGGTTCCGGGAACATGGATAGACGGCGAAATCGTGGTGCTCGCCGATAACGGCGCTCCCAGTTTCCAGGCCCTGCAGAACGCCTTCGAGGGCGACCGTACCGCCAACATTGTGTTCTATGCCTTCGACCTGCCCTTCGTCGCCGGCCGCGACCTGCGTGAAGAACCATTGACGGTGCGCCGCGCCTTGCTGGAGCAATTATTCAAGGCCGCGTCCGATGGTCCCGTGCGATTCAGCGCGGCCTTCGATGCGGCTCCCAAGGACCTGGTGGATTCCGCCTGCAAGATGGGACTGGAAGGCATCATCGCCAAGCGCAGGAACGCTTCCTATGTCTCGCGGCGCGCGGATACCTGGTTGAAGATCAAGTGCGCCCGGCGGCAGGAGTTTGTCATCGTGGGGTATACCGATCCGGCCGGTAGCCGCGCCGGCTTCGGTGCGCTGCTGGTGGCGGTGCATGACGACGCGGGCAACCTGCGCTATGCCGGCAAGGTCGGTACCGGCTTCGATACGCGCGGGCTCAACGACCTGGCAAAGAAGTTGAAGGCCATCGAGGTAAAGGAACGACCCCTGACCCAGCAGGCGGGAATGCCCCGCCAGGCTCATTGGATCAAGCCCGAACTGGTCGCCGAGGTGTCATTCGGCGAGTGGACTAGCTCCGGTCACATACGCCATTCGGTGTTCAAGGGCCTACGCACCGACAAACCGGCTCGCGCCATCGAACGCGAGGCGCCCGTACCCGTCAAGGCCATCGCGGCCACCGATGACAGCGCCGGCGAGGGCGCATCTCCCGCGGCTGAAAAGGCGAAGGTAAAAGCGATGCAGACGAAAACCCGAGCGACGAAGGCTGCGGCGAAGGACGCGGCGGAGACCAGGAAAGCAGCCGCGATGACGGCCACACCCAGGAAGGCGGCGATGAAGGCCGCGCCCGCGAAAACCGCCTCCACGAAGAGCGCATCCACTAAGACCGCACCCTCGAAGACCGTAGCCACGGACGCCACGGCGACGCAAGAAAAAAAAGACGTCCCGCCAAAAGGAAAATTGGGACGCCTCTCGCATCCCGATCGTGTCATCGATCCGTCCACCGGACTGACCAAGCTGGATCTCGCGCGCTACTACGGACTGGTGGCTCCACTGTTGCTGGAGCACTTGAAAGACCGGCCCGTATCCCTGGTCCGTGCGCCGGGCGGCATACAGAAACCGCTCTTCTTCCAGAAGCATCTGGAAGCCGCCATTCCAGGCGTCGAGGCCCTGCCGCAGCGATTGGACCCCGACCACCCGTCGCTACTGGAAGTGCCCACCGATCTTGCCATCATGTCGGCCGCCCAGATGAACGTCGTCGAATTCCATACCTGGAATGCGGTCAAGACAGCGATAGACAAGCCCGATCGCATGCTCTTCGACCTGGACCCGGGCGAAGGCGTGAAATGGGCAACCTTGCAGCAGGCCGCCGGACTTGTGCATGTGCTGCTGGGAGAAATCGGCCTGCAGTGCTGGTTGAAGACCAGCGGCGGCAAAGGGCTGCACGTCGTCGTCCCCCTGCGCAAGCAATACGGGTGGGACGCCATCAAGGATTTTTCCCAGGCCATCGTCCAGCATCTGGCCAGCACCTTGCCGCAGATCTTCGTGGCGAAAAGCGGCCCCAAGAATCGCGTCGGGAAGATCTTCGCCGACTACCTGCGCAACGGCTTTGGGGCAACCACCGTGGCCGCATGGTCGGCGCGCGCGCGACCCGGGCTGGGTATCTCCGTGCCCATCACCTGGGACGAACTGCCGAAAATCAAGAGCGGCGCGCAGTGGACCATCGCCAATGCGCAGACACGGCTGGATGCAGGCAACGAGCCCTGGGCAGACTACCGCGCGCAGTCGGTGGCACCCGCGATGAAGAAGCTGGGCTTCGACCCGAAAAGCTGACCGCCAGCCAAGACGACCAGCCGAGTTTGTTGCCAACTATCTTCTACTTGGACACGATCGCCAGCGAAAACCCATCCCACCCCTTGGCACCTACCGTTTGTACAGCGGTGCAGGTCAGGCGCAGGTCGCGCCCCATGTCAGCCAGGAATGTACGCGCGCCGCGCACATCCGGCTGGTTCGCCGCGGCCTCGTCGATCAGCCGCCCACCGCGAATGATGTTATCGCCGACGATGACGGTGCCGTGCCGCGACAGCTTCAGCGCGGCAGCCAGATAGAGCGGGTTATCCTTCTTGTCCGCGTCGATGAAGATCAGATCGAACGGTTCCACGCACGACGCGACCATGCGGTCCAGCGTTTCTACCGCATCGCCGACCACGATTTCCACCATCTGGTCCAGGCCCGCCATGCGTATGTTTTCCCGCGCGACCTCGGCATGGCGCGGATCGCATTCCAGCGACACCAGCTTGCCGCCGTCCGGCAAGGCATCGGCCATGCAAATGGCGCTGTAGCCCCCCAGGGTACCGATTTCCAGGATCCGTCGAGCGCGCACCATCCGTGCAAAAATTTGAAGTAACCGCCCCTGGTTCAACGCCACATCATGCGGGGGCAGGCCTGCCTGCCCAGATCTGGCCAAGGCCGCATCCAGGCGTGTGTCGCTCAAGCACAGCACGTCTTCAAGGTAGGAATCCACGGAATTCCATATGTCGGCATTCATCATCGCTCCCGCATTGCATTACTCAAGATGGTGCTCATCTTATGCACGGACGGACGCCGGCGATATTGACTAATTTTCCTATGACCGTCAGTTTTTTTAACGGATCATGCGCGTCGCCCGATATTTCGCGCACTTCACGGGCATGCTACATGCGGTGGCTACCGCACCCGCGCCGTGCCCCCATCCCAGGGGCCGGCTCCACACAGACCACAACCGGGTGCCAAGCGCCAGTCCGGCATTGCCGGACCTGCTCCGTGTAAGGAGACGCGCTGGCATCGCCCGGCGACGAGGGTACGAGCAAAATGGCGAAAGAACACACGTCTTCCGGGCCGGGCACGCCCGCAGCCGGCGGCTGGGGCTCGGCCCGCGCCGTAGGGTCCATCCTGGTCAAGGAACATCGCCTGCTGCACGGCACGAAAGTGCTGATGCACCAGAACAAACCCGATGGCTTTATGTGCGTCAGCTGTTCCTGGGCCAAGCCGGCCCACCCGCATCCGTTTGAATTCTGTGAAAACGGCGCCAAGGCTACCGCCTGGGACATCACCAGCAAGCGGGTGCCGGCCAGCTTTTTCGCGGCGCACACCTGCGCCGAATTGGAATCCTGGTCCGATCACCAGTTGGAGGAGATCGGCCGCCTGACCGCACCCATGCGCTGGGACGCGGCCAGCGACAAATATGTGGAAATCGGCTGGCAGCAGGCTTTCGACGAAATCGGCGCGCTGCTGCGCGGCCGCGAACCGGATTCCACGGTGTTCTACACATCCGGCCGAGCGTCGCTGGAAACATCCTATATGTTCGCCCTGTTCGCGCGGATGTACGGCACGAACAACCTGCCGGACAGCTCGAACATGTGCCACGAAAGCACGTCGGTCGGCCTGCCCGAAACCCTGGGAGTCCCGGTCGGCACGGTGACGCTGGAGGACTTCGAACATACCGACTGCCTGTTCTTCTTCGGCCATAACACCGGCACCAACGCGCCGCGCATGCTGCATCCGCTGCAGGATGCGCGCAAACGCGGCGTACCCATCGTGACATTCAATCCCTTGCGGGAAGCCGGCCTGGTCAGCTTCACCAATCCGCAGTCGCCCATGGAAATGCTGACCGGCAAGGAAACGCAGATCACCACCCAATACTTGCAATTGAAACTTGGCGGCGATACCGCCGCGCTGTGCGGTCTATGCAAATCGTTGATAGAAGCCGACGATGCTGCCCGCCTTCGAGGCGCCGTCCCTGTGCTGGACCATGCGTTCATCGCTGAACACACGCACGGATTCCAGGCATTCGCCGATGCGATGCGCAAGATGGCGTGGCAGGATATCGAACGCGGATCGGGCTTGACGCAGGCCGAACTGACCCAGGCGGCGGCCACGTATGCCCAGGCCAAGGCAGCCATGCTGCTGTACGGCATGGGCATAACGCAGCACCGCAACGGCGTGCAGAACGTGCAGATGATCAGCAATCTGCTGCTGTTGCGCGGCAATATTGGCAAGCCCGGCGCGGGCATCTGCCCGATCAGGGGCCACTCCAATGTGCAGGGGCAGCGCACGGTGGGCATCACGGAAAAACCGGCGCAGGTACCTGCGGACGCGCTGCGCGAGCTCTACCATTTCGATCCCCCATCCAAAAAGGGCATGAATACGGTAGAGGCCTGCGAAGGCATGCTGGACGGCCGGGTCTCTGCCTTTATCGGTCTGGGAGGAAATTTCGCGCGCGCCACGCCCGATCATTACCGCATGGAACCGGCATGGCGGCGGCTGGACCTGACTGTGGGCATCACCACCCGGTTGAACCGCAGCCATCTGCTGCATGGCAAACGCGCGTATCTACTTCCCTGTCTGAGCCGCATCGAGGTAGACCGGCAGGCCTCCGGCGAACAGGCGGTGTCGATGGAGGACAGCACCGGCTGCTTCCATGGATCGCGCGGCGTCCATGAGCCGGCAGGCGAGAAGCTATTGTCGGAACCGGCCATCGTCGCAGGCATCGCCAAGGCCACCTTGCCGCCGAATCCGCGCCTCGATTGGGACCGCTGGGTGGCCGATTACTCGCTGGTGCGCGATGCCATCGAAGCCACGTATCCCAAGATATTCAAGGACTTCAATAAACGCATGTGGAATCCGGGCGGCTTCCACCGACCCTTGGGGGCGACAGAGCGGAAATGGGAAACCGAAACCGGCAAAGCGAACTTCGTGGTCCCGGAAACGCTGGATGAAGACCCCGATATGCCTGAACACGGTGCCGACGTGATCCGGTTGATGACCACCCGGGGCGACAGCCAATTCAACACCACGGTCTATGCGCTGGATGATCGCTTCCGCGGAGTACATGGCACGCGGCAGGTCATCATGATGAACGCGGACGACATGGCCAGGTTGGGCCTGCGGGAAAACGATGTCGTGACCGCCAGCGCGGTCGCGCACGATGGATTCAAGCGCGAAGTGAGCGGCCTGAAAGTGCACCCCTATGACATTCCGGCCGGCTGCGCATGGTCGTACTACCCGGAATGCAACCCGCTGATTCCGCTCTGGCACCATGCCAAGGAAAGCAAAGTGCCCGCCGCCAAGTCGGTGCCGATCACCTTGCGCAAGGAAACCTGATGCCCATTACACGGGCATGCGGGGGAAACGGAAGCAATCCCGCGAACCGATGCCTGCCGGTCCGGCTAATTGCCATCTTCTTTCAGCGCTTCGCCGACCAGGTCCTCGGTGTGCATCCTGGCCTGGTTTTCGATTTCCCGCAGCCGCACCCAAGAGGCACACGCCTTGGGATCCATGACGTCATTGCGTTCATAGAAATCCATTACTTCCGAATGGGCCTGATGCCATCGTTGCATGGCCATGCGCAGTTCATCGGCTTTCGACATATGCTTGTCCCGTACAGGCTCCCGAGATTTCGCCTGGAGGTCGTCGACCACCTGGCGGCCAAAGAGAATCGCGGCATGCACGGCTTCATTGGGACTGACCACAAAGCCTCCGTGCGCGAACCGCGGCACCTGATAGCTGTGCGCATCCGCTGTTTCGGACGATGCAATACCAACCAGGATAGAGGCGGCGAACTTCGGCGAACCGTCGCGGGTGGGCGCCGGACGCTCGATCCTGGCGCTGAGCCGATAACCCTTGTACACGGTATTGTTCTGATGCATGATGCACCTCACGAATTCAACCGCGCCGCATCGAATCAACCGGCGCAGCCGTCCAAAAACAAAAAAGCCCTTCACGTGGAGGGCTTCGTTTTACAGAGCTTGGACCTTGGTAGCTTGCGGTCCCTTCGGGCCTTGTTCGGGTACGTAGCTGACGCGCTGGTTTTCAACCAGTGTCTGCCCGGCCTCGATTGCC
>DATJHN010000429.1:0-21047 GCA_035493915.1 Bordetella sp.
GCGCGGCGTGGTGTCCGTCAACGACGCCGATGCCTATATGGCCTGCGGGCTGCAGGGTTTCGGCCTGATCCAGCCGCCGCGGTATATGGCCTTGCCTTATTTGCAAAACGGTACGCTCAAGGAAGTCCTGCCGGCCTGGAAACCCAAGCCCATGCCGATCTCCGTTGTTTATCCGCACAACCGGCATTTGTCGCCCAAGGTTCGCGCCTTTACCGATTGGGCGGCCGAAATATTCGGCCGCTGCCCTCTGCTCAGCGGCAGGACCGACGCGGTGGACAGCGAATGCACCTGGGCCGGGCAGGACGCTCTGCACGTCGACGCCGCCGGCAATACGGCGGAGCGCGCCACGCACGCCGCCCGCGCCGCGCAAGCTGCCCGCGCCTTGCACGCCGCCGGTGCCGCGCAAATGGCGCGTGCCGTGCAAACTGGCCGTGTTGTTCGCGACGATGTAACGCCGTCGTCCACGACGGCGCCGCTGGCCTCGTGATCTTCTCCGGAATGGTGCGTCCGGCGTGAAAGGCTCGCGTCTGTCCATGACGTCGCTGCGGATTTTCCTGGCCGCCGCGCGCCATCTGAATTTCAGTCGTGCCGCGGAACAGCTGCATCTGACGCAAAGCGCGGTCAGCAAGCACATCCAGGCGCTGGAAACGCGTCTCGGCGCCAGCCTGTTCAAGCGTACCGCCACGGGTTTGCGCCTGACGCATGCCGGCGCGCTGTATCTGGAACGCGTCAGCGCCGCCGTGCGCCTGCTCGACGAAGCCGACGCCGTGGTCGCGCGCCCCGACGCGCGCGTCGCCCTGAATATCGCCGTATCACCGTCGTTCGCGCAGTTCTGCCTGATTCCCGGCCTGCGCGAATTCTTCGATGCACACCCCGAAATCCGCATCAATCTGCGGCCTCGCCTGCTCTACGGCCGCGACAAGGCCGAACGCTTCGACGCCGAAATCCAGTTGCACACCGGCCACATGGCCGGCATGGCGACGCAATACCTGTGCGGCCGCGAAATGGCGCTGGTCGGCGCCCCGTCCCTGTTCGAACGCTCCCCCGTGCATCGCCTGGAAGACCTGGCCGATGTGCCGCTGCTCAAGCGCGCCCAGCGCGGTTACGGCTGGGACGAATGGAAGGCCGATATGGCCCCGTCCTGGCCGGGGCCGGCCGCCACGGCACCCGAGTACGAAGGCTTTTCCGTACTGATGCCTGCCGTGCTGAACGGCCTGGGCGTGGCCATCGCCCCCCTATGCATGGTGGCCGACGCCCTGCGCGCCGGCCAACTGCGGCGACCGTTCGGCGAATCGATCGAAGGGCGTTATGCGTACTACCTGATGCGGCCGCGCCCGGACGTCGGCGGGCCCTACCTGGATGCCTGGTGCGACTGGATCTCGGCCCGTGCCGCCGCCTTGAACGAAACGCTAGGCGCTTTGCCCTGACGCGGAGGAGGGGCGCCCGCCGGGTATCCCGCTCGCGATCGCGGATTCTTGTCCCATCCACTACCCGTATCCGACCCCGAAGTACATGCGCAGCAGAAGGCGACGCGCCATGGAGGTGAAGCCCACCCCCGATCTGGCGATACACCGCCCCAACGGCTGTGGCATGGTTGGGCAGGTATTCCAGATTGGAATAGCGCATGCCCATACTTCCCTTGCGGCTATCCACCCCGCTGTTCAGAATAAATAACGTAACTTTTCTTTGCCGCGGGGCACGATTATGAAATCCTGGAAATCCCTCCTCATTACGGCCGCCCTGGGCGCGGCCGCCGTTGCGCCGGCGTTTGCCGCCTATCCCGAACAGCCCATCAAGATCGTGGTTCCCTACACGGCCGGCGGCAGCTCGGACGTCATTGCGCGCGCCATCAGCGACGAATTGACCGCCGAACTCGGCCAATCCGTGATCGTCGAAAACCGTGCCGGTGCCGGCTCCATGATAGGTACCGCCTACGTCGCCAACGAAAAACCCGACGGCTATACCTTGCTGCTGGCCGATGTCCCCTTCACCATCGTCCCCGCCCTGTATGGCGACCGCATCAAGTACAAGGCCCAGACCGATTTCGCGCCGGTAGCGCTGCTGGGCTTGTCGCCCATGTACCTCTTCGTGAATCCCTCCTTTCCCGCCAAGACGGTAAAGGATCTCGTCGAGGCGGCGCGCGCCAAGCCCGGCACGATCTCCATCGGTTCGGGCGGCAACGGTTCGTTGACCCATCTGATGGCCGAGCTGCTCATGCTGAATGCCAATATCAAGCTGGTGCACATCCCGTACAAGGGTGCATCGGCCTCGGTGAACGACCTGGCGGGCGGGCAGATCGATACCAGCTTCACCACCATGCCCACCGCCACCGCGCTCTTCCAGGGCGGCAAGATCCGTCCCATCGCGGTTTCCGCGTCGGAGCGGCAAAAGGAAGCGCCCGACGTGCCGACCTTTGACGAAGCCGGTGTGCCCAACATGGGCGTGCAAAGCTGGTGGGGCCTGGTCGCACCTGCCCGCACGCCCGCGCCGGTGCTGGAAAGACTCAACGCCGCCATGGCGAAAGTCATGCAGTCGCCCAAAGTGCAATCACGCCTGAACAGCGTGGGCGTCAACCTTCCGCCCGACACCAGCTCCGCCGCCCTGAAAAGCCTGCTGACCGCGGACTTCGCGCGCTGGCAGGATGTGGTCAAGCGCGCCAACATCACGTTCGAGTAAAGGACGGACCAGCATGAACTCCTGGCTGGACGATGCCGCGGCGGACGCCGCGCTGATGAACGATTTCCATGCGATCTGCGCTTTTGGCGGGCGCCTGTCCGGCAGCGGTCAGGACACAGCCGCGATCGCCTGGGCCCTGGGCCGCATGCGCCAGATCGGCGACGATGCGCGGCGTCTGCAGGTGCCCTATGACGGCTGGCGCGCCGGGCGCGCCAGCCTGGCGCTGGCCGGCCAGGATCAGGTGCTCGCATGCCGGGCGCTGCTGCGCTCTGCTTCGACACCGTCGGGCGGCCTGGAAAAGGACCTGCTCGACCTGGGCGAAGGCCGCGTCGAAGATTTCGATCGCGCCGGCGAGGCCGTGCGCGGCAAGATCGTGCTGGTACGCCACGAATACCCCTTCTCGCCCAGCCACATGCACCGCCGCCGCAAATACGATCTGGCGGTCGCGCGGGGCGCCATTGCCTTCCTGATCGCCAACCCCTTGCCCGGCGGCGGTTTGCTGTCCGGTTCCTCGGGCCGCCCGCGGGGCGGGGCAGGCATTCCCGCGGCGTATGTCGACCATGCGACGGGCC
This sequence comes from Bordetella sp., assembly GCA_035493915.1. Lineage (GTDB taxonomy): Bacteria > Pseudomonadota > Gammaproteobacteria > Burkholderiales > Burkholderiaceae_B > Bordetella_C. The sequence goes on from DATJHN010000429.1 coordinate 3,249, forward strand.
AGGCCCTGGCGCGGGCCGCGGCATCCGGTTCCGCGCGGGTCCGGCTGGAAATAGAAGGCCAGGAGGACGAGACCGCCATGGCCGACCTGGCCATCCTGGACATCCCGGGCGGTACCGACAGCCGTATCGTCATCAGCGCGCACATGGACGGCCACGACCTGGGCACGAGTGCCTTGGACAACGCGACCGGTGTGGCGGTGGCATTGGCCGCCGCCCGCGCCCTGGCCCCGCGCATATCGGCGAGTACGCATGGCTTGCGTGTATGCCTGTTCACCGCGGAAGAGTGGGCGCTAGCTGGTTCCAGGCGTTATCTGGCCGATATGGATCCGTCGCAGCGGCAATCGCTCAAGCTCAACATCAACCTGGACACCGTCGGTGGCGATACGCACCTTACCGCGCTAATCAGCGACTTTCCAGCGCTGACGAGGTTTGTCGCCGATGCCAGCACCGACGCCGGCGTTCCGGTGTCCACCTACCTGCCGCTCATGCCTAATTCGGATCACGCCAATTTCGCGGCGCACGGCATCCCCGCGTTGCGCCTGGTGGCTGGCTTCGATCGTCCGGAATCGGCCGTCAACAACATCCTGTCGCCCGGCGACGTGCAAGCAGTCGTGCAGGAAGGCGAATTGCGCTCCGCCTTGCGCGCCACCTGCGCGATGGCCTGGCGCGGCTTGACCCTGACACAGGACGCCTTGGATGCCCTGGCGCTGCGCCAGGACCAGCCGCTGTCGCGCTAAAGGCGCACGGCCGCTCATTGTCGGTAAAGGCTGCGAGGCCGCTTCCTTGCAGGTTGCGGTTCCTGTCGTGTCGGGTGAATGAGCCTGATAATCAGTGCGCTGCACGGGCTTTATGCAGGCTCGTGCCTAGACTTCCCGCCTTCCGCCATTCCGGCGGCCTACAAGGAGAAGTTGAATGAGCACGACGGTTACCGCTGCATCCCATAGTCTTCAGACGATTCCAGCGTTTGCGGACGATCCGTTCCGCACTCGTAGTGGCGATGGGGGCCTGAGCACGGATTGCGCCTGCAACGGCATTGTCGCCGCCTTTGAAAGCGTTCAGGAGCCGCGTCGCAGGCGTGCGGCATCGGGCGACGATATCATCGAATGCATCGACACCGGCGATTCCGAACAGGAGCCGGCGACCATGGTGCAGCGGACCGCGGTAAACAACGACCGCAAGTCCGCCTGATGGCCGCCGCCAGATGACACTAGCAAGTGGCTCGCGTCACAGGTCCAGTTTGTTGACCTTCGTGCCTTGAATCGACAGATCCGCCATCAGCCCGGCATTGGTCAGGAAAAAGGCCACGACCGCCTGCTTGGCTGTATTGGTATCCACCGCGCCGTTCGCGCCGATCTTCGCTACCGCCACGGACGCATCCGCGCCGGCGCTCCAGCCCTGACTATTGCGGAACTTGTTCAATTCTTCCTGCGTCATGAACATGATGACAATGGCCCGCGACTGCGCGCCCGCCTGCCAGCCGATCGAGCCCGACGTCATGCTGTAGTAGCCATCGGTCTCCTTGCCGACGCGCAGAGCGCCCTGGCCGTACTGCCCACCCACGACAAAGCCTGCCTGCAGCACATTCGGGAAGACGAGAATCCCCCTGGCGTTATTGGCCATTTCGCGGGAACCCTTCACCGTGCTGTACAGCCGGCTCAGCGTTGAGTCGACGCCGCTATTGATTTCCTGGCGTTTGCTGCTCGCCGATCCCGAAGAGTTGGGTCCAGTGGTGCTGCACGCGGCCAAGGCCGTGGCCAGCATCAGAGCGGCTGGCAAGGTCACGAAGTTTCGACGGTTCATTGCTTTTTCTCCCAGCGTTGTATGAATGCCGCGGAACCAGCCCGTAGCGGGATGGAACAGGGGGTGGAACGGCCGCGCCGCAGCTCTACCACGACGCTCCGAACCCATTATTCGCCACAACAATTCAAACAACGGCGACATTCGCCTACCGATTGCAACTCCCGTGCCTAGAGCTTCTCCACCGGAAGGGCATGCGCCTTCCAGATACGCTCGCAATATTCGCGAATTGCACGGTCCGAGGAAAATTTACCGGTGCGCGCCGTATTCAGTATCGACATACGCGTCCAGGCCTGGGTGTCCCGATAGGCCTCGTCCACCCGGGTCTGGCAAGCTGCGTAGGAGCTGTAATCCGCAAGCAGCATATAGGGATCGTGGTCCAGCAGCTCGTCGATCAGCGGCATGAACAATTCGCTATCGCCGCGGGAGAAAAATCCCGAACGAATGAGATCGAGAACCGATCCCAACTCAGGATCGCGCTGCAGATACTCCTTGGGGTGATAACCTTCGCGCCGCAGGGCGTAAACCTCTTCCGCGGTCAGGCCGAACAGGAAGAACTGATCTTCGCCGACTTCGTCGCGGATCTCGATGTTGGCGCCGTCCATCGTCCCGATCGTCAAGGCGCCGTTCATCGCGAACTTCATGTTTCCCGTTCCGGACGCCTCTTTGCCCGCAAGGGAAATCTGCTCTGACAATTCGGCGGCGGGATAGACCCACTGGCCCAGCGTCACGCTGTAGTTGGGCAGGAAAACCACCTTGAGTCGATCACGCACGTCCGGGTCGCTGTTGATCACGTCGCCGATCGCGGTGATCAGTTTGATCATCAGCTTGGCGCGCGCATAGCCGGGCGCCGCCTTGCCGCCAAAGATGAAAGTGCGCGGAGCGATATCCAGGTTGCGCTGCGATTTCAGCCGGTGGTACAGGGCGGCGATATGCAGGGCGGACAGATGCTGCCTTTTGTATTCGTGTATCCGCTTGACCTGCACGTCGAACATCGAATCGGGATCGACCCGGATTCCCGTCTTGCGCAGGATTACCGCCGCCAGATCCACCTTGTTGGCGCGCTTGATGGCGCGCCACTCGCTGCCGAAGGAGGCGTCATCGGCATACGGCTCGATATCCGAAACCCGCGACCAGTCCTTGATCCAGTCGTTGCCGATGCAGCGGGTAATCAGTTTCGTCAGGCGCGGATTGCTCAATGCGACCCAGCGCCGTGGCGTGACGCCATTGGTCATGCTGTCGAATTTCTCCGGCCACATAGCGTAGAAATCCTTCAGCAGATCCCGTTTCAGCAGTTCCGAATGCAGATTGGCGACACCGTTGATGGCGTGGCTGCCCACGCAGGCCAGATGCGCCATGCGTACATAGCGTTCGCCGGACTCGTCGATCAGCGACAGGCGCGCGATACGCGTTTCGTCGCCGAAGAAATGGATGCGGGCTTCATTTAGAAAACGCGCGTTGATTTCGTAGATGATTTCCAGGTGCCGGGGCAGCACGCGGCGGAATAATTCCAGTGGCCAACGCTCCAGCGCCTCGGGCAGCAAGGTGTGGTTGGTATATGAAAAGGTCTGGCGGGTGATGTCCCACGCCCTTTCCCACGGCACCTGGTGTTCGTCGACCAGCAGCCGCATCAGCTCGGCCACGCCGATGGCCGGGTGCGTGTCGTTCAACTGGATAGCGAACGACTTGTGGAAGGACGTTACCGACTGGCCGCGTTGCCGTTGCAGGCGCAGCATGTCCTGCAGCGAGCAGGAAACGAAAAAGTACTGCTGCTCCAGGCGCAATTCCTTGCCCTGCACACTCTCGTCGTTGGGATACAGCACCTTGGTCAGATTTTCCGAGGTCACCTTCTTGCTGACCGCGCCCAGGTAGTCCCCACGATTGAAAACGTGGAAATCGAAGGACTCCGTGGCCTCGGCCCTCCATAACCGCAAGGTATTCGTGGTGCCCACGCGGTAGCCGGGAATGGGCGTATCGAACGGCACTCCGGCGACGGATTTCTCCGGTACCCAGCGCACGCGGAAACGCCCGTTGTCGTCCGTGTACTGCTCCGTGTGGCCGCCAAGCTTTACCTGCACCGCCCATTCCGCGTGCTGGATTTCCCATGGGTTGCCGTAGCGCAGCCAGGCGTCGGTGTTTTCCACCTGCCACCCGTCCATGATGGTCTGGTAGAAGATGCCGTACTCGTAGCGGATGCCGTAGCCGAGGGCGGGCACCTCCAGCGTGGCCAGTGACTCGATGAAACACGCAGCCAGCCGGCCCAGGCCGCCGTTGCCCAGCCCCGGCTCTTCTTCCTGCCGCAGGAGCTCGTCCAGATCCAGGCCCAATTCGCTCATCGCCAGGCGGATCTCGTGCGATATGCCCAGACTGAGCAGATTGTTGCCCAGATACGGTCCCATCAGGAACTCGGCCGACAGATATGCCACTGTACGGGCGTTGCGTTTCTGATAGGTAGCGGCGGTATCGAACCACGACGGCACCAGGCGATCGCGCACGGTATGCGCAAGTGACTGATACAAGTCGTTTTTCGACGCGATATCCAGGGACTTGCCCTGGGTATACAGCAGGTGATCAAGAAAAGCCCGCTTCAGGGAGTCGCGGGATAGAGAAGACCGGTCATGCTCCGGTCGCCCATTCGCCGCATCCAAAGGCGCGGTAATGGTGGCGCTAGCGTGATCGTTCAAGATGGCTTCCTTGGTGTCGATCAGATCAACAAAAATCCTAATCCAAAAGTGTGCCTCTTTTAAAGGTTACGGACTGAACAATCGGCAACAAGTTTCAAGCGAGACGATTCCCGTCATGGCGGCACGGCGGTGATTATTCATACTGTCCCCCACCTGCCCGCGGCCATATATCGCGGCGCGTACCGCCCGCGCCACTCAGTCGCCGGCCCCCTGGACTCGGACAAGCTGGCTCAGCGCCAGCCGCGCCCCTACTCACATTATCTTTCTCTTCCGTCTTCTTCGGCGGTGTACTCCAGGTATTCAAGCAAATGGCTGTGATCCACGGTTCTCATGTTTCAACACCGCTCCAAAGCGGGGACGCCACCGACCGTGCCCAGGCTACGGATGCCAAGTCCATGGTCAGAAAGCGTGTAAGCACACGCAAGCGCGCCGGCGCGGTCCTGGCGGCGGCCTTGGCGAGCATGACCCAATCCTTCTGGGGCGTGCCCGACCACACCCGTCCGCGGGCTGCTTCCGAAACCCGCAAGCCGAATTACAAACTGCGCCAGCAGGTCAATTCCCTGCTCGATCAATTGCTGGCCGGAGGCGGTCGCAAGCTGCCGACACCGATCCAGGGGCTGCATTTGCTGCTGGGTGAAATTGCAACGATCAAATATGGCGCGACACTGGAGCGCAACGCACGGCCCTACATCGATGCGTATTTCCGCAACGGGCCGCGCGCGGACGTACTGCAGGTCGCGGAACGCCTGAACGTGCTGGCCGGCGCCGAATCGCTGTTTGCCACGATGAACGAGACCAATCGCCAGGACGTACAAGGTGTGATCGCGGTCCTGAAACGCGCCGCCCTGCAGGAATTGGCTGCTCGGGGCATAGGCGTCTCCCTGGGCATGCTCGCCGGTCGCCTGAGCGAACGCAACCCCGATATTCGCGAAATCACCAAGGCATGGTTCTCGCTCGAGCAAGGCGTAGGCGCGGCGTACGCCGAAGGCCTGGACCCCGTCGAATATCTCCAGGCCGGACTGGAATGCCTGCCCCTGACCGCGACGCGGGCCCTGGCGGGTGTGCTGGCGCCCTATGTCCCGCCGCAGGCGCGCTGGGCGCGCCACATCCTGGAAGCCGTGATCCACGATACGCTACGGGACATGCCCGTGGACGAAGGCTTGGTACGCCTCGACACGGACATGGTGTGCGATGCGGTGCGGGCACATGTGCTGTCCCATCTGGACAGCCAGGTCACCGAGACGGGACGCAGGCTGGAAAATGCGCTGCGTCCAGGCGTCCGCACCGCGGAAGTGGCGAATCATTTGTGGCGCGATATGCGCGCCACCCTGGATACCATCGGTTGGCTCTACCTGGAAGGCATCGATGGCGACAATACCAACGCCGACGTCGCCATCGGCAATCAGACGGAACTGCTATTCGTCCGGGCGGTGGCGCTTATGCAGCCCGCAACCGCGGCGGTCTGCCTGGAACGGCTGGATACCGAACGGCTGCTTGCCATGCATGCATATCGGGAGCAGTGGAGCGGTGAATTGCGCGCACGGCTGGCGGGCCCGCTGGATCAGGCGTGCGACGTACGTTTCCAAAGCCTGCTTGAAAATGTGCGGCAGGCCCGCCTGGATTTGGACGCGATGGTGGCCCAGGACCGGCGCATTGCCACCGCGAATGCCCTCCTGGTCCTTGGCGATGCATTGGGCGGATGCGAACGTTTCGCGCTTGGTACGGCGATGCAAACAGGCTGGCGGGATGACCCACCGGTCGAGGCCGCCATTCTCAGGGCCGCGGCCAGCTTGCGCATGCCGGGCGAACCGGGAACTGCGCTGGCCCAGCCGTCGTTGATGCAGCTTGACGACGCGGCCTTCCTTGATCTGGCGCTATGCGACGACCCTCAAGTGGCGCGCGGCCTGTCGCTGGATCCGGTCGCGGTCGTGGCGGAAGCGCGCCGGCGGGCAGTACATCTGGATGAGGCGGTCGATGCGCGGCTTGCGCGCTTGTCGGACTTGTTGCGCAGCCCGGCGCTGGCGCCGCGCTCCTTCGTCGGCATGATTGCGTCCATTGCGGTGATGGACATAGAGCGCGGCGTAATAATGACGGTGCTCGGCGACGGCGAGGCCGGCCATGCGGTATCGCCCGCACTTAGCCGCGAACTTGCGATGCTGCTGTACCGAAAGGACGGCGTGATGCCGGTGCAATGGATGGAGTCGCGTCGCCATGTCGGCGGATTGCTGAATTCCCTGAAGCAGATCCGCACCGCGGCCGACCGTGGTGGCGCCGTCGCCAATGCCAGCTATCCGGATCTGTCGGCGCCGTTGGACAAGGCGATATCGATACTGGCTGTCCTGGGCCGCCACTTCGGCATCCGCGCCGGGCAAGATACCGTTGCCGTGCCATCACCCCAGGCCGCGGATCCCTACTGGAATGATGGCTGTCTCGCCGATCTGGCGCCTTTCTTCGGCTTGCGGTACGAGCCGACGCAGCGGCACGCCCTGCCGCTATGCGACGCCATGCACCGTGCGCGCCTGCTTGCCGCGCTGGGAATGCGCATGGCGCACCAGGATCAATCGGATTCGCAGGCTGTCGTCACTCGCGTCGAAGGCGAATCCAGAATCCTGCAGGTCGACAAGCAGTTCCATGACGCCGCGTATCGGCGCGGCGAACTGTCCTTGTCGGCGGCGAGCCCCGCGGCACCTTCGGTCATCCCCGCTCGCGCCGCAGGTAGTGGCAGCGAACTGAGGCGCCAATCCGCATCCTCCCTGGACGGTGCGTTGGGCAGATTGGAAGGCTTCGGAAACGGAATGGATGCCGCGTTCACGCAACTGATGTCGGCCGTCGCGCAGGGCATTGCCGATTTCGTGCAGGGCGCGCGCGAAATGCCCCAGGCATGGCGCTGGCCGCACATGGCGAAGCCGGAAACCGTTCGGCATATCCATTTCGACGTGCGCGAGCTGGCACGGGCCGGGTATCGGATGGACGTCGCGGCTTGCCTGGAAACGCATCGGCCTGACATGGAAGTCCAGCTGGCATTCGCGATGCAGGTAAATGCGACAGGGCGACGGGTAATGCGTCTGATAGTTCCGCCCGTCGCGCGTTTGCTACCGGCGGTGGCGGTAGACCTGGGCAACAGTCCAGCGCAGGCGGTTACTACGGCCGGGATCCAGCATCAGCCTGCCGCGCCCATCGGCGTCGCCACGCTGCTTGCGGGCGCTGGCGGCTAATAAAACTCCACCAATCAACACCAACAAAATCATTTCATTCTCGCAGCGAAGTTTATTCATGCCCTTACCCAGCCTAGCCCTTGTGTCCACCGTCAATCCAGGCCCGCTCGGCGACCCCGCGCCGGCTGACCGGCAGCAGGATGCGCCGTATTTAACGAGACGGGGACGGCCCAGGGTATCTGGCCGTCGCTTCGGCCCTGCCAACAAAGGAGGGGCCGCCATAAGAATGATGGACGTCAAGCACAGCGGCATTGCTCGCCGTCCGGCCCCGGCGGCTGATACGGCTGCCGCCACGTTGATGCCCGTGCCATCGGCAACAGCGCCGCCACGGATCGAATCGCTGAAACGCCAACTGGATGCCAAGCGCACCCACAAGTTGCACCTCAAGACATCACACGCAGACCAAGCCGCCCCGCTTGCCGCGGGCACGGCGCCGTCTGAAGGGGCGCCGGCACGTGCGGCTTCGGCCCCTGCCGGCCTGTTCTCGTCAGTGTCCGAGCCGAAAGAAGGCGTCTTGCTCGAGCGTGCCGTCCGGCAGAACGATGCGTGCACGGAGTCATCGCCATCCCTTCCGGGCGAAACCGCTGCAACGCCCGTCCTGCGCGCCGCCGTCAGGGTCATGCAAACCCTGGGCACCGCATGCGACGCTGTATATCAAGGGGGGAATGCCATCGGGCGGGGGTGCCGGCACGCCTACGATATCGTTCAGGATGCCTGCGTATCGCTGCTGCGAAACACTTCGGCCGAAAAGGATGTACGGGGGGATGTACGGGGATACAAGGCTCCGTCCAACATCAAACAGTATGTGCCAGGGGATGGTGGCCAGATCGGTAGCCCACTGCAAGAAGCCGTCCGTAGCATCAATACGGCCATGGAAAAATCCTCGACCGAAATTGCATTTGCCGGCACCAACATCACCTGGCGGAACTTACAGTACCTGATCCGCCCGAAAGCCTTCCGTGCACAGATGGATAGCGCTCCGCAGGAAGCCGGCGCGGTTGCCAGTCGTGGCCTGAAGGCATCGTCACCAGATTGTTCGGGGACATTGATGCGGGCACTGGTGACCGGCATTCACAATGCCCGGGACCCATGGCATAACGCTCTCCTGATTGCCAAAAGTGCGATAGACCCCAAGGGCGTCAATCCAGGCTTGCTCCAGCATCCTGAACTTATCAGTCCGGAACTCGCCGCTGCCCAGGCGCAATATAAGGAATATCGCGAAGCGCGGTATCCGGATTTCGACGAAATCTATCAGCGCCTGCGTGGTTTCGGTGATCCGGCGGGAATCGCCGCGGTGGAAAGAACCATCGGCGAACGGCAGGCGGCTTGTGACGAACAAGGGATAATGCTCGATCAGGACGCCTACATCGGCGACCAGGTGCTGAACCCCGAAAGCGAACATCCCGTAACCGCCCTGCGGTTCAGCGAAGACCTTACTCGGATGCGCCGGTACCTGACGGAATTGGCCGCATACCTTGAACAGTAGACTTCAACAGTAGACATCTCTAGCACGGCGATAGCCCGTCGCGAACCAGGGCGACTGCTACACTCCTCGCAGTTTCCTGCGAGCGCGCCTTGGTTCGACTACTTCACACTTCAGATTGGCAGATCGGCAAGCTGTTCGGCCAGTTCGACGCCGACGACGCCTCTATCCTCGCGGATGCCCGCTTTCAGGTCGTCGAACGTCTGGCCGATGCGGCCAATACCCATCGTGTCGACATGGTGCTGGTGGCGGGCGATGTCTTCGACGCGCAAACCGTCACCGACCGCACGCTCCATCGCCTCTTCAATGCCATGGGCGCCTATCGCGGACCATGGGTGCTCATACCGGGCAACCACGATGCCGCGCTAAGCGAATCCGTCTGGACGCGTGCGGCTCGCCTGAATGCGATCCCGCCGCACGTACACGTTTGCCTGACGCCGCGGCCGCTGATCCTGCGAGACCAGGGCGTGGCGATCCTGCCGGCACCCTTGACCCAGCGTAATACCTACGCCGACCTGACCGAATGGTTCGCGAACGAGGATACCGCACCCGGACTGGTGCGCATCGGTATGGGGCACGGCAGCGTGCAGGGCATTCTGGCGGAAGACATCGATTCGCCGAATCCCATCGGGGCCGATCGGGCCCGGCAGGCTCGCCTGGATTATCTGGCGCTGGGAGATTGGCACGGCGCCCGCAAGATCGACGACCGGACCTGGTATAGCGGTACGCCTGAAACCGATCGTTTCCGAGGCAATACGTCGGGCCAGGCGCTGCTTGTTGAACTCGATGGTCCGGGGGCCGTACCTGTGGTCACTTCCATGGCCACCGGCTTCTACCGCTGGCGGACCGAAGCCCTGCAGCTGCGGGTGGCCAGCGATGTGGACGAGGCCCTGGTCCGGCTGGGATCGTTTGACGCCAGGGATGTCGTGCAGCTTTCCTGTTCCGGGCAGGTCGACCTGGACGGCCACCGGAGGCTGCAGTGGGCGATCGGGCAGGCGCGCGGCGCTACCCGCGCACTGATTACCGACCTGTCCGCGCTTACGCTGCTCCCCACCGAGCAGGACATCGAAGGCATGCAGGCCGATGGCTACCTGGGCGAGGTTATCGCTGTCTTGCGCGCACAGCAGGATGGTCCGGACAGCCAGCTGGCGCGCGATGCGCTGACACTGCTCGCCGGCATCCTGGATCGGCGCGCCGGCGTCGCGGCCAATATCGGTTCGGCCTCGGGCCCAGGTCCGGCTTCGAGTTCGAGTATCGGTGCGGGGGCAGGCGGCGTTGCTCCGGGCTCTCACCAAGACCCAGGTTCGATCATCGGCGAAGGTGCGCCTTGAAGCTCAGCCGCATCCGAATCGAGCAATTCAGGCAATTCCGCGAAGCGATCGAAATCGATGGCTTGCAGGAAGGCATCAATCTGTTCACCGGCCCGAACGAAGCAGGCAAAAGTACTGTTGTTGCGGCACTCCGGGCCGCGTTCTTCGAACGTTTCCGTTCCAGCGCGGCGGAAGACTTCCGTCCCTGGGATGATCCGTCGGCCTCACCCGCCGTCACGGTCGCCTTCGAGCATGACGGGCAGCACTACCAATTGATGAAGCGCTTCCTGGCACGCAAGCGCTGCGAACTGCGGATCGGGTCACGCATGCTTGATGGCGCGGAAGCCGAAGAAGAGCTCGCCGCTTTGATGGGCTTTCAGCATGCGGGCAAAGGCGCCAGCAAGGCGGAACACTGGGGGATCCCCGGGCTGCTGTGGATACAGCAGGGCAGCGGGCAGGACATCCGCGAACCGGTCTCGCATGCGACCGGGCATCTTCGCACGGCCCTCGATGCATCGCTGGGCGAAGTCGCCAGCACTCAGGGCGATGACGTCATCGCGGAAGTTCAAAGCGCGCGCGATGCCTTGCTGACGCCTTCCACGGGCAAACCCAAGGGCATCTACGCTGCCGCGCTGGAAAAGTCCGCCGAACTGGCGTCCACCCTGGCTGGACTGCAGGCGGAAATCGACGCATACCGTCATAAGGTCGACCGGCTGGCGGCGCTGCGCCGCGAACACCAGGATGACACCGCCGAACAACCCTGGGCCGCATTTCGCGCGCAGGAAAAGACCGCCGTCGAAACGCTGCGCGAGATCCAGGGTTTGCAGGATGCGTTGGCCATGGAGCGGACCCAGGCCGGACGCTGGGACAGCAGGGTGGAATTGGCGCGCAATCGGCTGGACGCTTTCGCCGCCGAGGAACGTACGGTTCTCGCCAGGCAGGAAGCGCTGGATCGGGCAATGGAAGCGCAGGCGACCGCGATCGCGCTGATGGATCCCTGGCGAGGCAAGCTCGAACAGGCCGAGGCCGCCTTGGCAACCGCGCGCGAACACCTGCATCACGCTCGCCAGGTGGAAGCGCGTCGCCAGCTGGCGCGCGAACGCGCCGCGTCACAAACCCGGCTGGATGCAGCGACACAGGCGGTGGCCCAGGCGGACGCGGAACAGGCGCGCCTGATCGAGCATCGCCGGCAGGGGGCGGCCTGCCGTATCGACGAAAAGATCGTGCAGCGCCTGCGCGAAGCCGAACTTGCCCTGCGGGAGTTGGAGCTGCGCCGTGCCGGCGTGGCAACCAGATTGCGCTATCGCCTGTTCGACGGATCCCGGATCGACATAGGCGGCGAGGCCGTGCGTGGCGACGGCGAACGACAGTTGATCGCGCCCACGACGCTGGCCGTGCCCGGTGTGGGTGAACTTGAAATCGTTCCCGGTGGCGCGGATCTGGCGGTGTTGCGGCGTGAACAGGATGAATGGATGGCGCGGCGGCAGGATTTGCTGGATGGCGCCGGCGTTTCCCGCCTGGAAGACGCAGAGGCGCGTCTGCGCGCCCATGCGGCGCATCTCGCGGAAGCGCGCAATGCGGAAGCCACGCTCAAGGGCCTGGCCCCGCGCGGCATCGAAGCGCTGCGCGCCGAACTGTCCGACACCCAGGCGCGTATCGCGGAGATCGACGCGGCCGCCACCCAGTCGTCGTCCAACGAAGATACAACGGTGGCGTTGTCCGTCGCTGACGCCGAAGCAGCGGCCGCGGCAGCCGAAAACGCCGTGCGGCAAGCGACCGAAGGATGGCATGCGGCGCGATTGGCCGAAGGCCACGCCCGGGCGCGCGCCGAGGCCGCGCTACGCGAATGCGACGAGGCGCGCACGGCGTTGAACGCCGAAGGGCGCGCCGCCAGGCTGGCCGATGCCGAGCGTGAGCTTGCGCATGCCGGCGCGGAACGCCATGCCGCGCTGGCGCGGGCCGATGCGCTGGAGCGCCAGGTGGCGCAGTCGCGCCCGGATATTCTGAGGCAGGATATCGAACGTTTTCGCCGCAGCGCCGAACAGCACGAGAAGCGCCATCACGAGCGGCGTGACGTCTTGTTCAGGCTGGAGGCCGAACTGCAGGTGGCAGGCGCGCAGGGGCTGGACGAACGCCAGGCCGAAGTCTCGCGTGATCTGGCCCAGGCGCAGCGCCAGGCCGCGGAACTTGAACAGCAGGCGCGCGCGCTGGATTACCTGCTCGCTTTGCTGCGCGACAAGCGCGCTACCCTGACTCGGCGGCTGCAGGCACCCCTGCGGCGCTGCCTGCAGCACTATGTCGACCTGCTCTTTCCCCAGGCCCGCGTCGATATCGATGAAGATCTGATGCTGGGAGCCTTGACGCGCGTCGGACCTCGCGGTTCCGAGATCAGCGTCTTTGACGCCCTGAGTTTTGGCGCGCGCGAACAGGTGGGGGTGATTGCCCGCTTGGCATATGCGGATCTTTTGCGCGAAGCTGGGCGGCCGACGCTGATCATTCTGGATGATGCGCTGGTCCATAGCGACGATGCCCGCCTCGCACAAATGAAGCGCGTGTTGTTCGACGCGGGGACTCGACACCAGATTCTGCTATTTACTTGCCATCCCCTGAACTGGCGTGACATCGGTGTCGCGCCACGTCCCCTTGCCGGGTCGATGGGCTCGCCGGAGAATGTGTAGGCGGATACAGATAAAGGAAATAGCTTTGTACGAAGTTACTTATCTCCGCTTTAGCGTAACGGGAAGCTGTCCGGGTTCGCGGTAAACTCCTTTCATCCCGATATATTGGGGCCGGCCTGTGTTTGCCCATGTATACGGGTTTCTACTGATTCGCCATATTTGCGGTACCTGCGGCAGGCTCGTGTAATGTCTACGTGTCGTCCCATGGCGACAAGAAGCGATTTAAGTAGTCACAAAAGGTTACAGTAATTCAGGCAAACTCCTAAAATCATTCATGATGGAACCGCGGCTCCTTTTGGAATAGTAGGACTATGCCCACACCTTCCGGCGACATGCCACCGTACGACAAGGCCAAGGCACTGAGCGGCTTACGCGGGGCTGGCCGTGTCGCGCTGCTGATGGCGCCCCGGCTCGGCGATACGTTGCTCATGATGACGCTGGCGCAGAACCTGGCCCTGCATGGCCGCCAGGTGACTGTCTTCGGCGACTATGTTCATGTCCTGAAGGAATGGTTTCCGACCATGGACGTGCGGCCTTCGCTGCCGCAGGCCGAAGCCCGGCAAAGTCTGGCGGAGTTTGACTGCGTGGGGCAGATGCACATCGGTTGGCCGTATACGCTGCACGACTGCCACGACCGCTATTTCTATTACGACGCCCATGTGGTGGTGACCGGACGGGGCTTCGTCAAGCTGTTCCAGATTCGTGATTTCTGTCGGGACGAATTGGCCATGCCCGGCGCGACCACGCACAACGCCCTGCAGCCGCTCAACCGGCAGGAGCACCGCTCTCGTCCGACGCGAATCGTTTTGCATCCTACTTCCACCGAAGCGCTGCGTTGCTGGGCACCGCATCATTTCGAGGCCCTGGGCCTGCGCCTGTTGAAAGATGGCTACGAGCCCAATTTCCTGGTGGCGCCACACGAACGCGCGGACTGGATCTTCCTGAGAGCCGCCGGGCTGAAAGTACCCGAACTGGCCTCGCTATCCGATGTCGCCTCGCTTATCCACGCGTCGGGCTGGTTCATCGGCAACGAATCCGGCCTGGGGCACCTGGCTTCCAATCTGGGCGTGCCTACGCTGTCGGTCACCGGCCGTCCTACCCGGACCAAGGCATGGCGGCCGGCCTGGGCGACGTCACGCATCGTCTACCCGGCTTACATACCTGGTGGGCGCTGGCGCGATCGTCTCTGGCGCGACTGGCTTTCTCCGCGCAGCGTCATGTGGGCGTTCCGCCGCCTGCAGCAGGACGATCGCCGCAATCCCGTCGCTCCCCCGTGGAACGCCGCGTGAGATCCTGTTCCCCGCGTTTGACCTATCCCTATTTGCAAGTGGCAATCTTGCGTCGCATTATCGAAGCAGCCCAAACCATGCATGGGGTGTGTGGATCGGTATTGCCCCATTCCGTGATTTGAGTTTATGCCCTCGCTATATTCCCGCCTGGCGGCGATACTCGCCCTTCTCGTACCCGCATGCGCCTTGATCAGCGCGGATGCGGGGCCTGCACTGGTGTACCTGTCCGGCCTGCTGGCGCTCGTCGCGATTGCGCACAATGGCATACGAGGTCTGGAGCCAGCCAATTGGCGCGATCTGCTGCCCGTGACGATTGCCGTATGCGCGCCCCTGGCGTCCGTGCTGCTGACCAGCGTGCTGACCCACGGCGCATGGAGTGCGTCGGAGTTCGAAAAATTCATGCGTTTCGCGCTGGCCTGTCCGATCTGCTGGCTGTTGCTGCGCGCGCCCACGCGCTGGTTGCAGCAGGTGCAATGGAGCCTGTTGTTCAGCGCGCTCGCCGGCTCCGTCATGCTTATTGTCATCATGTACAGCCCCAGCCTGGGACGGGGCGCGGTCAGTGATTTCGGCGGCAAGTACAACGCGGTGGCATTCGCCGACCTGACCCTGTTCTTCGGCTTCGCCTCGCTACTGACGCTACCGTGGACTTTGAGCCGCTGGCCGCGTCTGGAACGCTGCCTGAAGATCCTGGCCACGCTGCTTTCCCTGTATGCCACTTGGTTGTCGCAGACTCGCAGCAGCTGGATGCTGTTGCCGATATTCGGCCTGGTTGTGCTGCTGTCCCGCGCGCATTGGTCGCGCAAGACCAAGGGTTTGTTCGTCGCGGCCCTGATCGTGGTTCTCGCGGCCGGCTCCCTGGCTCTGTGGGAATCGCACGGCAGCCGCATGCGGCAGGTTGCCTCGGATGTGGAATCCTATGTGCAGGATTCGGATCGCGACACCTCGGTCGGCATACGCATGCAGTTGTGGCACGCGTCGTGGCTGATGTTCCTGGATCATCCCGTGATCGGAACCGGTGCGCGCAATTTTCGCGCGAATCTGGCCAAATTGCGGGATCAGGGCATCGTCACGCCGCTGGTCGCGACCGAGTACGGCGAACCCCATAACGACCTGGTCTCCGCGATGGCGGGCTACGGCGGCATAGGCTTGCTTGCCATGCTAAGCCTGTACCTGTTGCCCGCGGTGGTCTTCTATCGCCGCCTGTTCTCCCCCGATCCCCTGGTCCAGGTCGGGGCCCAGATAGGCTTGCTGTTCTGCCTGGGTTATACGGCGTTCAGTCTGACCGAAATGATGTTCCGCAACATGCGCAGCGTACCTATCTACGGGGTGACGATGGTTGTGCTGTTCGCGCTGACCACGAAGAGGCGTACGCAGCCCGTCGTAACACGCTCCCCTGCCATGGCGCAGGCAGGCGAAGCCCGGTAGCACACAGCTTGGTCCGATTCTGATAAGAAACGGGAACAATGACGTAACCTTTCTGCAAACTTGTCCCAGGTTTTCCGTGGGCGGTGCGCTGGCACGCGTATGACTGGCACGCGTGTTCCGCGTCATATCACGGTACCGATCGGCGCGCGCCGCGCGCCTCATCTGTCGGAGACGCCATGGGCAAGTTCACTGAACAACAATTGCAGCTCGCGGGTTCGCTCGCCTTGGAGCGCAGCTTTGTGCTTGGAAATACGTACCTTACGGATAAGGACGCCGCATTCGCCGGCGGCGGCTTCGTCGAAGGAGTGGGCAGCGACGACGCCGACGTGGATATATACGCCATCCGCGAATCGCACCTGACACTGGCGCAGATCGATGCCAGTCGCTATGAACGCGTTCTGGGCCGTGGCGGCGTACGTCTTGGCATCGACGATCGCGACGTCGAAATTTGCCGGATTCACACCCGGATTCCCGGTACATCCATCAAGGTGGACGTGCATTACCGCACATGGGATGAACTGAACGGCCTGACCGTTTCCATTCATTTTCTTCACGATTCCGGGCGGCGTAGCCCCCTGGCGCCGGCCGAACCGCTGCCGCTGCGCGATCTGCTGTTCCTGCATCGCCTCTATACATCGCACGATATCCAGGGCGCCGATCGGCTTGCACGCGTGCGGCAGGAAATCGGGCGCGACCGGCTGTTGTACCTGCTCTATCGCCGCAAGGCTTGCAGCCGGTCCCTGTTGGGAAATCTGCTGCATGCCTGGGGCCAGGGCGCCTGGCGCCAGTGCGCCACGCTGGCATACGAAATCGCCGTTGCGCATTTCCAGGCATACACCCATCTATTGGGCAATACACACTACCATCCCGTGTGGATATTGCCGTATGCGCGTCACCGCGGCGTGTCCGAGTCCCTGGTCGGCAAACTGATACGCATCATGGTCGACAAGGAATCCACCAGCGATGAGGAGTGCAGGCGCTTTGTCGGCGGCTGCCTGAATTTCGTGGATGAAGTACTGGCGGCGGCCGTCACCCCGTTAAGCCGCATCGGCGGCCATGCATGCCGCGAAGCCGCGTGCGCCGCCTTGGAGATCGAGCTGGCCCGACAGCCGCATGCCTGCCCGGAATGGGAAGCGATCTATCACCGGAAATCGTACGGCATGAGCGACATGATGATGCGCGAATGGCTGGAGCGCTACGGTGATGCGGTGCGCGTGCCGTGATGTCGCCTTTGCGCGGATCGCGCAATGATGCGGCAGGTATGGCACATGCTGCCGCCAGGAAACCGCCGCGCTGTCGCGGCGGCAAGTCTAGTTCGGGCGGCGCTTCCCCGATGCACCGCTCCTGTCGGCGTCAGCGGACGATTCAATAATTTTCCCAGTATGTCCTCGACGCTTCGGCGCACGCCGAAACAAGGCGTCTTGCGTCTTCCTACACTGGTTCAATGGAAACGAATCGAGGGCATCATGGACTATGCATCTTCCTTGCATTACGACAACACGACGGCCGGCCAGCGGCGCATGGTGCTGGTCGTCATCTGTGCGGCGGTCCTGGTCGCGCAGATTGATACCGCTGTGGTCAATCTCGCTGTGCATCGGCTGGGTGACTACTTCCATGCGGGTGTCAGCCAGCTGCAATGGGTGGTCGATAGCTATAACCTCGTCTATGCGTCCCTGCTCCTGACGGGAGGACTGCTCGCGGATATGCTGGGGCGCCGGCGTGTGTTCATGTGGGGCATCGGCGTGTTTACCGTGGCCTCCACGGCATGCGCACTGGCAACTTCCGTCGGCATCCTGATCATTGCCAGGGCCGTGGCCGGGGCGGGGGCGGCGCTGGCCATTCCGGCATCGATGTCCATAGTCAGGGTGGTGTGGCACGATGCCGGCGAGCGGCGGCGCGCGATGGGCATCTGGGCCGC
>DATJHN010000430.1:0-12252 GCA_035493915.1 Bordetella sp.
CAGCGGCCGTTTTTCCGGCGGCAGGGCATCGCACAGGGCGCGGATGGCGCGGAAGTCGGCCACGGACTCTTCCCGTTCGCGGCGCACGTTCTTCTGATTGTGGGTGCGGCTGACCGACATGACGAAGTTCAGCTTGTGTACACCCAGGTCGATGCCGCGCTGGGCGCCGCGGGCATTGGGGATCAGCGCGGCGACCGTCAATCCTGGTATCCGCAGCGCTTCGGTGGTGACCTGTTCGGCATCCGTGAACTGCGGAATGAGTTTGGGCGGCACGTAGGAAGTGACTTCGATCTCCGGCATGCCGGCAGCCGCTTCGGCACGTATCCACGCCAGTTTGGATTCCGTCGGCATAAAGGTCGGGTGAATCTGCAGGCCGTCGCGCAGGCCCACTTCACGCACTACAACCTCCGGTTCAGCATCTTGTACTGGTTGTCTCATATCAATAGTCCTGGTTGCGGGGGTGGGCTTCACCCCCCTTTGAACTGGGGTTTGCGCTTCTCGTTGAATGCTCGGATTCCTTCGTCGCGGTCCGCGGTGTGGATCAAGTGGTTGTAGGCCTCGACTTCGAACCGGAGCGCGGTCTTCAGCTCCATCTGCATGCCGTAGCGCATGGATTTCTTTACCTGGCGCACCGATAGCGGCGCGTTGCCGGCGATGGCCGCGGCCGTGTCCAACGCATCTTCCAGCAATTGCGCCGGCTCGGCCAGGTGGTTGACCGCGCCCCAATCGTGGGCCTGCCGGGCGGTGCACGGCCTGCCGGTCATGATCATTTCCTTGGCGCGCCGTTCGCCGATGGCGCGCGGCAGGTTCTGCGTGCCGCCGCAGCCGGGCATGATGCCCAGCGTGGCTTCGGTCAGGGCAAAGCGGGCGGTATCGGCGGCGTAGACGAAATCGCACGCCAGCACCAGTTCGAAGCCACCCGCGTAGGCCGCGCCGTTGACCGCCGCGATCACCGGCAGCGGCAGGTCGAGCAGGCAGGCGTACATGCGTTCGAACAGCTCGTGCTGCCGCCGCCACTGCGCGTCGCTCATGCCGTTGCGTTCTTTCAGGTCGCCGCCGGCGCAGAAGGCGCGCTCGCCCGCACCGGTCAGCACGACGCAGCGGACGTCGCCGGGGTCCTCGGTCAGCCGCGTCCAAAGGTCCAGCAGGTCGTGGCCCATCTGCGTATTGATCGCATTCATGACCTGAGGCCGGTTCAGGGCCACGCGCAGGACGTGGGGCCGGGGCAGGTCGCAGGCGATGGTCGCGTAGTCGGGGAAATCCATGGTTTATTCCTGTTCCATACCGGCGTCAAGCCGGGCTGCCGCCTTCGAAGCGAGCCACCGTGGGCTCGATGCCATCCACCTGGAAGAAATCGCACCAGGCGGAGAAGCCGACCTGGAAAGTCGCGAAGCCCGACATCGGCAGCACCAGTTCCACCAGCTCCAGGAGTTCCTTGGGCGTGACGCCCAGATCGACCGCGACCCGCATGTGGCTCTGGATCTGGCCGCGCGCCGCACGTCCCTGGATCAGGCCGAAGATGGACAGCAACTCCTTGGTGCGCCGGTCCAGCGCGCGGTCCTTCAGATAGACGGTTTCCAGGAACTGGTTGATGCTGGTCATCGCGTCGAAGTCGTGCTTCACCAGGATCTTGTGGTAGTCCAGCACGTAGCCGCGGTCCTTGACCAATTTGTCGAGGTAAGCCTGCTTTTCTTCCAGCCTCTTGTCGCTGCTCATGGTGTTTCTCCTGAGAGTGATGCGTGATTCGTGTGCGCTACTGCGGCTTGAATCCGGCCCGGGCCAGTACGCTGGACCAGTTGCTGATCTGCGATTTCAGGAAGCCGCTGAACTCCCTGGGTGTATTGCCGACCGCGTCCATGCCGACCATCTGGGCCTGGACATCGGGCATTTGCACGATGTGCGCGACTTCCTTCGAGAACCGGTCCAGGATGGGCTGTGGCGTGCCGGTGGGAGCAACCAGGCCGACCCAGCCGCCCACGTCATAGCCGGGATAACCTGATTCGGCGATGGTGGGCACGTCCGGCAGCATGCGTGAACGGCGTTCCAGGGAAGTCCCCAGCGCGCGTATCTTGCCGGCCTTGATGTTCTGGTAGGCCGTGATGATGGGATCGAACATGACCTGGATGCGCCCGCTCATCAGGTCGATTTCGGCCGGCGCGGTGCCGTTGTACGGTACGTGCACCATGTCTATGCCCGCCATGGACTTGAACAGCTCGCCGGCCAGATGCGGCGACGAGCCGTTGCCCGGCGAGGCGAAATTCAAGGTGCCCGGGTGCGCCTTGGCATAGGCGACGAATTCGGCGACGGTCTTGGCGGGTATCGATGGATGGACGACCAGGATGTTGGGCGTGGTGGCCACCATCGATATCGGGGCAAAGTCGCGCATCGTGTCGTAGGGCAGGTCCTTGATCAGCGCGGCGTTGACGCTCAGCGTGGCCACCGTTCCCATCAGGATGGTGTAGCCGTCCGGCTTGGCGCGCGCCACCTGCATCGTTCCCGCCACGCCGGCGCCGCCGGGGCGGTTATCGACCACCACCGACTGGCCCCAGGCCTGCCCCAGCTTGGCGGCGACGGAACGGGCGATGATGTCGGTAAGCCCGCCGGCCGCCACCGGCACGACAAGGCGTATGGACCGGGACGGGTAGGGCTCGTCGGCCAGGGCCGACCATGAATTGCGGTTGACGGTCGCCGCAGCGGCCAAACCAGCCATCAGTAATGTGCGTCTCTGCATGTTTTTTGTCTCCATGGCGCGGGTTCCCGGCCTGCACGCCTCGCGTGCGATCCGGATGTGTATGTCCCGCTGCGTGCCGCCACTGGCGGGCGGCTATTCCTTTGCGGATCTGGTGAGTTCCTCCAGTGTGTGTGAACCCAGGGTCGGAGGCGGATGCCGCAGGCCTGGTCGTTGCGCATCGAAGCTGACCGGCAGGCCGATCAGGTCCGGCAGTTCGGCCCCGCCGGGCCGCAGGATGTCCAGCGCGATAGTTTGGGGCGCGCGCGCGACCTGGCTGACGTCGTGTATGGGCGCGCAAGGCACGCCGGCGCGCTCCAGCGCCGCAACCCAGGTGTCCACGCCGCGCGATGCCAGCAAGGCTTCGATCTCCTGGGCCAGCACGGCCTTGTTCCGCAAACGGCCTTCATTGGTTTCGTAGCGCGGGTCGGTGCGCCATTCGGGGCAGTCCAGCACGTCGCATAGCTTGTGGAACTGGGCCGTGTTGCCCGCCGCGATCACCAGGTAGCCGTCGCTGGCCTTGAAGGCCTGGTAAGGCGCCGTGATCGGCGCGCCGGAACCATAGGGCAGTGGTACCTCACCCGATGCGGCGTAGTTGGCGATGTGTACGCTCATCAATCCAAGCGCGGTTTCGTACAGCGATACGTCCACCACGCAGCCCGCGCCCGTGGCGGTGCGCGATTGCAGGGCGGACAAGATGCCGATCACCGCCCACATCGCGGTGCCCATATCCACCAGCGAAACACCGACGCGCACCGGCGGACGGCCGGCTTCGCCGGTGATGCTCATGATGCCGCCCGCCGCCTGCATCAAGGGGTCGTAGCCGGGCCGCCGGGACAGCGGACCGTTGGCGCCGAATGCGCCCATGTTGCAGTAGATCAGCCGGCCGTTGTCGCCGCGCAGCGTGGCGCCGTCCAGCGTGTATTCGTCGACGGCGCCGGGCCGCAGGTTCTGCAGGACCACATCGGCCTCGCGCTTGACGAAATCGCGCAGGCCGGCGCGGGCCGCCGGATCCTTCAGATCCAGTTCCACGGATTGCTTGTTGCGGTTCAGGCTGAGGAAACAGGCCGACACGCCGCCTACGAAAGGCGGGCCCCACGACCGGGCGTCGTCGCCTTTGCCCGGGCGCTCGATCTTGACGACGCGCGCCCCCAGATCGCCCAGTATCTGGCCCGCATAAGGCGCGGCGACGCTGTGCCCGAGTTCGACGACCGTGATTCCTTCAAGCGGCAGGGAGGGTGTCATCTGGAAAGAACTCCTGGCGTCCATTGCGGTGAGCACATTAGGCAATCCCTGCAAATAAGGGGTCAAGCGAAACATCCGACTGACCCGCGTCCACTTTTTGGAACGTGCCGATGCCGCCGCGTCGGTATCGGAAACATGATGCAGCGCCGCATGCCGCCTTTCCAAAAAGGCATGGGGGGGCAATCCGATGTTTCGCTTGAGAACTTCCCGCGCGCGCCGCAGTATGCGGCCGTGGCGATGATCGTCCCGGCATGTGCGGCATTTGTAATGTGCCAACGCGGCGGTCGTCGTCCACACCGTATAAAAGCAGCGCCCCAGGGGGACAGGCGCAGGCGGGGAAGGTAGCAGTAAGGCACGGCGGCGGCGGCCCGCGATCCAAGGATTCCGCGGTCGCCGAGAGCCGGTAACTCCATCCTGGAAAAGGAGTGCAGCGACCCATGTCCACCGTCAGCAGCCAATTGGCCGCCTTTATCCATGCAACCAGCGTCGACAACCTGGCGCCCGACATCGTCGAACTGGCCAAGTCGCGCGTACTGGACGCGATCACCACGGCGATGGTGGCGCGCGATTTGCCGGTGCCGGGCCTGGCGTCGGCCTTCGTGCACGGCAATACCGGCAAGTCGACCGTGATCGGCAGCAGCCGCCGCGTACCGGCCATCGACGCCGCGCTGGTCAACGCCACCCTGGTCAACGGCAGCTCGCTGGATGACTTCCTGGAAAAATCCCATCCCGCCGCCGTTGTCGTGCCCGCCGCTTTGGCGGTGGCCGAAGAGCAGGGCGCTTCCGGTGCGGATTTCCTGGCGGGCGTGATCGCTGGCTATGAACTGGTCGGCCGGGCCTATCTTGGCGCGCCCGATATGCTGCCGAAATTCAGGGCCACCGGCGTGGCCGGTGCTGTCGGCGCGGCCGCCGCCGCCGGCAAGCTGCTAGGCCTGGATACCGCCGCACTGATGAATGCGCTGGGGTATGCGGCGATGTTCGCTTCGGGATTCGGCGAGGGCTTCCTGTCTGGCACGATGGATGTCAAATTCAATGTCGGCTGGGCCGCGCGCAGCGGTGTCAGCGCGGCCAGCCTGGCGCGTTTGGGCGGTACGGCGTCTCCCTCGATCTTCGAAGGCAAATCAGGTTTCTTCCGGGCATTCGGCGGCACGGCCGACCATGCCGCCGAAGCTACGCGCGGCCTGGGCAAGCACCTGTTGATCGACGACACGATCTACAAGGAATATCCGGTCTGCATCTTCGTGCAGACGCCGATGTACCTGGCCCGCGACCTGGTCAAGCACTACCGCTTGAATCCCGCGCGGATCACGCACGTGGCCATCCTGGCGCCGAAGGATACCTTCGAAAATCCCGGTTTCCAGAACGTCGCGCCCTACGCCAACTCGCTGCAGGCGCGCACCAGTGCCAGCTTCTGCACCGCGGCGGCGTTGCTGGGCAAGCCCATCGACGAACACGATTTCTACGCACGGACCACCGACCAGGAAGTGCTCGCGTTGGCCGCCAGGGTCGAACTGCTGCCGCCGTCGCCGGACAAGGAGCGGGTCACAGTAAGGGTTGCGAGCGACGGCGAGACCTATGAGATGAGCGCGCTGCAAATGGAGATGCTGCGCCCGACGACCGGCAAGGTGATCGAGAAATTCCACCGCCTGGCGGGACCCGAGTTCGGCCAGAAGGCCGAACGCGTGGTGGATGCCGTCATGCAACTGGACCGCGCGAAACACATCGGCGAATTGACCGATCTGCTGCGCCCGGATGCAGGCTGACGCATCGCGCGGTACGTGCCGCATGCTGCGGGCATGCCGCGGTCACGGGACGAGGCATCGTACTTCCCGCGTTATAGCCGCTATAAGCGGCGGCGCGGAATAAAACCATAAAAGGCAGGAGACAACCATGAAACTGCTATCAGCCCTTGCAAGCGCATGCCTGGCCGTGACCTGCGCCATCGCGCCGCCGGCGCAAGCCGCATTTCCCGATCATCCCATCCGCTTCATCGTGCCCTTTCCGCCGGGCGGCAGCACCGACGTCGCCGCGCGCATCATCTGCATGCGGGCGCAGGAACTGCTGGGGCAACCTATCGTCATCTACAACCAGGGCGGCGGCGGGGCCATCGTGGGCTCGGCCACGGCGGCGCAATCGGCGCCGGACGGCTATACGCTGCTGCTGGTGCAGCCCTCGCATGCGTCGAATCCTGCCCTGAACAAGACGCTGCCCTACGATACGGAGAAAGCTTTCGTGCCCATATCCGGCCTGGCATGGCATCCTGGCCTGCTGGTCACCAGCCCGTCCAAGCCGTACAAGACGTTCAAGGAGTTCATCGCCTACGTCAAGGCGCATCCCGGCAAGGTCAGCTACGCAACCGCCGGGGTCGGGACTTTTCCCCATCTGACGATGGAGCTGCTTTCCGAGGTTGCCGGCCTGTCGATGCTGCACGTGCCCTACAAGGGCGCCGGGCCCACGAAGACGGATCTGGTCGCCGGCCGGGTGGACGTCAAGGTGGATGCCTATTCGACCTCGATCGGTCTGATACAGAACGGCGAGCTGATCGCGCTGGCGGTCACCGGCAAGGGCCGGATCCCGCAGATGCCCGACGTACCCGCCGTCGAGGAAACCTACCCGGGCTTCGATTCGTCCATCTGGATGGGCGTGGCGGCTCCCGCCGGCGTGCCTCCAGCGGTCGTCCAAAAACTGGAGAAGGCCTTTGCCGATGCCATCAAGGATCCGCAAGTGATCCATAACCTGGATGCCCAGGGCATCTATCCGCTGGCCTTGTCTGGCCAGCAACTGGGCGGCCTGATCCACAGCGAGATCGGAAAATGGGCCAAGACCATCAAGGAAGCAGGTATCGTCGCCCAGTAGCCATCGGAGGATGACATGTACACGACGGTAAAACGCGCAGGGCTACGGGCGGCGGCGACGCTGGCGGGGTTGGCGGTGTGGATGTCGGGCACCATGCCCGCCTTTGCCCAGGGGCAGGCCGGGTTTCCCGATCACCCGATACGTATCGTCGTTCCCTATCCGCCGGGCGGCCCCAACGATGTACTGGGCCGGCTGCTTGCCGCGGGATTCGCGGAAAAATGGAAAGACGCCGCGATCGTGGACAACCGGCCCGGCGGCAGCGGCATCATCGGCGGCAAGTTCGTCACGCGCTCGGCGCCGGACGGCTACACGCTGCTGATCGTGACGCCCAGCTCGACCACCATCAACGTCAGCCTGATGCCTGGGCAGTCCTTCGACCCGGTCACCGAGCTGGCGCCGGTCAGCCTCATGGCCAACAGCTCCCTGGTGCTGGTGGTCAACAACGCGTCGCCGGTGCACAGCGTGAAGGACCTGATCGCACAGGCGAAACAGCACCCGGGCAAGCTGACCTTCGGCTCGCCGGGCATAGGCAGCGGCGGTCACCTGGGCGGTGAACTGTTCAACTCCCTGGCCGGCGTGAAGATGACCCACGTCGCCTACAAGGGCGGCGCGCCCGCCGTGTCGGACCTGCTGGGCGGACAGATCGACATGATGTTCGCCGACACCTCCATCGCCACGCCGCTGGTCAAATCCGGCAAGCTGCGGGCGATCGCGGTGTCCGGGGCGCAGCGTTCCAAGGCCTTTCCCGATCTGCCGACCATCGCGGAAAGCGGGGTGCCGGGCTACCAGATCGTGCTGTGGTTCGGCCTTGCCGCGCCGGCCGGGACGCCGCCCGAGATCATTGCCGCGCTGAATGCCGAGACCCGCCGCATCGTCGCCACGCCCGCCTACCAGGAACGGCTGGCGGCGCTGGGAATGGAGGCCGCCGCCGATACGCCGCAAGCTTTCGGAACCCTGATCCGCGACGACATCGGCAAATGGGCAAAGATCGTCAAGTCTTCCGGCGCACGGGCGGAATGACGATATGGGCGCAGTAAATCAGGACGATGGCGACAAGCTCGGCGGCGCGGGCAGCAATATAAGCAGCGATATAAGCAACGACGAGCGGGGTGAGCAGGCCGCCCACACCGTCGACGTCCTGGTGATCGGCGCCGGCCTGGCGGGATACTGCGCCGCCATCGAAGCCGCCGCGTTTGGGGCCTCGGTGCTGTTGATCGAGAAGCGGTCGGCCGTGGGCGGCAGCACGATCCTGAGCGGCGGCTCCTTCGCTTTCGCCGGCACCGACGAACAGCGCGCCGCCGGACTGGAAGATTCCGCGGCGACGCTGGAAGCCGACCTGCTGAAGGTAGGCGATCAGGCCAACGACCCCGCACTGGTCCGCGCCTATGCGGACAACCAGGCCGACACGTACCGCTGGCTGAAGCGCATCGGCGTGCGTTTCAGCGATGTATTCGTGGCCGGCGGCCAAAGCGTGCCGCGTTCGATACGCACCGTGCCCGCCGAACTGATCCGCCTGCTGGACGCTGCCGCGCAATCGACCGGCCGCGTCGAACTGCGCCTTTCCTGCGGCGCCTTGCGCCTGATCCGCGATCCCGCCAACGGCAAGGTGCAAGGCGCAATCGTCACCACCGCCGATGGCGGCCGGCAGCGCATCCACGCCCGGCGCGGCATCGTGCTTGCGTCCGGCGGCTTCTCGCGCAGCGAGGAACTACTGGGCTTGTTTGCGCCCGCGCAACGCCTGGCCCAGCGCATGGGCGGCGCCGGCAACACCGGCGACGGCCTGCGCATGGCCTGGGCGCTGGGTGGCGGCATGCGCGATATGGGATACATCAAGGGCACCTTCGGCAGCCATCCATCGGCGACGCCGGAAACCTACAAGCCGCTGCTGGCGATTTATCGCGGCGCCATCGCGGTCAACCGGCAAGGCAAGCGCTTCGTCAATGAAGCCATCTCGTACAAGAAAATAGGCGACGCCTGCCTGTTGCAGGACGGCGCCTTGGCCTACCAGGTCTTCGACCAAACCACATTCGAACGGTCGGAAGCCGATATACCCGCGTTCGACATCCGCGACGCTCACGCGCAGGGCAGGCTGGAGCAGGCGGATACGCTGCAGGCGCTGGCCCAGCGCATCGGCGTGGATGCCGCCGCCTTGCGCGATACCGTGTCCCGCTACAACCGCGACGTGGCGGATGGGCGGGACACCGAATTCGGCCGGTCGGGCCTGTCCAACGAGGACTTTGGACGCCTTCAGCCGCTGGAAACGCCACCGTTCTACGCCTATCCCTGCACCAGCGTGGTCCTGGCCACATACTGCGGACTGGCGGTGGACGCCGCCATGCGGGTAAGGGATGTATACGGTGAACCGATCGAAGGCCTGTACGCCGCCGGCGAAGTAGTCGGCGGCCTGCACGGCGCCGCTTACATGTCCGGCAGCGCCAACGGCAAGGCCGCGATCTTCGGCCGCCTGGCCGGCCGCGCCGTCAGCGCACGGGCGGGTGTTGCTTGACGAAACGCACGCAACGTCAGGTTGACGATTGACCGGTATGCCATGCGGTCAGCGATGCCTCGATACGTTGAGTCTCTTCGGGGCTCATTCCGGCAGCGTCGTAATAGTGCTGCCGTTGGGCGACGACGGATCGTACGCTGTCCAGAATCGAACGCGCCGCTTCTTCCGTGCGAAGTCCAAACCGCCTGTATTCCGTAAGGCAATTCGAGAAAGAGCTCTCGCGTCCCGAAGTCCCGACATGCAAATAATGCTGGCCGGAACCTTCCTGCGTGACGACGTCGAACAAGGGACACAGGCGATAGGTGTCGGCATTCCGGTCTTTGAGAAAGCCGATATTTTTCAGGTGATCATCGGTATTGTGAACGGCAACGTTCAAGATCATGCGGGCGTAGAGTTCCTTCAGATCCTGCACGGGATTGGATGAAACGCGCCGGATGACATCAGCCAGGCGCGCGTACGAATAGATCGCCTTGCCCGTGGGAGCATCCAGCTCCCGCTTGCCGATCCGGGACGACGGACTGATCAGTGCCACGCCACTCGCGAAGTGGCGGCGCGCGACGACGGGACCATTCGAGTCCCTGGCCGGCAAAAGCTCGCGGTCGAACCGATGGGTAAGCAGCACGGCGCCCAGATGGGTTTCCACCAGGCGGGTTTCAGGAACCGTCAAGCCGATGGCCCTGGCCATTTGCAAGTTCGCATACTCGACGCGCTGGCGGTCATAGGATTCACCGCTGCGCGGAAACTTGGCGATCCACATTTCTCCCTGTGTATCGCGCACGATGGTCTTGGGGCGCGCGCCTCCGATATCCCACGAACTACCCAGCAGATCCCGATAAAGCCCCTTGGGTTTAATGCCCCGGTCTATGTCGGCGATCAGATCGGCCAGCGAATCGACCTCGGCGATCTCGGGTAGCCGGTACACCTTGCGCATATTGGGCGTCAGTAACCGGGCGCTGAAGAAGAGGGCGCCTACGCCCATGCCGCGTCCTTTGAGAAGCACTTCGTCCTCGGCCACGCGCGCGCCGGCATTATCGATGCGCATGACATTTCGGCCCCAGGCATCTGGCGCGGCATCGAAGATCGCCCCCAACGTTTCATATCGACTGGTGGAGCTGAACGTAGTCTTCGAATCGATCAGCGGCAGGTTCAGGGGATCCAGTGGAAAGGCGCGCGGATCGTTCACATAGGATTGAACGTAGACGAACTGTGCGAAGAAATCGTCCTCACCGGCGTCGTCGAGGGTAAGAACGCCGCATAGCACTGCTTCTCCCTGGATGTCGACATAGACGAAAAGCTCGCTTTCGACGACTTTGTCCTTTTGGCTCTTCATGGTGCGAACCATCTACAGTTTGCTCGGATCGACACGGCGTATGTGCGGGGCTTTTTGGGATCCCCGATTGGGCCGTCGTATCGCATCCAGGCGCTGGCCAACTTTGTCCTGCTCAGGATCGGCGAGAGCGAACAACTGATCACTGAACCCGAATTGGAGGAGTACTTCGAACAGAAGCGCTGCCGACACGCCGCCGTCGCCTTTCTCCAGTCGCACGATGGTCGATCGTGACACGCCGACCCGATCGGCCAAGGCGGCCTCCGTCTCGGAGCGGCGCAGTCGAGCGGTACGCAGGTTTTGGCCAATGCGTGCCAAGGCGGCGGCGGCCTCGAATGTGGGGTCGAGCTTCTTTTTCATGACTCAATAATAGTACTTTTTGTCTATTTATGATCCATTAATAAGTCGTCGCGACATGCCAAAATGATTCATTAATAATACATAATATGATTTTATGTTGTATTAATGGCACTTATAGCGCAGGGCAGATGTATGCATATTGACCCGCCGCGGCTGGCGGGCAACACCGGTCGTATCCGAATGGTTTTTAAAATCCGTGCCGCTAGGGCAAACCGTCCGCGAACCTGGTCAGGCCGCTTTCCCCCCGCGGTCCCGTCCGGCGCGCAGCGCTGCCGCGAAACCCTCGTCGACACGCGAATACGGCCGCGCGCTGGTGGTTACGCGCGGTAGCGCGCTCCACGCGATGGTCGCGCCCGCATGGACCAAGCGTTCGACCAGATCCCTGTCTTCATGGCAGGGCAAGGGCCTGAAGCCGCCCGCGCGTAGATACGCGGTGCTGCAAATGCCCAGGTTGGCGCCATGTACATGGCGGTGGCCGTCCCGGTCGCGGTAGGTGGCTTGAAAGTGGCCGCGGACTTTATGCGCGTGCCGGCCATGCTGTTCCCAACCCGTTACGCCTACCGTTCCACACACGACCGAGGCATTCAGCGATAACTGATGCACGAGCCACCATTCGCACACCGCGGTATCGGCGTCGGTAAAGGCCAGCCATCGCGCACCGGCCTGGATCAGGTGGTTGGCCCCCGCCGCCCGCGCCATGCCCACGTTGCGGCACGTGACGTGCAAGACGTCGATATCCCATCGGCGAGCGCGTTCTTCGGTCTTGTCGCTACAGCGGTCGAGCACCAGGGCGGTAAGCACTTTTTCGTTTTTCAGCGCCGGGTGCGCCGAGGCCTTCTGTATCGAGGCCAGGCAGCGCTCGATGCCGGTCTCTTCGTTGTGCGCGGGTATGCAGATTCCGATCATGAATTGTCCTCGTCGGCCTTGCGCCAGATCTCTAGCAGGAATTGCTCGTCCTGATGACTGACGACCTTGGCCAGGCCATCCAGTTGCCCGACGCGGGCATGAAGCGCGGGCGTAGGCTGGGCGCGGTCATCAAAGTCCTTCGTGGAGTCGCACATTGCCCATTCCCCGCCTGGCGCGAGCGCGGCCAGGCATCGATCAAGGAAACACGGCAAATCGGCATCCGTGAAGTAGTACGCCAGTTCCGAAACCACGATCAGATCGCAGGTTTTGCCAGCACTTAGCGGCCACTGCGCGGGCAGCTCCGCGACAAGTGCGCGGACGTTG
>DATJHN010000431.1:0-8891 GCA_035493915.1 Bordetella sp.
GGCTTGTCGCACCGTTCGCCGGTCCTCGTCTGCCGTCGCGCAGCTATTGCACTTACGTTCCGGATGAGAAGTCAGGCGATGAACTGGTCGCGCTGTTCCGTTCATGGCTCGAGCGCGAGGCGATGAATCCGGACCCTGCCCAATCGACGCCGTCGAGTTCGCCGCAATGACGATCGCGCTCTACGGACCCTGCTGGAAACGGCGGCAGACTGAAGTGGTGCCGCACATGCGGCTCATCGGCTAACCCACGGCATTGCTCATGCTCACGCACCGAGTTCCTTGCGAATAGCGCGCTTCGCTTCAGTGATGCGGGCCAGGAAACGATCGCGCCAGCGACGGCGCTCCGGCAGGGCTTGCGCCGGCACGGCCGAGCGCATTCTGGCGTCTATACCGGAAATCAGTTTCGGCCCCCACTCGCGCGGATCGGCCTGCTCCTTGGCCAGCCCGTGGTACATCGGGCCGAGATTTGCACAATATTCCGCGAGGCCGTTCGCCGCGTTCAGGTCGATGGTCGCAAACGGCCCCATGAAGCACCAGCGCAAGCCGAGCCCGTCGGCCATGGCCATGTCCACTTCGTCGGGCGTGCAGATGCCGTCTTCCACCAGACGGAACGCCTCTCCAAGAACCGCGCTTTGCAAGCGGTTCACGACAAAGCCATTCACCTCCCGCGTCAACGTGATGGGGCTCTGGCCAAGCTCGCGCATCAGATCATGGACGAAGCGTACGGTTTCGGACGCAGTGCCGGGGGCGGGCACAAGCTCCACCAGCGGTATCAGGTGAGGTGGATTGATCGGATGGGCGACCAGGCATCGCTCGGCATTCGCCAAGCCTTGGGTAAAGCTGGACGCGGGAAGTCCGGATGTCGAACTGCCGACTACGGTGGTGGCGCCCAAAAGGGCCTCCATTTCCTTGTACAGCGCCTGCTTGATCGGCAGCCGCTCCGGCGCGCTTTCCTGGACATAGTCGGCCTCGGCCAACGCATCGGCCAGATCCGCCGCTATCCGGCATCGTGCCGCGCATGAAGGATCGACCGAAGCAACGAAGGCAACGGCCGCCTTGGCGGCATCGGGCGAGCGATCATAAATCGCCACTTCATGTCCGGCGCGGGTAAACACAAGTGCCCACGACGAGCCGACGACACCACATCCTATGATCGCTAGTTTCATTTCTCTTGACCTTGGTTATTTCCAGCCCATCCCGGGAAACCTCTGCCCCGGGAATTCCGGCGTGCTTCTCGAATTGTGCTCCGTGCGCTGGCGGGCTGGCGAGGCCGCGCGACGGACTCAGTTCATCGTGATATGGCTGTCCTTGATCACCTTGGCCCACTTGGCGATTTCGCTGTCCACGAACTTCGTCAGCTCCTCGGACGTGCCACCCCCCGGCTGCGCGCCCTGTTCCAGCAGCGCCTTCTTGACCTCGGCGCTATTCAACACCACGTCGGAATCCTGCTGGATTTTCTTGACGATGGCGGCAGGCGTGCCGGCCGGCGCAAAGAGTGCGCTCCAGGTGTAGGCGCTGAAACCCGGCAGGCCGCTTTCGGAGACGGTGGGCGTGTCCGGCCAGGACGGGTCGCGCTGCTCGGTGCCGATCGCCAGCAGCTTCATCTTGCCGCTCTTGACTTGCGGCCCGGACGACAGCGCGGCATCGAACATCATGTTGCAGGTGCCGGAGATGGTATCGATGATGGCGGGGCCGCTGCCCTTGTAGGGTACGTGCGTGAGATGGTTCAGGCCCGACATGGACTTGAACAGTTCGCCCGCCAAGTGCGACGGCGAGCCGGGACCGATCGAGCAGTAGTTGGCGGTTTGCTGGTGCTGGTTGGCCCAGGCGATGAACGATTTGACGTCGTTGTAGGGCGCATTGGCCGGAGCCACCATCAACAGCGGGATCGTCATGCCGCGCACAATGGGCGCGAAATCCCTGACGGGATCGTATGGCAGCTTGTCGAACAGGCTGATGTTCACGGTGTGCGGGCCGCTGCCGTTCAGCAGCAGCGTATAGCCATCGGGCTCGGAACGGGCTGCCGCCTCGGTGCCGATGATGCCCGACGCACCGCCGCGGTTTTCCACCACCACGGCCTGGCCCCAGCGCTGGGTCAGGCCCTTGGCGAGCAACCGGGTCAGGATGTCGGTGGAGCCGCCGGCCGGGTAAGGCACGATGATGCGCACGGGGCGGTTGGGGTAGTCACCGACCCCGCCAGCCATAGCGGCTTGCGGGATTGCGGCCAGCATGCCGAGCACGCAGGCAGCAGTAATGAACCTGACTTGCATGGATGTCTCCTCTTTTGGCTTTTTTTATGCGGGCCTTTCCGGCTCCGCCGCGCGCGGCCTTCAGGCTGCTGCGCGTTGCTCCCACAGCTCGGGCAGCACGTCATTCAGGCCGGACTGTTCGGTGGCCGAGATAGTCGTGCGCACGATAGAACGCAGTTGATTGGGACCCCACGGCCGGCCACGGTGCATGGTCGCGCGGTTGTCCCACATGACCACGTCGCCCGGCTTCCAGCTATGCACATAGGTATAGGCCGGCTCGGTGGCGTGCTCGATCAGGGAGGCCAGCAGGTCGGCGCCGTCCTGATCGCCCATGCCCTCGATGGCGCCGGCATGCGAGGCCAGGTACAGCGAGCGGCGGCCATTGACAGGATTACGCCAGGTCATGCGGCGGCGCACCGCCGGCAGGCTCGCGTGCTCCTCGGGCGTCATCATGGTTTGATCGATCTTGTTGCGCGACGTGGCGTAGCTATGGATCACCACGGCGTCACGCAGCATGGTCTGCTCGGACGGGCTCAGCCTTTCCCAGGCGGCGCGGGTCGAGGTGAATTCGGTTTCGCCGCCCTGTTCGGGGATCACGCGTGCCGACAGCACCGAGGCCACCGCCGGCACCTTCTTGAACGAACTGTCGGTATGCCATAGCTGATTGGCGCGGGCGATGACCAGCGCCTTGTCGCTAGGCTGCACGATCTTGCCGTCGGCGCCGATGTTGCTCATGCGGGAATAGAAGGTGCCATGCCCGACCGAACCGACCTTGACCAGTTCCAGCGGCCCGAACCCGCGCGAGAAGACGGCCTGGACGTCGTCGGTGATGGGTTGGTCGCGCCAGACCAGTACGGAGTGTTCTTCGAATGCGGCGCGCACCTGGGCGAAGGCGTCGGCGTCGGATGCAGCCTCGGTCAGGCTGATGCCGTGGATTTCGGCGCCGAAGTCTTGGTGCAGGCGCTCGATGCGCATGATGACTCTCCTACGTGTTGGAGGCGAAGGCACGTTGCCATACGCTTTGAAAGCCGCGCAAATACTCTATCACCGGGCCCCGGAAAACGGCCCGGAGAGCCGCATTCACGCTGCATTTACACGTATGTGAAATTTTGGCGCGGGGGTGGAAGCGTGTCGGCGGGTACCGGCGTTTCAGGCAGGCGGGACAGGCTTGCCCGCCGACATGCGCTCGCCGGCTTCCAGTTGGACGATGCCGGCACGCAAGGACGCGACCACCTCCGCTTCCTTTTCTTCCAGCCGTTCCACCGGGCCGGAAACCGCCAGTGCGAACAACCGGCCGAAGCGGCGCTCTGGCAGCACCATGCAGATTCCGCCCGCGCCCGGCTCCAGGGTGTGCTTGTTGAATACGTAGCCGTCGCGCCGGCCCTGTTCGACGTGCAGCATCAGCTCGGCCAGCGATACCTTGCGGGCTGGATCCGGCTCATGGAAGTTGATGCGCCGCACCAAGTCGACGATCTCCTCATTGGTGCGGGCACCCAGCATGGCCCAGCCGCTGCCCGACCGCGCGATCGGCCGGATCGTGCCGATAGGAACCGCATACCAGATCGGCAGGCGCGACGGGATCAGGTAGACGTATTGCACGTACAGGTCGCTTTGCGCGGACAGCGTGACGGTTTCGCCGTAGGCTTCGGACAGCCGCTGCATCAGCCGCAGCACCTCTTCGTTCTGGCCGAACAGTGCACGCTGCACCCAGGTGCCCAGCGATGCCATGCGCATGGTCGGCATATAGGTGCGGGAAAAGCGGTCGTAGTCCAGGTAGCCCAGCGTCACCAGGCTTTTCAGCAGCGCCGACGCGCTCGAGGGTGGATAGCCGAAGCACCGCGTGAAATCCTTCAACGCCATGGGGCGCTGTTCGGTTTCAAAAGCCTCGAGTATTTCGAATACCCGCTGGGAGGTTTTGATGGGCTTTTCCGGCATGGCGCAGAGATTAGCACCGCGCGATTTCGGGCGCCTGATGAACGGCTCCTTCGCACGCCCAGATCGGATATTACTAAGACAGCTGATCCTGCAGGCGGTAGGTCGATATCGCCGTTGCGCTGAAGAGCGCGGTCTTCTCGTCCTCCGCCATGCCGGCCGCAAGACGCTTGAATGCATTCCAGGCAATTGCGTAGGAAAACATGCCTTTGTCGACAGGGAAGTTGCTTTCGAACATGCAGCGGCTGGGCCCGAACCAGGCGATGCAATCTTCGACGTAGGGACGCAAAGCGGCGGCCAGGTCCATCGATCCGGGTGGCACAATGGCCTGATCGAAGTCAAAGCCCAGGACAGGCATGCCGCCTCCGCCCAACTTCACGCGGGTGTTCGGCAGTTCGGCGAGCTTACGCATGGCCGCCCGCCATTCAGCCAGCATGGCATCGCGCCGCCTTCGGTAGGGCCCCGTCCCGATCGGTCCGCCAAAGTGGTCGATTACGACGGTCACTTCCGGGATCGCGCGGGCCAGTCTGTACACATCGTCCAGTTGCGTGTGATAAGCCCAGATGTCCAAAACCAGCCCGTACCGCC
Organism: Bordetella sp.; assembly: GCA_035493915.1. Taxonomy (GTDB): domain Bacteria; phylum Pseudomonadota; class Gammaproteobacteria; order Burkholderiales; family Burkholderiaceae_B; genus Bordetella_C. The sequence continues at coordinate 4,770 of DATJHN010000431.1, forward strand.
CAAGTTGCGCGGCGCCGCGCTGAAATCCCGGCTCGCGCAGCAAACCGGCGGGCACCGTTGCGATGGTAGAACGCAGGACGGGATCGACGTGCCAAACGGTGGCGTTACGGATGCCGCGCAGGCGTCCGCCGGAGACCTCGATCATGGCTTCCAACACGGGCGCCACGCGGTCGCCCAGCATCAGGTCCGCACCGCCGACTATGCCGGCGCAAATGCGCCCCGGACCATATAGGCCGGAAGCTCCCATCGCTGCCGCGCCGTTGACAAACTCCACCTCGCCCACCGGCGCCATCTCCACTGGCCCCGTTGCGCGCAGCATGGAGCGGCACTGAACAAAAACCGTGCCCAGGATGCGGTGGCCGCAGCCTATATCATCGAGCAGCTCGTAAGGCATGTAGCGTGCTCCCGGTCGGTCCCACAAATGGTGATGAGGATCGACGATGGGCAGGTCGGGTTCCAGGATAGGCTCATGCCGCAAGGCCAGCCATTCCGGCCTCACTGCCGCATGCGGTGACTTGGCCGCAGGATTGACAAGCGGCATCTGGATAGCTCGATGAGTCATCGTTCTGGCAGGTCGAGTTGGGAATTTATCGCGAGGCACGTCGCCAGACGCGCATCGAACTTAGTAGCTGCTGCTCGACACTCCCGCCGAAGCCGGGTCGGCCAATGAGTACTTCGCCGCGGTGGCATCGAGAGAGTCCCGCAGCATCACTGTGTCTATCCCAACGGCAACGAACAAGGCCCCCGTTTCAAGGTACTTGCGGGCGCGGTGCTCCTCGGTTACCACGATGCCGGGTGCCTTCCCCGCACGTCGTATCCGCCGAATCGCATCGCAGATGAGGTTTTCCACCTCCGGGTGGGTCGGGCGGCCCACATGCCCCAAGCTCGCGGAAAGGTCTGCGGGCCCAATGAAGATGCCATCAACGCCTTCGATCCCGGCGATCCTCTCGATTTGATCCAGCGCCTCGGCGGTTTCCACCTGTACCAGAGTACAAATTTGATCGTTGGCCAGGTTGGCATAGTCCGTCACTCGTCCGAAGTTCGACGCGCGAACCGACCCGCCCATGCCGCGTATGCCATGCGGAGGATATCTGACGGAGCGAACGGCATTTTCTGCCTCTTCCGCAGACTGTACGAACGGCAGAAGAAAGTTTTGGGCACCGATGTCGAGATAGCGCTTCAGCAGTACCGGATCATTCCAGGGCGGCCGAACAACTGGAGCACTGGCTTGCTTTCCCTCGCGCGGGGAGCCGGATGACAATCCTTGCAACTGGCCGAGCATCTGCGGTACGTCGGTCGCGGTATGCTCGGCGTCCAACAACACCCAATCGTAGCCGGCACCGGCGATGAGCTCGCTTACCAGCGGATACGGCAGCGTAGACCAGATTCCGATTTGTGGCTTACCAGCAAGTAACGAGCGCTTGAATTGATTGATAGGCATCTTCATACTTTTCAGCTCCGGATGATGCACCTTCTCACTGAGGATCTGCATCGAAGTGGTCATTCATTCGGAAAGCTCGAATATGGCTTCCACTTCGACCGCTACTCCGCGGGGAAGACTAGAGAGACCCACCGCCGTTCGTGCATGCCGTCCGGCTTCGCCCAGCACTTGCACTATCAATTCGGACGCGCCGTCGATAACTCGCGGATGCTCCACGAACTCTGGCGTGGCGTTTACGTACCCCGTCAAGCGAACGCAACGCTGCAGCCGTCGCAAATCGCCGCTGATGGCAGCGTCGAGCTGCGCGAGGATTGCCAAGGCACAAAGGCGCGCGGCAGCTCTTCCCGCCTCGACATCCAGTTCGCGTCCCAATCTACCGACGTATGGGTACTCGTCATTGTGCTTGGCGACCTGCCCAGAGATGTACAACGTCTTGCCGACCTTAACCCAGGGCTCATAACTGGCGCGGGGTACCGCGGGTTGAGGAAGTACCAAGCCTAGCGATGCGACACTCGCGGCCAATGAATTACCCATTTCGAGCTCCTGCTATCTGGATGTCGGCCTGGTATGCCAACAGGATGGTTTGAGAGGACCGCATCTGTGTGTGCTCGTCCGGAAGGTCAAGGCCCGACGTAAAGCCCGCCGTTGACCTCGATGGCTGTACCGGTGATGTAATCCGCCAGGTCGGAAGCGAGAAAAAGGACGCTACCGGCGACATCTCGAGGCTTGCCAAACCGGCCGAGCGGAATCCTGGACATCAACATGCGGTTGGTCTCCGCGGACACATCACTAATCATCGGTGTGTCGATGCGGCCGGGATTGACCGCGTTGACCGTAATATTGAATTGAGCAACGTCTTTCGCAATACCTATCGTCAGTCCGAGCACGGCTGATTTGCTGGTGACGTAGTGAAGCGGCGCCACGCCACCGCCATTCCTGGCGACGACCGACGCAATGTTGATGATCCGGCCATAGCGACGTTCAATCATCTTCGGAAGCGCGAGCCTGCACATGTGAAAGGGAGCCTCGACATTGACCGCCATCACTTTCTGCCAGTGCTCCATCGGTATGGTCCATGGTTTCCAAGGATTGCCCTCGGAATCGTATTTGGGCGACCATCCGACCGCATTAATAAGGATTTCCGGCGCGCCATCGGCGTTCAGTACTGGCCCCAAACGATCCGCGACGGCCGAGTGGTCGGCCATATCCAATTGAATACAGTCTACGTTCGCATGTTCTTTCGCAAGCGCAAGCCCTGCATCAATATTGACGTCCACCAATGTCACTCGTTTTCCGCACCCAGCGAAGAGCTTTGCAATTCCCAATGCAATGCCGCCGCAACCACCGGTGATGATTACGCCATTCCCTCGAATGTCAAACATTCCACGTTCCTCAAATCGTCTTCTGCCATGTCGCGTCTCGGACGGCCTGGCGTACATTGCGATTCCGTCGCTAGCGACTCAGCCCGCGCGCCGAAATCGGCCAGATGTCCTCGACCACGCCACCGCGAATCGTGACCAGTTCGTCATGCAAGTTGAAGGTGGGATCGCAATGCGAAGGGATCAGCAAGATCTTTTCGCCCAATGTCGGTGTGGGCGTATCCCCAGCCACACGTACGATCCCGTGCTCGTCGCTAGCAGCCACATACGTCAGACCGGGCCTGGCGTGGATGCGAGGCGGGCCGCACTCCGTGGTGGTCGATTTCAATCCGACATCGAGCACGATGAGGTCTGGTGCGGGCACGCTCATGACCGTGGCCGCCAAGAACAGGCTGTTGCGCAGGCCCAGGCTGCCCGCCCATTCGTTGTCGCCATAATCCGCGTCCATGAAAGGGTATGTGCCCGCCTGCACCTCCGTGTAGACGCCTCCTGCAGCATCGAATTCTGCGCTACCGGTACCGCCACCAGTGACGATGGGGCAGGGGCAGCCGTGGTCGGCGAGCAGCTTTACGCAAGCCTGGGCCAGGGCGGCCCCGGCTCGACATGCCTCTTCACGCGCGGCATGGCCGCGCAGGTGCTGAGCGGCTCCGTAGTAAGCCTGCAGGCCGACGAAGCTCAGGCCCGGCAAGCTTTCCGCGCGGAGCGCCAGATCCAAGGCAGCGGAGGGCGAGCGCACACCGCACCGACCCGAGCCAACATCGATCTCGACCAGCACGTCGATATGGGTTTTGTGCGACTCCATCACGCGCGACAGGTCCAGCAGGTTGCTTGCGTTGTCAACACACACGCTCATGCGCGCGCGGCGCGTCAATGCCGCCAATAATTGCAGCTTTGATTCACCGACGACCTCATTGCTGACGTGCACGTCGCAGACACCGGCCTCTATAAACGGCACCGCTTCGCTGACTTTCTGCACACAGATCCCCCGCGCGCCCATGGCGATCTGGCGGAGCGCCACCTCAGGGCACTTGTGCGCCTTGCCGTGTGGTCTTAAGGCGATATCGTGCCGCCGCAGAAACGCCTGCATTGTGTGCAAATTGGTCTCGAATATGTCCAGATCGAGGACCAGGCTGGGCGTATCTATGTCCATCCACCCATCCCCCGCAACCGCGGGCGCGGCGAGCAATGAGATGTCTGCGCGGCTGTTGGATCGGGTTTTCACGGTTGCGTCAGCACTTCCAGAAGCAGGCTCGTATCCACGTTAGCCCCGCTCGCCACCACGATGGCAGTGCCGCCGTTCAG
>DATJHN010000432.1:0-10162 GCA_035493915.1 Bordetella sp.
GCCGGCGCCGATCTGGTGACCTTCAGCGGCGACAAGCTGCTGGGCGGTCCGCAGGCGGGCCTGATCGTGGGCCGCGCCGATCTCATCCGCAAGATCAAGAAGAACCCCCTGAAGCGCGCCTTGCGGGTGGGCAAGCTTACCCTGGCCGCGCTGGAACCGGTGCTCGCGCTATACCGCGCGCCGGAACTGCTGGCCGACAGGCTGACCACGCTGCGCCTGCTGACGCGTCCTGCCGGCCAGATGCGCGAACAGGCCGAGCGCATGCTGCCGATACTGCAACAGGCGCTGGGCGCGGGCTATTCGGTCCAGCCTGCGTCCATGTCCAGCCAGATCGGCAGCGGCGCGCTGCCGGTGGACCAGTTGCCCAGCCATGGCTATGCCATCCGCCATGCCGGCACGGGCCGCCCCGGACGCGCCCTGGAAAAACTGGAGACCGCCTTGCGCGGGCTGCCGCGCCCGGTAATTGGCCGCATCACCGACAATACCCTGTGGCTGGACCTGCGCTGCCTGGAAGCGCGCGATGAACCCGCGTTCCTGGACCAGTTGAAGGAACCGCTGGTGTAGCGGCCCGTCGACACGCGAAGCGCTGCCATGATCGGTATCGCCAGCCCCAGACAGGAACCGCCGCCATGATCGTCGGTACCGCCGGCCATATCGACCACGGCAAGACCGCGCTGGTGCGCGCCCTGACCGGCGTCGATACCGACCGTTTGAAAGAAGAAAAAGCGCGCGGGATCTCCATCGAGCTGGGCTATGCCTATGCCCCGCTGCCCAACGGCGATGTCCTGGGCTATATCGATGTGCCCGGACATGAAAAGCTGGTGGACACGATGGCCGCCGGCGCGGGCGGCATCGATTTCGGCTTGCTGGTCATTGCCGCCGATGACGGTGTGATGCCGCAGACGCGGGAACATCTTGCCATCCTGCAATTGCTGGGCGTAAGGCACGGCGCGATCGCGATCACCAAGGTCGATCGCGCGGATGCGGAGCGTGTGCGGTCGGTGCGTGAGGAAGCGCGGGCGCTGGCCACCGGGACTTTCCTGCAGGATGCACCGGTGTTCGCGGTAAACGCGACTGCCGATCCGGACCTGGGTACGCGCGCCCTGCGCGCCTGCCTGGAAGAAGCCGCGTCGACACTTCCGCCGCATCGGACCGATGGCCTGTTCAGGCTGGCGATCGACCGCGTGTTCACCTTGACCGGACTAGGCACCATCGTGACCGGCACGGTCCACGCGGGCCAGGTGCGTAGCGGCGAAGGACAGGAGCGCCATGGCACGGACGATGGCGCACTGATGCTGATGCCTGCCGGCATTGGTGTCCGCGTGCGCGGCATCCATGCCCAGAACCGGCCCAGCGAAAGCGGCCTGGCCGGCCAGCGCTGCGCGTTGAACCTGGCCGGCATCGATAAATCGTCCATCTCGCGCGGCGACTGGATCGCCGATGCACGCTGCTTCGAACCGGCACGGCATATCGACGTTGAGCTGCACTTGCTGGCGTCGACGGACACGCCGGTGACAACCTGGCAGGCCATGCACGTTCATCTGGGCGCCGCGCACCGCATGGCCCACATCGTTCCGCTATCCGACGAAAAGCTGGCGGCCGGACAAACCGCCCTTGCACAGCTGGTCTTCGATACACCCGTCTGCGCCATGCCCGGTGACCGCTACATCGTGCGCAACGCGCAAGCCAGCCGCACGCTGGGCGGCGGACGCGTACTGGATCCCAATGCGCCCGAGCGCCGACGCCGCACGCCTCAACGCATGGCATGGCTGGCTGCCATCGCCGCCATGCTGGACGGCGGCGGCATCCGTGAACCGCTCGCCCAGGCGCCCATGGGACTGGACGAAAGGACGTTGATGCGGCTTACCGGCCGTCCGCTCGACGATCTGCGGCCGCCGGACGATGCGCTGTGGCTCGGTCCGCGCGCCGACATGGGGCCGCGCACGCTGATACTGCGCGCATATTGGGAAGCGGCGCGCGACGCCGTCGTGGCCGCCTTGGCGCGTCTACATCAGGACGCGCCCGACGAGCCTGGCGCGCATAGCTCCAGACTGCGCCGCCTTGCCCTGCCGGCCCTGCCCGACACGCCGTTCCAGGCCTTGATCAATGATCTGCTGCGGAACGGCGCCATCGTGCGCAACGGCCCCTGGCTGCACCTACCCGGCCATGCCGTCCGCCTGGACGACGAGGAAGCCGGAGTGGCGCAACGCCTGCTGCCGCTGCTGCACGCCGGCGCTTACGATCCGCCCTGGGTGCGCGATCTGGCCCGCGGCCAGAATCTGCCGGAAGAGCGAGTACGCAGAATCCTGCGCAAGCTGGTCTGCCGAGGCGACGTCGCGCAGATCGTGCCGGATCTCCTCTATCACCACGAACGAATTGAAGAACTAGCCGCGCTGATCGCGAAACTGGCGGGCGGCGTCAGCGCCGCCAGCTTCCGCGACGCGACAGGCCTGGGGCGCAAGCGTGCCGTCCAGATCCTGGAGTTTTTCGACCGGGTGGGCTACACCCGCCGCCTGCGCGATGTGCATGTGCTGCGCACGGACGGCGGCGCCCGCATGTTCGATCGACAGCCCGAGTGAACTTCGATGCGACGATCCAGATTGGACATCGTCGCGCCACCAGTCCATTTACAGTAATAAAAAAGGCCGCAATGCGGCCTTTTTACGTGACCCGTCGATCAAATTGCCCCAAACCCATACAGCCGCGCCGGATTGTCGACCAGCACACGCTTGCGCGTGGCCTCGTCGGGCATCCAATCGGCCAGCAGGTTCACCAATATGCCGTCATCCGGCACCTGGCCCGCGTTGAAGTAATTGATGTGCGGCCAGTCCGTGCCCCAGACCACGCGCTCGCTGTTGGCCTTCAGCAGCGCGGTTGCGAACGGCGCGATATCCGGGAACGGCGATCCCGCCGCGGTATTGCGATCCGCGCCGGATATCTTGGTCCAGGCCTTGCCTTCCGCCAGCAGCTTGCACAGGAACTGGAAGCCTGCGTCATCGACTCCGCGCGAAACGTTCATGCGCCCCTGGTGGTCCACCACCAGGTCCACGCCCGACGCCAACAGCGTCGAGGAAAGCTCCGGCAGGTCCGGTGCGTGTATCCAGATCTGCGCATGCATGCCGCGCGCCTTCAGGCGCGGCGCCAGCGCGACGAAATCGTCGATGCCGACGCCATTGCGGTAAACCGCCTTGCCGTCGTGCTTGTACAGATTGAAGCGCGCACCACGCACGCCCTGCTCCGCCAGCGCATCCAGTTCCGCGTCGGCGATGTCGCCGCGCACCACCGCGACGGCACGCAAGCGATCCGGATACGCGCGCAGCGATTCCAGCACGTTGCTGTTGTCGTCGCCCTGCGCGCTGGCGGTGACCAGCACGCCGCGCGTCAGGCCCAGGCGGTCCAGATGCGCGATGAAACGGTCGATGCCGTTTTCCGGCGGGGTATAGCTGCGGTCGTCATTCAGCGGAAAACGCGAATACGGGCCGAACACATGCGCATGCGAATCACAGGCGCCGGCCGGTACCTGATAACGCACCGGGGTGAAGTCAGACAAAGGCGGCAAACAAGGCTTGGTCATCGCGCTATCCGTTTATTGGGGTTTCAACACGCCGGAGGTCAGCAGCGGCTGTAGCTTGGCCTCTTCCTTGGCGAAGATCTGGGCGGCCTGGTCGACCGTCGAAGGCACAACCTGAGCGCCGACGTTCTGCAGCTGGCGCTGTACTTCGGGGTCGTTGACGGCCTTTTCCAGCGCATCGTTCAGCACTTGGCGCACGGCCAGCGGCGTGCCCTTGGGCGTCATAAGCGCGGAGTACGTCACCATCTCGAAATCGGGCTTGCCCATTTCGGCCACGGTCGGCAGGTTGGGCAATTGCGGCACGCGCTTGGCGGACGTCGAGACCAGCGCGATGAGCGAACCGTTCTCGATCTGCGGCTGCGAGCTGGTCAGTTGATCCACCATCGCGTCCACCTGGCCGCCGAGCAGATCGGCCAGGGCGGGTGCCGAACCCTTGTACGGAATCGGGTTCAGCTGGATGCCGAAGGCTTCTTCGATCAGCAGCGCCGCGATGTGATTGGTTGTGCCGTTGCCGGCATGGCTGACGGAAATATCGCCGGGATGTGCCTTGGCGTAATCGAGGAAGCCCTTGAAGTCCTTGATGCCGTGCTTGTTCTTGGCGTTCACTTCCAGCACGGAAGGCACTACTCCCAGCATGCCGACGGGATCGAAATCGCCCAGCTTGACGCGGGTGCCTGGCACCAGGGTCGGGTTGACCACCAGCGGAACGATGGTGGTCGACAATACCGTATAGCCATCCGGCGCGGCACGCGCCACATTGCCGGCGCCGATCGAACCGCCGGCGCCACCCAGGTTCTCCACCACGATGGATTGCTTGAGATAACGTCCCATCGCCGCCGTGATGGCACGCGTGGTGATGTCCAGGTTGCCGCCGGGCACATAAGGCACGACGAGGCGGATCGGCTTACTGGGATAGTTGTCCGCGGCGTATGCGGTGTGAGTGCCCAGACCGAGGGCGACGACCATCCCCAGCGCCTTGAGGGCGCCTTTGAACTGCTTCATTCAAAAATCTCCGAACTGCTAGAAAGAACGCCCCGCACCGCCCCTTGGGGCGGTCCGGCGGCGAAATGCACCCCCACGCCGCACCTTCGGCTTGCTGCCTCCCGAAGGGAGCGCATTCTTTCGCCTTGGGGCCGCGTGACGGCAAAAACCTTTACGTCCGATACGACGGGTCCAGGCGGTCGGCCAGGCGCAGGAGCGCGGGCCATTCCATTTGGCCGTAGGGGCGGCGCGTGCCCGGCTGGTACTGGTTCCAGGTAGCCTGGATCACGTCCTTGGATACCGGGTTCAACGGGGCGTTGCAGGCCATGGCGGCCAGTTGTGCGCGGCAGGAAACTTCCAGGCGGTGCATCCAGTTGAAGGCTTCGCCGATGCTGCGGCCGACGGTGAGCAGGCCGTGGTTGCGCAGGATCAGGGCTTCGTTATTGCCCAGGTCGCGGCACAGGGACTCCTGTTCGCTCAGGTCCAGCACCACGCCCTCGTAATCGTGATAACCGATCTTCAGGAAGCGCATGGACGTCTGGTTCAGCGGCAGCAGGCCGCAGGCCAGCGACGACACGGCCATGCCGGCCCAGGTGTGCGTGTGGATGACGCAATCGACTTCCGGGCGCTTTTCATGGATGGCGCTGTGGATCACGAAGCCGGCCTTGTTCACACCATAGGCAAGATGCGGACCGAAATCGGGCTTGCTCAGGATGTTGCCGTGATGGTCGATCTTCAGCAGGCTGGAAGCCGTGATTTCTTCGTAGAGCATGCCGTAGGCATTGATCAGGAACGCGCCATCCTCGCCCGGGACGCGCAGCGAAATGTGGTTGGCGATCATGTCCGACATTTCATAGTGCGCGATCAGGCGATAACAGGCCGCCAGGTCTACCCGGGCTTCCCACTCCGCCTCGGAGCATTGCTCTTTCATCGAAGAAATCTTCAGTTCGTGCTTCATCATGATGGTCGCCTCATCAAAGTAAAAGGCGGCGCGATATGCATCGGGCCGCCGGCGTGGATAGCCGTCTCTGCTAATCGGTTGATGTTACAGAAATAAGCCTGAACTGGCGTTGACGTTTGGAGAATGCGGCGCGTCCCGGCTTTCAATGGTGCGGCGCAATGCAAGGTTCAGCGCCTTACATCAAGACGTGAAATGACGGCACTCTTATTGGCAACCAGTCTGCTCCGACTCTACGCTAGAATTGCCTTTGTCCCGAATTTCAATACTCAGTTCCATTTTTTGGAACAAATGATGACTTTCGCATGAGCACTCTGGAAACCGCCGCAAAGGTGTTCCGCCTGCTGGTTGAGCGGGAGCACAGCCTTACCGTCACGGATACGGTCCAAGGACTGGGACTGCCGAAAAGCTCGGCCTCCCGCCTGCTGAAACAGATGTTGGAATGCGGCCTGCTTGAACGCGATCCGCGTTCGCTGGCCTATCGCCCGTCCCTGCTAATGCTTGAAGTGGCTCACCACGCTCGCGCGCACACGCCGCTATTGCGCCGCATGGAGGACGCACTGGAAGCGCTCGTCAAGGAAACCGGCCATACCGGCTATATCTCGGTGCTGGATGACGGCGGGCGACACGTCGTGGTTGTGCGCGCGCATCACGGCTCGCATCCGTTGCGCGTGGTGACGCTGCCGGGGCATCGCCTGCCGGCCTGGTCCACGTCCACTGGCCGCGCCTTGCTTGCGCGCCTGGATGACAGTGTGGTGGCCGCACGTTTCCCCGGCCCGTTGGGCGGAGGCGGAGGCGAAGCATCCCATTCCCAGGCGCCGCGCGACACGCCGGCGCTGCTGGCCCTGCTGCGCCTGGCGCGTGAACAGGGCTGGGCATACGCGGTGGATGAATCGCTGGCGGGCGTGGGCTCGGTCAGCGCCACGGTGCAGAATCCGGAGAGCGGGGAAACGCTGGCGTTCTGCCTGAGTTTTCCGGCCTCGTTAAGCCACCCCGGCTTCGCGGAAGCGCTGGCCGAGAGCCTGGTGGGCCATGCCCGCGCCATCGGCCGAGCCGCTGGCGACGCGTTCTGGAATACGCCGCGCGCCTTCCAGAGTCAACACTCGACAACCGATCAGTAGTCTCGACAAGCAGTCATAACCTCGACAAGCAGTAAATAGCGCGAACGATACGCGCGACAGTCCTGACGTCATCCAAAAACCATACAAGGGAATATCCATGCAGCATTCAGTCTCTCATCCGCGTGTATTCAGCGGAGGCACGTTCATCCTGTTGGCGCTATTGAGCGTCTTCGGCGCCATCATCGGCATCCAGTTGCTGGTGTCGCTGGGCGTCACGCCCAATACATCCATCATCGGCGCGCTGGTCGCCATGATCCTGGCGCGCATTCCGCTGTCGATGTTCGCGCGCTTCCGGTCGATACACGAGCAGAACCTGGCGCAGAGCGCGATTTCATCCGCGACCTTCGGCGCCGCCAACAGCCTGCTGCTGCCGATTGCCATCCCGTACCTGTTCGGCCGCATGGACCTGGTCTTGCCCATGTTCGTCGGCGTATCGGCCGCGATGCTGCTGGACGGATATCTGCTGTACCGCCTGTTCGACAGCCGGGTCTTTCCGGCATCGGGCGCATGGCCGCCCGGCGTGGCCGCTGCGGAGGCGATCAAGGCGGGCGACAGCGGCGGCCGCCAGGCCAAGCTGCTGGGCGTGGGCATCGGTGTCGGGCTGGTGGGCGCATGGCTGCATATTCCGATGTCGGCCTTCGGCACGGCCTTCCTGGGCAACATCTGGGCGCTGACGATGTTCGGCGTCGGTTTGCTTATCCGCGGCTATGCCAAGCCTTTGATGGGCTGGGACATCAATGCGCTCTACATCCCGCACGGCTTGATGATCGGCGCGGGGCTGGTGGCGCTGGTCCAGGTAATCACGCAGATCCGCTCCAAGCGGGGCGACGATGCGGTCGCGGGCAATGCGGCAAGTGCAGGGACGGCAGCTACGCGCAACAGCTCCGCCGGTTCCGAAGCGAGCGGAGCCGGCGGCATGGGCAGCCGCACGCGCGATGGCAATGGCAATGGCGTTAACTCTGCCGCCGCCATAAGCGCCAATGCCGTGCCAGCACCGACCCGCACGGTGGAAGACATGCGCCGCACGCTGCGCCTGGGTGCCATCGCCTACATCGTGCTGGCCGCGCTGCTGGCGCTGGGCAGCGGCGTGTACACAGGCATGTCTACTCCCATGTTGATCGGCTTCATCTTGTATGCGGCGTTCGCGGCCTTCGTGCACGAACTGCTGGTCGGCATCGCGGCCATGCACTCCGGCTGGTTTCCCGCCTTCGCCGTTGCACTGATCACCTTGCTGGTCGGCATGCTGATCGGCTTTCCACCGGTGGCGCTGGTGATCCTGTGCGGCTTCGCGGCGGCTACCGGTCCCGCCTTCGCCGACATGGGCTATGACCTGAAAGCGGGCTTCCTGCTGCGCGGCAACGGCGCGGATCCTGCCTTTGAACTGGACGGCCGCCGCCAGCAGCTGGCCGCCGGCATGCTGGCTTTCGTGGTCAGCATGCCGATGGTGTATTTCACCTTCCACAGCTATTTCGACCAAGGCCTGACGCCGCCGGTGGCGTCCGTGTATGTGGCGACGATCAAGGCCGGCGTCGCCCCGGGCGTGGCAATGCAACTGCTGATCTGGGCCATTCCCGGCGCGCTGATCCAGTGGATAGGCGGACCCAAGCGCCAGCTGGGCGTGCTGCTGTCCACCGGTTTGCTGATCGCCAATCCGCTGGCCGGCTGGGCCGTGCTGGCCGGCATCGCGCTGCGCGTGCTGGCGCTGCGCATGTGGGGCGACAAGGTGCGCAACAGCCTGGAAGTCTTCGCCGCCGGCACCATCGCGGGCGACGCGCTGTACAGCTTCTTCAATTCCCTGATCCAGTACCAATCCAAAAAGTGAAGCCCACCCCCGAAGCGCTACGCGCTTCCCCCTCAACGGGGCGACGCTGGCGGACCGGCAAAGCCGGCTCCGGCGGCGTCCTCGATTTGGCCACACCGTTTCATGCGTCGTGGGGGGGTGCTAGCACCATGTATTACCTAACTTATATGGAAGATTCGATATGAGCCTTACCCATACTTTGAAAGTCTTTGACGCGCTGGACAGCGCTTACGCTAACGGCCAGACCGTGGTCGATCTGCTGCAGCCCTATGCCGCGCATGCCAAGGTCGCCGTCAAGACGATCTCGGGCCCGAAAGGAAAGACGGATTTCGTACGCATTGAAATCCAGGGCACCGAGGGCAAGCAGGCCGGAGGCAAAGCGCCCACGCTGGGCATCGTCGGCCGTCTGGGCGGCATCGGTGCTCGCCCCACCCGCATCGGCCTGGTGTCCGACGGCGACGGCGCGGTGGCCGCGGTGGCGGCGGCGCTGAAGCTGGCGCATATGGCCACGCAGGGCGACCGCCTGCCGGGCGATGTCGTCATCAGCACGCACATTTGTCCCGATGCACCGACTCGTCCGCACGAGCCTGTGGACTTCATGGATTCGCCCATGGACACCGAGACCCTGAACGAGAACGAGGTCTCGGATGAAATGGATGCGGTGCTGTCCATCGACACGACCAAGGGCAACCGCATCCTGAACCACAAAGGCTACGCGATCTCCCCCACCGTCAAGCAGGGCTATATCCTGCGCGTGTCCGAGGACCTGGTGCGCATCATGGAAATGACCAGCGGCAAGAATGCGGTGACCTTCCCGATCACCACGCAGGACATCACGCCGTACGGCAACGGCATCTATCACCTGAACAGCATCCTGCAGCCGTCGGTTGCGACCAAGGCGCCCACCGTGGGCGTCGCCATTTCCGCAATCAGCGTCGTGCCGGGCTGCGGCACGGGCGCCAGCGACGAGGCCGACATCGCCGCGACGGTGCGCTTCGCGGTGGAAGTGGCGAAGGAATTCACGCGCGGCACCTGCAAATTCCACGACAGCGAGGAATACGACCGCCTGGTGGCCATGTACGGTTCGCTGGCCCACCTGCAGCAGCGCCAGTAGGCGCGGCGCATCGAATGCCGGGGCGCGGCTGCGCGCACCGGCCACCGCAACGGCAGCATTCATGACGTCGCAGTGGCAGCATTCATGACATCGCAGTGGCAGCATTCACGACGCCGCGACGCGGCGCTCGTGACTTCACAAGGGAGATATGCATGATGGACGATCGGCCATTACTTGGCACCATCACGATAGGCCAGGCGCCGCGCGCCGACATCACGCCCATACTGCAGGCGGCATTGCCGCCAGGCGTGCGCGCGCTGCATGCCGGCGTGCTGGACGGCCTGTCATCGGAAGACATCGCGGCGCGCTTCGCGCCCAGGCCGGGCCAACCCCTGCTGGTCACGCGCCTGCTGGACGGCACTTCCGTCATCATCGACAAAGCCGCCGTCCAAACGGCGCTGGCCGCGAAAATCGCCGAACTGGAGGCCAGCGGCTGCACGGTCATCCTGATCCTGTGCACCGGCGAATTCCACGGGCTCGTCACGCAGAGCGCCTGGCTGGTCGAGCCCGACCGCATCGTGCCGCCCGCCGCCGCCGCGCTGGCCGGAGATCGCCAGGTAGGCATCATCGTGCCGCTGGCGGAACAGGCCACCAGCGAAGCGGGCAAGTTCTCAAT
>DATJHN010000433.1:0-29470 GCA_035493915.1 Bordetella sp.
TCATTGGCGCCGCCGGCGGCGAAGGGGACGATGATGCGGATGGGTTTGGACGGCCATTTGTCGTCCGCGAAAGCGATCCTGGGGGCAACGGCTATGCTGGCAAGGCCGAGCGCGGCCGTGTTGAAACGGCGTCGCACGATATCCATGAATGTCTCCGGTCTGATCGTTATTGTCGGGAGCAAAGGCGGCCGTGCGCGACGTGGCGCAGCCCGGCGTTCTTCGCTCTTCAATGGGGTGCAGCGAGCTTATTATCCGCCCGTCGCGGCCGGAGTGGAATGCGGGGCAATACCCGTGCTTGACAGGCCTAGCCCGCATCGGTTCCTGTCAACAGGGTGCGCCATTGCGGCAGGCGCCCCTTGGGGTCCAGGTCGTCATGCAGGGATGCGCCCTTGCGCGCCAGGGCTTCCTGGATGTCGGCGATGGCCGTGGCCAGCCCCGGGTTCATGCCGATTTCGCCCAGCATGGCGGCGGCTTCGCGCATTTCCTCCGAGCGGCGCTGCCCGTGTTCGGCAACGCGGCCGATCAGATAGGCTTCATATCCGTCATCCCAGCCGACGCTGGGAAAACTGGCGGCCATGGAAGCCAGCACCCGGTCGTCCACGCCAAAGTGCCGCGCCGCGAGCATGGATTGAACGCACATCGCTTCCATGCCCTTGATCATGATGCTGCGGCACAGCTTGATCGCCGATGCCAGGCCGATGTCGTCGGCGACGGCTTCGCTGCGCATGCCCAGGGCATTGAGCTGCGCGGATATGGCGCGCGCCGTTGCCCCGCCCAGCAGCATGGGGACGCGGATGCCCTGGGGCGGCACTGGCGCCATGACGGCCGACTCGACATAGCGCGCGCCATGGCGCTGGATCGCCACGCTGTTCTGCTGCTTGACCGTGGGCGATACGGAATTCAGGTCGATAAAGGTCTGGCCGGGCGCCATCAGCGGCGCGGCGCTTTCGGCGACGGTGCGCGCCTGACTGGCAGTGACGGCGGAGAAAACCAGTTCGGCGCCGGCCAGGCATTCGGCGAGCGAGGCCGCGGCGCGCGCGCCATTGGCTTCCGCGCGCTTGAGGATCTGCTCGCGCGTGGCGGCGTTATCCAGTTTGATGTCGTAGATGCTGACCCGGCAGCCCTGGCCGGAAAGGGCCTTGGCGAAGATGGGCCCGACTTCGCCGAAGCCGACGATGGCCACGGCGGGGGTGGCATTGCGGGATTGCTCTTGCATGGGTGTTGCTCCGATAGATCAGGAAAGGTCGCGGCGTGGCCGCGCGCGTGTGGACGGATCAGGTGTTGTTTCGGCGAGTCGGGTCTGGTCGCGGTGAATTCGGGTATTTTCTCGGCGAGGCGAATGTTGTCGCGTGGCTCAGGTGCGGATTGGCGAGTCAGGTGTTGTCGGGCAAGGTCTCGTGGCTGGGTTTGGCGATCCCGCGCTGTGCTTCGGGGTCTGCCCGGCGGCCCAGGCAGGCATCGAATTTCTCGCGGTCGAACATGCCTTCCCATTTCGACAGCACCAACACCGCCACGCTGTTGCCGATCACATTCGTGGTAGAGGTGGCGATGGCCAGAATGCGGTCGATGCCGAACAGCAGGCCGATGCCGCTCAAGGGCAGTACGCGGGTGGATTGCAGGGTGGCGGTCAGCTTGACCAGCGCGCCGCCGGCCGCGCCCGCGCCGCCCTTGGACGTGACCAGCATGACGGCCAGCAATGCCAGTTGCTGCGATAGCGGCAGGGGCGTGTCGGTGGCCTGTGCGATGAACCCGACGCCGCAGGCCATATACAGGCACGCGCCGTCGATGTTGAAGCTGTAGCCCGCCGGCAGCACGAAGCCGACTACTGCCTCGTCGCAGCCCGCCTGGCTGAGCTTGGAAACCAGCCGCGGAAAGGCGGCCTCGCTGGCCGCGGTGCCCATGGCGATCACGGCCTCGTCCTTGATCAGCGCCAGGATGCGGAAGATCGACAGTCCCGCCAGCCCCGCCACCAGCCCCAGGATGACGAAAACGAAAATCAGCGCGCTGGCGTAGTAAGTCAGTATGTAGCGCGCCAGGTAGAGCAGGGTGGTGCCGCCGTAGCTTCCGACGGCGGATGCCATGGCGCCAAAGGCGCCCAGCGGCGACAGGCGCATGATGAAGCCCAGCATCTTGAACACCACGGTTTGCGCTTCGCCTATCAGTTTCAGCGCGATCCAGTCCGGCTTGGCGGTCAGGCTCAGGGCGGTGCCGGCCAGCAGCGAGACGAACAGCACCGGAAGAATGTCGCCGCTGACAAAGGCCGAGACCAGTGTGTGCGGGATGATGGACAGCAGGAAATGAGTCAGGGTGAAGTCCGCCGACGCCGCTTTCAGCACGCCGGCCGTATGGCCCGCGGCCGCATCCAGCGCGGCCGCGTGCAGGCCGTCGCCGGGCCGCAGCACGTTGACGACCGTGAAGCCCACAAGCATGGCGATGGTGCTGACCACTTCAAAATAAAGCAGCGTCTTCAGGCCCAGCCGCCCCAGCTTGCGGAAGTCCTTGATATGCCCGATGCCGTGCACCACGGTGCAGAAGATGATGGGGCCCAGCATCATCTTGAGCAGCGCGATGAAGCCGTCTCCCAATGGCCTCATCTGGACCGCGCGCTGCGGATCCAGCAGTCCGAACACGATCGCCACGGCGATGGCGATGAGTACCTGCACGTATAGCTTCTTCAGTGTCTTCACCGCCTGGCTCCACATGAAATGGCGTGCGCATTGCGTTGCCTGTCCGATCCCCGAAAGCAGGATCGGATCAGGATGGCTGCTTGGTCGGATGACGGTCTATCCGGACGCCATCACTCGGGCTTGATGCCGGCGAGTTCGGCCGCCGCCTTGGATCGCTGGTATTCGGCGTGCAGGAAATCGGCGAAACCCGCGGACGTCCGCTGCGAGGCGGTAGCTGCCTCCAGGCCGGAGTCGCGCAGCTTGTCCGCTATCGACGGCATGTCCAGGCTGGCGGATAAGCCCTGCTGCAGCCGGGCGACCGTGTCCTTGGGCGTCTTGGCGGGCGCCAGCAGGCCCACGTAACTGGACGCGGTGAAGTCCTTTACGCCGGACTCGATCATGGTGGGGATGTCCGGCGCGATGGCCGAGCGCTGTTCCGACGCGACGGCCAGGATGCGCACCTTGCCGGCACGGTGTAGAGGCAGGGCCGTCGACAGTTCCGTCATCGTGGCGTCCAGCGAGCCGCCCACCAGGTCAGGGATCAGGGCGCCGCCGCCGCGATAGGGGACGTGTACCAGGTCCGCTCCCGACGCCGCATTCAGTCGCATCAGCGTCAGATGGGTAGCGCTGCCGACGCCGGACGTGCCGGTATTGATGCGGCGTTTTTTGGACAGGGCGATCAGTTCGGCGAAGGTGTGGGCGGGCAGGCCGGGAGTGACCACCAGCACGTGCGGCACATAGCCGACCATGCCCACCGGCGCCAGATCGCGCAGCGGGTCGTAGGGCAGATGCAGCTGGACGAAGGGATTGACCGTCATCGGGCCATTCGAGGCTACCAGCAGCATGTAGCCGTCAGGCGCCGAACGCACCACCATGTCCGCGCCTATGCTGCCGCCCGCCCCGGGCTTGTTTTCCACCACGGCGGATACGCCCAGTGTCTGCGTCAGTCCGGCGCTGACCACGCGCGCGGTCGTATCCACATTGCCGCCCGGCGCGAAGGGCACGATCATGTGCAGCGGCCGATCCGGAAAGGCGGCCGCGCGGGCCAGGGGCGTGAATGCCGCGGCGGCCAGCAGGCCGGCGCCACGCAGCGCGAAGGCGCGTCGGGTGATTGTCATGGGTCTCCTCCTTATTGTCATGGGTGGGGACGTTCTTCGATGTCCCTTTCTTTCGATACTGGCGGCTCGCGGCCCTAGGCGGACGGCCAGGGACCGATGGGGATTTCCACTTCGCCGCGCACCGGCATGCGGGGCAACGCCTGCTGCCTTTGGTTTTTCCGGTGTGCATCCATGGTGTCTCCGATTCTGTGTTCTATTTGCGTCAAGTATTGGCCCTGTCCCCTGCTTGCTGGTTGCTTTGTATATCGATCGCCGTTCTAATATTTTTATTTTGGTATTGCGGCACAGCATGGAAGACGACACCGAAGGGCGCGTGGTCAGCCTGCATCACCTGCATGTGTTCACCGCCGTCGCCACTGCGGGCGGTGTGCGCCGCTCGGCGGAAACGCTATTCCGCGCTTCTTCCGCGGTGACCCGCGCCATCGGTCATCTGGAGCGCAGCCTGGGCATTGCGCTGTTCGAACGCAAGGCGACGGGCATGTTGTTGACCGCCGCGGGCGAGGCGGTGCTGGTACGCGCGCGCCGCATCGAAATCGAACTGGACGCGGTGCGCGACGAAGCGTTCGTGCTGCGGCGTGGACAGGGCGGCCAGGGTGGGCCGGATGGTCGGGTCGCGGCCAGCGGCGTCGCCGCGACCGCCGCGCTGTTTCACACACGCCGCCTGACCAGCGCCGCCTTGCTTGCCGACGTCCATCACATGTCTACCGTGGCTCATGCCTGCGGGCTGACGCAGCCCGCCATCAGCGCGTCGATCTCCAAACTGGAGAAAACGCTGGCGCAGCAGTTATTCCGCCGCACGGCCCGCGGCATGGTGCCCACCCCCGTGGGCGAGCGATGGGTGATCCGCTTCAAGCGCGTGCTGGCGGAGCTGCGTAATATCCAGGCGGACATGGCTGCCCTGAATGGCGCGCTGGAAGGCGTGGTGACCGTCGGCGCCTTGCCCATGATCCGTACGATGGTGTTGCCCGCGGCGATCGCCAACGTATTGGACCGCCATCCCAGGCTGCGGATCCGCACGCTCGAAAGTCCCTACGGGGATTTGTGCGCGCGGCTGCTCAGCGCGGAAGTCGACTTCATATTGGGCGCGTTGCGCCCGCTTAGCGATGCCTCGCTGAGCACCCATCTGCTGCTGCATGAAGACATCGTTCTGATCGCGCGGGCAGGGCATCCGCTGGCCGGACGTCCCGTCGGTTTCGACGATCTGGCCCGCTACCCGTGGGTGCTGTCGCGCGCGTCGACGCCCCTGCGCGACCAGCTCAATGACTTTTTCCGCCGCAAGGGGCGGCCCTTGCTGGTGCCGTCCGTGGAAACCGCGGATCTTGCGCTGTTGCGCGGGCTGCTGCTGCATTCGGATATGTTGACGGCTCTGTCGGTCCACCAGTTGCACTACGAGTTCCAGGCAGGGGGCTTGACCACGTTGGATTTTCCGCTGGAAGGCATGCAGCGCGAAATCGGCGTTACCACGCGCACCGGCGCGCAGCTGTCGCCGGGCGCCGATGTGCTGCTTGAGGAAATCTCGCGCCTGGCGGTGTCCATGACGGCGGAGAATTCCACGCGCGCGGCATAAACGGAATAGAGCGGCCCCGGCTGCACAAGGCAACCATGGCCAGGCCGCCTGGCCGCATACTCGTCGCCGATCCGTACGGCCATCAGAACAAGGAAGAGACGACATGAAAAGCGTGCCACCCCCGCATCCGCATCCCAGCAAGCCGGTCTACGCGCTGCCGCCGGGCAGCTGCGATTGCCATGTGCACGTCTATGGACCGGTGGCACGCTTTCCGTATGCGGAGGAACGCAGCTACGACCCGCCGGAAGCTCCCATCGAACAGCTGCAGGCGCTGCACCGTTTGCTGGGTGTCGACCGGTCGGTCATCGTGCAGGCGACGGTGCATGGCACGGACAATCGCGCGATGCTGGACGCCATCGCGCGCGCGCCGGATCGCTATCGCGGCGTGGCGCTGGTGGCGCCCGATGTGTCCACCGATGAACTGAAGAGGCTGCATGCGCAAGGCGTGCGCGGCGTGCGCTACAACTTCATGCCGCATCTGGGCAAGTCCGCCGATCCGGACGAGGTGCGCGCGGTCGCCGGACGCATCGCGCCGCTGGGCTGGCACATACAGGTGCACGTCACCGCGGCCCATCTGCCGCGGATACGCGGCTTCCTGGAGTCGTTGCCGGTGCCGTTCGTCATCGATCACATGGGGCGGACCATGGTCGAAGACGGCCTGGATCAGCAGGCCCTGGCCGACTTGCTGGACGTGCTGCGGCATGAGCGCGCCTGGGTGAAGATCAGCGGCCCGGAACGCATATCCGCGGCGCTGTCGCGGCAGGCGCAACCGTACGCCGACGCCGTGCCGTTCGTGCGGCGCATCCTGGAATCGGCGCCCGGCCGCGTTGTGTGGGGAACCGATTGGCCGCATCCCAACGTGCGCGAAATCCCCGACGACGGCAAGCTGGTGGATCTGCTGCCCCTTTATACGGATGATGCTGCCGTCCTGCGGAAGGTCCTGGTGGACAACCCGGCCCGCTTGTACTGGTACGCCTGAAAGGCCCGGCTGCCTGGTCCTGGCTAGCCAGGCATATCGATTCGCCGGGTCGCCGCGCGCGAATTGCCGAAGCAGGGGATGTAGACCGAATGCGTGCCTGGCCCGCCGGCCACCATGATGCGGATGTCCTTGGGATCGTGCGAGATCGGCAGAAGGGTATCGGCCTGGATCTCTCCCAGTTCCTTGCGCCGCGACGCGCGTGCCCGGTATAGATCGCGTTCGGCCATGTCCCTGGCCGGCATCTTGGTCAGCTCCCACAGCCGCTGCCGGACCTGTTCCTTGCCGAAGCCGCCGCGCATGCAGATGTCCGCGTGTTCCGGACTGATCATGAGCCAGGGTTCGCCGCCATGCACATATTCGTTGCTGGGCGGATGCACCATCGTCTCGGCGAACACGCGCAGCAGTTCGTCCACCTGCTTGCTGTGTGTGTTCATGTTCATGGTGCCTTCGATACCGACCACCGTTACCGTGCTGTCGTCCGCGCCGAAGCCGTATTCCGCGCGCAGCGCCGGCCACGGGCTGCGCGCTTCGTTTTCGGCGCAGCACATGGTATAGCGCCCCGGCTGGCCCTGCGTGGCGCGGTCCATCTGGCCCGGCAGAGCGCCGCCGACGTTGCGCAGCAGCAGCCGCACCGCGCGGCCCACGGTGGCGTTGGCGGCGTTGCCTTCGCCCAGGCAATTCCAGCCCGAGTTGAAGCCCAGCGTGTCGGCCAGGGGACCGCTGACGATCACCCAGATCGCGACCGGGTTGGTCGTTGCCTGGATCGCCTGCAGATTGAAATCGGCATCGGCCAAA
The DNA here is from genome assembly GCA_035493915.1 of Bordetella sp. Classification (GTDB taxonomy): domain Bacteria; phylum Pseudomonadota; class Gammaproteobacteria; order Burkholderiales; family Burkholderiaceae_B; genus Bordetella_C. The sequence continues at coordinate 7,126 of DATJHN010000433.1, forward strand.
CCCTGCACCGCCGCGATCAGTACCGGCATGGTTCGCGGCTCGCAGCCCGCCATGACGGCATTGATCGCGATGCGTTCGGTCGTGGCCGCACCGAAGGCCGGGGCCAGGCGCGCGACTACGTCGTGGCGCGCGAGATGGGTGCCGGCCAGCATGCGTTCGACGCGCTCCGCGGTCGGCGGGATGATGGGCAGGCCATCGCCCCAGTTGCGCTCCTGGTATAGGCGGTTGATGGCTTCCAGGTCATCCTCGGCCTGGAAGGTGGCGGCGTGTTCTTCCGCCTGCTGTACGCCGGAAGTCATGGCTGCTTTTCCTTGGCCATCAGGGCCATGAGCTGTTCCGCGCATTGCGCGGCGATGTCGCGGATTTCGTCGCGCGTGCGCGTGCCGAACGGATGGGGGATGACCAGTATCGGCATCTGCGCGCAGCCCATCGCCTTGGACTGGGCACGGCCCAGGCCGGTAAAGGTGGTGGAGCATACCGTCACGCCGAGACGGCCAAGCTTCGTTATTTCTACACTGTCGTGGACACTCCACGATGTGCAGGAGCCTCAGTCTCCTGAGCCGCAGATCACAAGATCGCAGTCGGCCGCGAAACGTTCGATGACATCGCGGTCGGCGGCGATCGAGGCCGCGCGCTTCTGGTGCACGACGGTGCGAGCGGCGCCGTACTTGGACACCAGCAGTTCGCCCAGGTCTTCCACCAGGAAGCGGAAATTGGGCTTGGCGTTATCGATGAAGCCGATCACCTTGCCGGAGAGTCCGGACAGCACCTGTTGCACGGCGGCGCGGGTGGCGGCCATGTCGTCCTCGGTGGCGGCCTCGGGCGCGCGCGGAGCGGTGGGATCGTAAAGGGTCAGTGTTGCGGGCATGTCTTCCTCCGTGTTGCCTGCGGGCGCGCGATGCGGTGCGCGCCGTTGATTGGTGATGGTCGTATGTGCCGGGTACGGGCCAGAAAGCAGCCAGATACGTGCCATATACGGGGCCGGCGAATATTCTCGGGGTGTCGTCAGGGCCTTGTCAGGCGGTGCCTTTCAAGCCGATGCGTTCGATCAGTTTGCCCCAGCGTTCGATCTCCGCTTTGATGAAAGCATGAGCTTCCCGTGGCGAATTGGCAACCACCTCGGCGCCCTGGCTGACGAACTGCTGGGTCAGCGCGGGGTCGCGCAGCGTCTTGATCGCGGCATCGTGGATGCGTTGCTGGATGGCGGGGGGCGTGCGGGCCTGCGTGAGCAGGGCATACCAAAGCGTGGACTGGTAGCCGGGGTAGCCCTGTTCGGCGACGGTGGGCAGATCGGGAGCGATGGACGAGCGCTGCGCGCCGGTCATCGCCAATGCTTTCAGTTTGCCGTCCTTGACTTGCGGCATGGCCGGCAACGGGCTGGTGCATACCAGTTTGACCACGCCTGAAATAAGATCCATCAGCGCGGGCCCCGCGCCTTTGTACGGCACGTGCACCATGTCGATGCCCGCCATGTACTTGAGCAGTTCGACGGACAGGTGGCCGCCCGTACCGGGCCCCGACGAACCGTAGTTGATCGCGCCGGGGTGCGCCTTGGCATAGGCCACGAGTTCCTTGATGTTGGATACGCCCAGCGATGGGTGCGCCACGAAGATCAGTGGCGAACTGGCGGCAATGGTGATCGGTGCGAAGTCCTTCAGGGTATCGAAGTTCAGATGCCGCATCAGACTGGGATTGACGCTGAGCGTGGTGCTGGCCAGGTATAGCGTATAGCCGTCCGGCGGCGCCGATACGGCGAGCTGCGTGGCGATGATCTGTGCGCCGCCGGGCCGGTTGTCGTCGATGATGGCCTGGCCCAGCGCCTGACCCAGGCCGGGCGAAATCATGCGTCCCACGATGTCGCCCGCGCCGCCGGGCGGGTAGGGGATGATCATGCGGATGGCGTGGTCGGGATAGTCCTCCACGGTAGCCGCGTTGCTCCAGCGCGGCGCCAGGGCCATGCCGGTCAGCGCCGCCGCGCCCTGCAGCAGCCTGCGGCGATTGATGTCGCTCATGCGGTCCTCCTCTCGTGGTTGCCAGGATGTCGCGGCGCAACCACGTAGCGCTCCTTGTTCCGCGCCGATTTTCTTGTTGAAGTTGCCGGGGCGCGTGACTAGAATAAATGACATACCATGGTATACCAATCACATTCGGAAGGGAAACGCTCCCGGCGGGGCGGTCGGACTTCAAATCCGGTGTGGGCCGTCGACGGTCCTGTGTGGGTTCGACTCCCACTCCCTTCCGCCCGTTTACCTGGCGCCGCGCGTGCCGGCCCCCGCTGCCGGCGGCGCACGCGTCCTCAGGCTTTTCCTGCGCGGCACCATGATCATCGCGACGGCGGGACACATAGACCACGGCAAGACCACGCTGGTGAAGGCCTTGACCGGCGTGGATACGGACAGGCTGCCCGAAGAGAAAAAGCGCGGCATATCCATCGATCTGGGATTCGCCTACTGGGACACGCCGGATGGCGTCACTGTGGGCTTTGTCGACGTGCCGGGCCACGAACGTTTCGTGCGCAATATGCTGGCCGGCGTGTGCGGCATCGACCACGCCATGCTGGTAGTGGCCGCCGACGATGGTGTCATGCCGCAAACGGTGGAACACCTGCATATCATCGATCTGCTGAACGTACCGCGCGGCATTGTCGCCCTGACCAAGGCGGATCGAGTGCCGGCCGAACGCCTGCATGAAGTCGCGGCGCAGATCCGCGTGTTGACCGCCGGCACGTCCCTGGCGGATGCCACGATCGTGCCGGTGTCGGCGCATAGCGGGCAAGGAGTGGCCGGGCTGCGCGATGCCCTGGCCGAGGCGGCGCGTGCCCATCATGGCCAACGTTCGGCGGGCCGTAATTTCCGCTATGCGGTGGACCGCGCATTCACCATCGCGGGCAGCGGAACGGTGGTGACGGGCACGATCTTCGACGGCACGGTCACGGTGGGAGACCGCCTGGTCCTGTCGCCGCGCGGCACCGAAGTGCGCATACGCGGCATCCAGAAGAACGGCCAGGCGGCGCGCCATGCGAACGCGGGCGAACGCTGCGGCCTGAACCTGGCGGGTGTGGGCCTGGAAGATGTCGGGCGCGGCGACTGGGTGGTCGCGCCGCTGATCCATGCGCCGGCCCAGCGGCTGGATGTCAGCCTGCGGCTGCTGAACACCGAAGCCGCCGAATTGAAGCACTGGACTCCGGTCCACCTGCATCTGGGCACGGCGGAAGTCCTGGCGCGCGTGGCGATCGGCCGCGGCGCGTCAGTGGCGCCCGGTGCTTGCGCCGTGGTGCAGCTGCGGCTGGAATCGCCGGTGGCGGCGCTGCAAGGCGACCGCTATATCCTGCGCGACCAGGCGGCGCGGCGCACGCTGGGCGGCGGCCTGGTCATCGATCCTTATGTGCCGCGGCGGCGCATCGATCCGGCGCTGCGCGCGGCGCAGATCGACGCGCTGGCAAAGGGCGATGCGGCCGATGCCTTGCGCGCCCTGTTGGAATGTTCCCCCGGTGGCTTGGATATCGGTGAATTCCAGCGCCGCCACAATCTGGCGCCGGACCGGCTGGACAGTCTGCTGCGCACGGCTGGCGTGATCGAATTCGGCAAGACGCCCAGGCTGGGTTTTCCGCGCGCCATGGTCGGCGCCATAGGCGAACGCGTGATCGCGGCGTTGGAGGCGCAGCACGGAGCCGATCCGCGTTTCCTGGGCGCCGATATCGCCACTGTCGCGCGGCGCTGCGCGCCGCGGCTGCCGCAGCCGATATTCGCGGCCATGCTGCGCATGCTGATGCATGAGAAAAAGTTGGAGCTGAACGGCAGCCTGGTATCGCTGCCGCGCCTGCGTGCCTCGGTACGTTCGTCCGACGAGGCCCTGTGGCAAAAGGTGGTGCCGCTGCTGGATGCCGCGGGCTTCAAGATCCCACCGATCGAAGAGGTGGCGGCGGTCGCCAATATCAAGCAGGCCGTGCTGGAAGACATGCTGTATCGCAAGCTGCGCGGCGGCGATGTCTATCTGGTGGGGCCGGGCCGCTTCTGCTCGCGTGCGACTATCGCGCGCCTGGTGGCGCTGGCCGGCGACGTCGCGAACGAACAGCCCGGCGGACAGTTCACCGCGGCTCAGTTCCGCGATCGCTGCGGCGTCAACCGCAAGCTGGCGATCGATATCCTGGAATGCATGGATCGACACGGAATCACCGTGCGCGAAGGCAACGTGCGCGTAGTGCGCAAAGGCGTCGCCTTGATGGAGGAGGAAGGGCATCATGTCTGAAATGGAACACGACATCGTCGTCATCGGGACCGGCATTACGGGGCTGACCGCCGCGCGGCAGTTATTGCGCGACGGCTGTGGCGTGGCGACGGTGGAGCAGGGCATGTTCGGCGGCCTGGTGATCAATATCAACGAGCTGGACGGCAACGTGGGCGGCTCCGGCGCGGACCTGGCGTCGGATCTGATGATGGAGGTCGGCGAACTGGGCGCGGCGTCTCTTTCCGAGGCCGCCACCGCGGTCGAGCAGCGCAACGGCCGGTGGCATGTGGCGCTTGCGGATGGCAGCAGCTGCCTGGCCGGCGCGGTGATCGTCGCCAGCGGCGCGCGACTCAAGCGCCTGGGCATACCGGGCGAAGCGGAATTCGAATATCGCGGTGTCGGCCAGTGCGCCGATTGTGATGGCCCGCTATACAAGGGGCAGGACGTGATGGTGGTCGGCGGCGGCGATTCGGCCCTGCAGGAAGCGCTGGTGCTGGCGCAGTACTGCCGCCAGGTGCATCTGGTCGATCGCGAGGCGACACTGCGCGGCCGGAGGCATCTGGTCGACGCGGTACTCGCGCGCGACAACATTCTGGTCCGGCACGCTGCCGAACCGCGCGAGATACGAGGCAGCGACGGCGTGGAAAGCGTGCGGGTGGAGGGCCTGGCGGGCGAGGGCGGCATGGACATCGCATGCAGCGGATTTTTCGCTTATGTCGGCCTGGAGCCCAACAGCGCATTCCTGCCCGCCTTTGTGCGGCGGGACGCGGCCGGATTCGTTGTTACAGACGACTCGCTGCGCGCCGCGCCGGGCGGCCTGTATGCGGCGGGTGCCGTGCGCTCGGGCTATCGGGGCCTGTTGGAACACGCCATGGAAGAAGGCACGAATGCCGCGAAATGCGCGGTGCGAGAGATGGTGTCGCGATAAGAAGCAGCGCCGATCGTCATGGCGCGAGCGCGGCCAGGATCAGCGCGCGGCCGCCCAGCACCACGGTGGCGCCGCGATATTCCACGTCGATCAGGCCGCCGCGCGCCGACAGGGCGCGGCCTCTCATTACACGCCGGCCCAGGCGTGGCGCCCAATAGGGCGCAAGGCACAGATGGGCGACGCCGGACGCGGGGTCTTCCGGAACACCGTTGGCGGGCGCGAAAAAGCGCGATACGAAATCCGCGTCATCCGCACCCGCACCCGGTGCCGTGACGATGACGGCCGGCTTTTCCAGGCGCGCGAGTGCCGCGCAATCAGGAGCCATCGCCAGCACATCGGCGGCACTTTCGTATACGCACAGGTAGTGTTTCGCGGCCAGTACGTCCAAAGGCACGGCGCCCAGGGCCTGTGCCAGGGCCGCGCGGTCCGGGTCGTCCGCCGGCAGCGCATGCGGCGGCAAGGACGGCATCTCCAGCGTATAGCGGCCATCGCCGTCACGCCGTACCGACAGCACTTGGCCGCGTGACCGGAATGCAATGGCGTCGCGCTCGGGATACATCTGTTCCAGCACGACGCAGCCGGCCGCCAGCGTGGCATGGCCGATCATGTCGACTTCGCGCGTGGGCGTGAACCACCGTATATCGAAACCGTCGTCCGCCGGAATGGTGAACGCGGTCTCGGAATACCTCATCCGCGCGGCGATTTCCAGCATGGCCGCGTCCGCGGGCCAGCGTGCGAAATGGCACACCGCGGCCGGATTGCCGCTATCCGGCCCGTCGGTGAAGGTATCGGCGATAAAGCATTGCATGGCGGAAAACGTATACCTGCTGCTTTGGGCATGTCGACAGGCCACAGTGTGCACAGACCTTCCCGCGCGGTCCAATAGTGAATATTGCGTGCCCCATTTGCGAATGTTATGTCTCGTCACGCTGTGTCCGCAGGCCAAGGTAAATGGCGTGGACCAGCCGTTCGACTTCCTGCACGCGGCGTAGCGTCTCGTCGATGAAGGCATGCGCCAGCCGCGACGGCTCGCTATGCTCGGGCACCAGCATCGCATAGTCGTAGGCAACGAAGGGCTGCAGCGGCTTGAGCACCAGGTCGGGATGCTGGAAGGCGATGGCGGTGAATGGGTCGATGATGGCGATGCCCATGCCTTCATGCACCAGCATGGCGGCCTGCGCCGACATCGTGGTTTCGACCGACGACACCACCGGTACGCCGGCATTTTCGAAGGCTTCGTTCACCAGCGTGCGCAACATGCTGTCCGATCCCAGGGAAATCAGGGGATCGGATGCCAGCATTGCGGGCGTGACATAGGGTACGGCCGACAAGGGATGGCTGCGCGGCACCATGCAGATTGCCGGCAGCGGCTGGAATGTCCGCACCTGCACGCCGCTCTGGTTCACGGGCAGCGCGGCGAACCCCACGTCGATCTGTCCGCTGGCCACCCATTGCGCCACGTCCGGCGAGCTGCGTACCTGCGACGCCAGGCTGACGCCCTCATGCGTCGAATTGAACGCGCGGATGATGGGCGGCAGCAGCCCCAGCGCCAGGGCGGGGGAAGACGCGATGCGCAAGTGGCCGACACGGAAGGTGGCGATGTCCTCGGCGCGCCGGGTGATCCATTCCAGCCCGGAAAAAGCCTGCTGCACTTCATTGAATAACAGTTGCCCTTCGGCCGTCAGCTGAAAGCGGCGCGCGCGGTCGAACAGCGTGAATCCGATCGCCGCTTCCATATCGGCGATAAGCCGGCTGACGGCGGGCTGCGAGATGAACAGGCGTTGCGCCGCGCGCGATACCGATCCGGTCAGCACCACCGAACGGAAGGCTTCCACCTGCCTGAGCGAGATACGGATGCGGCGATCGGGGGAGTAAGCCATGCGGGATATCCGGCGATAGTCGTATCTCATTATCGCTATAACACTGGCAAATAGCGATTGCAAAAAATGCGATTGGACGTAATAGCTCTGCCGGACGAATGATAGGGGCATCTCTTCAACCGACACAAAGAGAGGCAACCGTGAATCCAGCGCTGTACAAAGCCCGCGTCAGCGGCACGCAAGCCGAACTTGCCCGCCGCGGGCTCGATTGCATGGTGGTCATCAAGCCCGAGCACGTGCGCTACCTGTCCGGTGTCTGGGGCTATTCCACCCGGCCGGAATACGCCAGCCCCCGGCGCCTGGTGGCCCTGGTGGTGCCGGCCAAGGGCGATCCGGTCCTGATCGTGCCGAAGATCGAGCTGAACTTCGCCAGCCGCAGGACCTGGCTGCGCGACGTGCGGCATCACGTGGAATGGTCGCCGCAAGCTGGCGAGGTATTCGGCGGCCTTGAGCTGCTGGATATCGTGCTCAAGGAGAAAGGCCTGGCGCGGGGGCGCGCAGGCGCGGAACTGGGCTTTATCTCGGCGCGGCTGTACGGCATGCTGTGCGATACCTTGCCGGGGCTGAAATTCGAGGAAGCCTCGTCCGTGATCGAGGCCTTGCGTGTCATCAAGGCGCCCGAGGAAATCGAGATCATGCGTATCAGCGGGCGCATGGCCGTCGCGGAGCTGCAGGAAGAGTTCAGGGCAATACGCGCGGGCGTGCGCGAATATGAGATCGCCCAACGAGGCAGGGCGGAGGCGACGCGGCTGCATGCGGAATACATGATCGAGCATGAGGACAACCCGCTGCCCATCGATCATCCCATCAACGACGGCCTGCAGATACTGACATCCAACGAACGGCTGGACATGGTGCACGCGCCGGCGTCCACACGCATGCTGAGCGAGGGCGACGTCGTGCTGCTGGACTTCTGCCGCATCCCGCAGCTGTACGGTTATCGCATCGGGTTTTCCCGTAATGCCGCGCTGCGCCCGCTGACGGCGCCGGAGCAGGAGATGTACGACATCGTCAACCATTCCTACGATGCCGCGCTGGCGGTCCTGAAGCCCGGCTTGCCGGCGGAAGGTCCGGACCTGGTGGCGCGGGAAATCCTGGGCAAGGCCGGCCTGGTGGACAGCTTTGTGCATCGTACCGGCCGTGGCGTGGGGCTGGAAGGTGTCGAGGGACCCGAGATCGGCGCCGGCGACAAGACCATCCTGCGCCCGGGCATGGTGGTGACGGTGGAGCCCAGCATCTATTACCAGGGGTTTGCGGTACATGTCGAGGACACCTATCTGATCACCAGCGACGGCTACGAGCGCTTGACGGAATGTCCCAGGGAGGTAAAGGTGATTCCTGTGCGATAGGGCCTGTCAACCCGGGGGCGGCGGGCCAGGCGGCACGCCAGTCCTCATCATGTAGACCCAAGGGGAAAAACATGAAACTACGGCAATCCTTCAACCGCGTGGCGCGGGGCGCCGCGCTGGCCGTCGCGATGGCGATCCTGCCATCCGCGCCGGCCTTGGCCCAGTCCAAGACCGTTGTGTTCGCCGGCTGGGGCGGCAGCATCCAGAAGGCGCAGCGCGAGGTTTTTTTCAATTCCTTCGAGAAGGAAACGGGCATCAAGGTCATCGATGTGCCCGACGTCCAGCTGGCCAAGCTGCAGGCCATGGTCGATACCGGCAATACCCAATGGGACGTCGTCCAGGCGCTGGGCATGTGGATTCCGCAGGGCGCCAAGGCGAACCTGTGGGAAAAGCTGGATTTCGGCGTCATCAAGAAAGAGGGCATCCCGCCGTCGCTGGTGGATGCCTGGTCCATCGGCAATTCCACTTACGGCATGGTGCTGGCCTACAACACCAAGGCGGTAAAGGGCCATCCGCCGACCTCCTGGCGCAGCCTGTGGGATACCAAGGACATTCCGGGCGCGCGCGGCATGTTCGACGGCCCGCGCTATACGCTGGAAGCCGCATTGCTGGCCGATGGCGTGGCGCCGGACAAGCTCTATCCCCTGGATGTCGATCGGGCCTTCAAGTCGCTGGACAAGATCAAGGACCAGGTGGCCGTGTGGTGGAAGCAATGGCCGCAAGTGCCCGTGCTGCTGGCCTCGCAGGAACTGACCATGTCGCTGACGTCCAATACGCGCATCAATTCCGTGCGCAAGACGGAGAACGCGCCGGTGGATCTGTCCTGGAACCAGTCCCTGATGACGGTGGATTTCCTGGCCGTGCCGCGCGGCGCCAAGAACCGCGACAACGCCATGAAGCTGGTCCAGTGGATGAACGATCCCAAGCGCCAGGCGGAGCTGGCCAAGCTGACCGGCATCGGCCCGGGCAACACCGACGCCCTGCAATATCTGTCGGATGAACAAAAATCCGAACTGGCTTCGTACCACTACCAGAAAGGCGAGATGGTGTTGTTCGACAACGCCTGGTGGGCGGAAAACGAACAGGCCATGACGCAGCGTTGGAATCAATGGAAGCTGCAATAGCCGTGCGTGGCGCGCCTGCGCGATGGCGGCTGGGGGGGCCGCTATGGCTGGTTGTGCCGGCGCTGGTGCTGCTGGCCACCGCCTTCATCGGGCCCATCCTGATGCTGTTGTCGCGCAGCGTGCTGGATCCGGATCTGACGCTAAGGCATTACATCCTGATCTTCAGCACGCCGGCCTATCTGCGCGTGATATGGATCAGCGTGGAGATCGCGCTGGTATCCACCGCGGTCTGCCTGGCGGCCGGATACCCGACCGCCTATGTTTTGTCGCACACGCGGGGAGCCTTGCGAGCGGCGCTGCTGGGCCTGGTGCTGCTGCCGTTCTGGACCAATATCCTGGTCCGCGTTTACGCCTGGATCATCGTGCTGCAATCGCGCGGCGCGATAAATCTGTTGCTGATGGACGAACTGGGGCTGATCGACCATCCGCTGAAGCTGGTGTTCAACTACACCGGCGCGATCATCGGTATGGTGCATTACCTGCTGCCGCCCACCATCCTGATCCTGGACAGCACCATGCGTTCGGTGGACCAGCGCCTGGTGCTGGCCGCGGAAAGCCTGGGCGCCACGCCGCGCCGGGCGTTCTTTCGCGTCTTCTTGCCGTTGACGCTGCCCGGCATACGCGCGGCGGCAGTGCTCATATTCATCATGGGCCTGGGGTTCTTCATTACGCCCGCGCTGCTGGGTGGACGCCAGGAGCTGACCATGGCCATGCTGATCAATCATGAATTCACCGAACTCATCAACTGGGGTTTCGGCTCGGCGCTGGCGGTGGTGCTGCTGTCGTTGACGCTGGCCGGGCTGTACGCCTACTACCGGCTGCAGCGCAAGATGGGAACGCCGGCAAGAGGAGGCCTCCATGGTTGAAGCCACACGCGGTGCCGGCGTCTTCAGCAAGGTCGTGGCGGGGCTGACCCTGGCATTCCTGCTGTTGCCGCTGCTGGTCGTGGTGCCGATTTCCTTCGGTACGTCTTCGCTGATGATGTTTCCGCCGCACGACTACTCGCTGCGCTGGTACAGGGTACTGGTCGAGGATAGCCGCTGGCTGACGGCGGCGCTGACCAGCCTGCAGCTAGGTATCACGGTGGCGCTGGCGTCGACGGTACTGGCTACCCTGACGGCCATCGGCATCTTCCGCTACCAGGGGCCGGGCAAGGCCGCGCTGCAGGCGCTGATCCTGTCGCCGCTGATCGTGCCCGTCATCGTCAGCGGCGTGGCGCTGTACTACCTGTTTTCGCTGCTGGGCATGACGGGCTCCATGACTTCGCTGGTCTGCGCGCATACGCTGCTGACCTTTCCCTATGGCGTGGTGGTGATCAACGCGGCACTGGAGCGCTTCGATACGCGCCTGGAGCAGGCGGCGATGAGCATGGGCGCGAATCCCTTCAAGACCTTGTGGCGCGTGACCTTGCCGATCATCCGGCCGTCCATTTTCGTCGCCGCGCTGTTCGCGTTCCTGATCTCGTTCGACGAAGTCGTCATGGCTTTGCTGCTGTCCGGTCCGGCGACGCTGACCATTCCGAAACAGATGTGGGACGGCATCCGCTTCGATCTGACGCCGGTGATCGGTGCGGTGTCCACCGTGCTGCTGGTGTTTTCGTCGGCCCTGGTCGCCATTGCCGAGGCCATCCGCCGCCGCTCTCAAGGAAAGCCGCTATGAAGAACGATACGACTGGAATGGGACTCCAGCGCCGCTCGGCGGCGTTGCGGCTGGTCAATCTGCGCAAGGAATTCGGCGACGTGGTGGCGATCGACGACGTCTGCCTGGACGTCCGCGCGGGGGAATTCGTGACGCTGCTGGGGGCCAGCGGGTCGGGCAAGTCGACCACGCTGATGGCCGTCGCCGGCTTTATCCAGGCCACGCGGGGCGAAGTCCTGATCAACGGCGAAGACCAGAGCCGCCAGCCGCCTTACCGCCGCGACATCGGCCTTGTGTTCCAGCATTACGCCCTGTTTCCGCACCTGAACGTCGAAAGGAATGTGGCGTTTCCATTGGAGATGCGCAAGGTACCCAAGGCGGAAATCGGCGGACGCGTGCAGCGCGCGCTGGAACTGGTCAGGCTGGCCGGTCTGGGAGCGCGCCAGCCCTCGGAACTGAGCGGTGGCCAGCAGCAGCGCGTCGCGCTGGCGCGCGCACTGGTCTACGAACCGTCCATTCTGCTGCTGGATGAACCGCTGGGCGCGCTGGACAAGAACCTGCGCGAGGAAATGCAATGGGAGATCCGCCGGATCCAGCGCGAATTGGGTATTACCACGATCGCGGTTACGCACGATCAACACGAGGCAATCACGATGTCCGACCGCATTGCCGTCATGCGCAACGGACGCATCGAGCAGGTCGGCACGCCCGCCGATATTTACGAGCGGCCGCGCACGCGCTATATCGCGGAATTCATGGGCTCGTCGAATTTCCTGCGCGGCAGGGTCGAGAACGCGGCGGATGGCGGCCGCCTGCGCCTGGCGCCGCGCACGGCCGTGCCGCTGGTGCCGCGCGCGGGCCTCGCAGCCGACGGCACCATGGATCTGGTCATCCGGCCCGAGCGGCTGCGCTGCGTCCCGGCCGGGCAGGCGAACGGCGAACTGGCCGGCGCGATCGCCGACATCACCTATGTGGGCGATGCCTGGCAGATCGCCGTGAAACTCGATACCGGTGAAGTACTGACGGCCGCGCACGCCAATCACGGCGACGTGGCTTTCGCGCGCGGCGATCGCGTGGCGGTGGACATGGGAACGCACCCGTGGTGGGCCGTCCCGCTGGAGAGCTGAGTCCGCGCCATGCCGATCCACGAATATCAATGCGCCGGCCGCACCGGATCGAACGATGATGTCGCCTAATCTCCCGCGCATGAAGCTGCATGCCTACGACGCCGCCATCGTCGGCGGCGGACTGGTTGGCCTTGCGATCGCCTACGGCATGAGCCGGCTGGGCGCGCGCGTGGTCATACTGGACGAAGGGGATGTGGCTTACCGCGCATCGCGCGGCAACTTCGGCCTGGTCTGGGTGCAGGGTAAAGGCTTGGGCAAGAGCGCCTACAGCAATTGGACGCAGCATTCCGCCCGCGAATGGGCGAAGCTGGCCCGGCTGCTGCGGGAGGATACCGGCGTCGACGTCGTGCTGGAACAACCGGGCGGTTTTCAGATTTGCCTGTCCGAAGCGGAAATGCAGGCCAAGCTGGACAGCATGGAAAAGCTGATGCGCCAGGATGGCATCGAACGCTACGACTACCGGATATGCGATCCCGCCGAACTGCGCATTACCTATCCGGGCCTGGGTCCCCACGTGGTGGGCGGCGTGTATACGCGGCTGGACGGCCATGTCAATCCCTTGCGCCTGTTCCGCGCCTTGCTGCTTGGCGCGCGGTCGCGCAAGGCGTGCTACCGCCCCATGACGCCGGTGTCCCGGGTCGAACCGTGCAGCGATGGCTACGCACTGCATACGCCGGCCGGCGAGGTCCGCGCGGCCAAGGTGGTGCTGGCGGCGGGACTGGGCAACGCGCGGCTGGCGCCTGCCTTGGGCATGCATGTTCCGGTCCGGCCGCAACGCGGGCAGATCATTGTCATGGAACGCATGCCACGCTTCATGTCGCATCCAATCGTGACGCTGCGCCAGACCGATGAAGGCACGGTGATGATCGGCGATTCGCTTGAGGAAACGGGCCTGGACGATCGCGTGGGCACGGCGATACTCGCCACGCTGGCGGATCGCGCGGCGCGCATCTTTCCTGCCTTGCGCGCCGCCCGCGTCGTTCGTACCTGGGGGGCGCTGCGTGTGATGAGTCCGGACGGTTTCCCCATTTACGGGCAGTCGCCAGGCATGCCCGGCATCTACGCCGCCACCTGCCATTCCGGCGTTACCCTGGCCGCCGCGCACGCGCTGCTCCTGGCGCCGCACATTCAGGCCGGACCGTTGCCGGATGCGCTGGCGCCTTTTTCGATGGATCGATTCGATGTTTAAGCGAGCAGCGGGCAAATTGGCGCAGGTCGCCGAAGTCGGGTTCTTCTTTGACGGCATGGCGATGACGGCGCGCGCCGGCGACAGCGTGGCGGCGGCTTTGCTGGCCAACGGCGTCGGCGTTGTGCGGCACACGCCGCAACGGGGCAGCGCGCGCGGGCCCTATTGCATGATGGGCGTGTGTTTCGATTGCCTGGTGACGATCGACGATGCCGTCAACCAGCAGTCCTGCATGATCCCGGTGACTCAAGGCATGGCCGTGCGTACCCAGGCGCGTCCCATGCCCTTCGCGGCAGGCGCGGATAAGGATGTCCACGCCGATGCGGCGGCAAGGCCGCCCTCGAACGATGGCGATACGCTTGCCGCGCCCCTTGGCGGCGGAGATGGCAAGCCATGATTTCGCGGACGGATTACGACATCGTGGTGATAGGAGCTGGCCCCGCGGGGATGAGTGCCGCCGCGCGTTGCGCGCAAGAAGGGCTGGCGACCTTGCTGGTGGACGAACAGCCGGCGCCTGGCGGGCAGATTTATCGCGGCATTACGGCGGCACCCATCGCCGATCGCAGGATCCTGGGCGCGGACTATTGGCATGGCGAGATCCTGGTCGAACGGCTGCACGGATCGGGCGCCGCGTATCTGCCGCGCACGACGGTCTGGTCAGTCATGCGGGACGACACGGACGCGCATGCCTGCTGGGAAATCGGCATCAGTTGCGCGGGGCAGGCGACAGTTGTGCGTGCACGCCACCTGATCGTGGCGACGGGCGCGCAGGAACGGCCGTTTCCCGTGCCGGGCTGGACGCTGCCGGGCGTGATGACCGCCGGCGCGGCCCAGATCCTGTTGAAGACTTCAGGCCTGGTTCCCGCCGGCAGGACCGTGGTGGCGGGGACCGGGCCCCTGCTATATCTGCTGGTGTCCCAGCTGGCGGCAGCGGGCGCGCGCATAGAACGTGTGCTGGACCTTTCCTATGGCAAGCCATGGCACTTGGGGGCGGCTCGCGCCTGGGATTTCCTGCGTTCGCCGTACCTGTCCAAGGGGCTGTCCATCTGGCGCAAGGCGCGACGTGCGGCGCGCTTCGAAAGCGGGGTGACGGCGCTGCGCATCAGCGGCGGCACTGCCGCGACAGGGGTCGAGTATCGCAACGGCGGCGAGGACCGCCAGATCGCGGCGGACACGGTGCTGCTGCACCAGGGCGTGGTGCCGAACATCAACTTGAGCCGCGCGCTTGGCTGCGCCCACGACTGGAATCTGTTGCAGCGCTGTTTTACGGTCCGGCGCGATGCATGGGGCGCCACCACGGTGGAGGGCATCAGCATCGCGGGCGACGGTGCCGCCATCCGTGGTGCGCGCGTCGCCGAACTGGAAGGTGAAATCGCCGCCCTGGGCGTGCTATCCCGGCTGGGCGCCTTGCCGGTGCCGCGGCGTGACGCCGCGGCGGCGCCGGTGCGCGCGCAATTGCGCCGCTGGCTGCGCGGCCGGGCCTTTCTTGATGCGCTCTACCAGCCGTCCGATCCGACCTGCATCCCTACGGGCGACACCATCGTTTGCCGTTGCGAGGAGATCAGCGCGGCCCAGGTCGAGGCCATGGCAGCGGCGGGAGCGACGGGGCCGAACCAGATGAAAAGCTTCCTGCGCTGCGGGATGGGGCCTTGCCAGGGCAGGCTGTGCGGCCTGACGGTGACCGAGATCATCGCCCGGCAGCGCTGCCTGACGCCCGCGGAAACGGGCTATTACCGGCTGCGTTTCCCGATCAAACCCATCACGCTGGGGGAAATCGCGGACATGCCGCAAACGGACGCATCACGTCTCGCGGTGACCCGGATCGCTCCAGCCACGCGGATGCTTCCCTAGTCTCCGGCGTAGACCAGCATCGCGGCGGCCAGGTCCTCCGATGCGGCGCCCACGGCCTTGTACACCGTGATTTCATCCGCCGTGCGCCGTCCTGGATGCTCGCGCCGGCACAGCGCTTCCAGCGTGGCCAGCACGCGGTCGCGGCTGAAAACACCGGCGGCGATGGGCGACAGCAGGTCGCCTGCCTTGTCCAGGGCTTCTTCCGTGTCGATGAAGACCGACGTGTCCGCGAAGGTGGCGTCGTCGGATTCACGCATGAAGGGCTGGAAGCCGCCGATCAGATCGACGTGCGTGCCCGGCCGAAGGCACGCGCGCCGTACCAGAGGCTGCTGCGACAGCGTGGCGCAGGTCACGATTTCCGCTTCGCGCACCGCCGCGTCCAGGTCCGGAACCATCGCCGCATCGTAGCCTTCGGCCTTCAATTTTTCGGCCAGGGCCGCGGCTTTTTCCGGATGGCGGTCCCATATCCGCACCTGGCGGATGTCGCGCACGGCGGCATAGGCCGGCGCCAGCGCGGTCGCCACATTGCCGGCGCCCACCACCAGCAGGCGGTGCGCGTCCGCGCGCGCCAGGAAGGACGCCGCCAGGGCTGATGCCGCCGCGGTGCGCCGCACGGTGATCTGATCGCCGTCGACCAGCGCCAGCGGTACGCCGGTGACGGCGTTGTACAGCGTATAGGTCGAATGCAGGCCCGGCAGCTGCCGCGCGCCGTTGCCGGGAAAGATCGTGACCTGCTTGATGCCCAGGTAGTCGTCCTGCCAGGCCGGCATGATCAGCAGACTGTCCTTGGCGCCGTCGGCTTCGCGCAGGATGTGATTGTGGCGCCGGGGCACGGTGCAGCCCCGGATAAAGATCTGTTCAAGCGCCGGAATCAGCCGGTCGAAGGGCAACCGGGCCGCGGTCGTGGGGCTATCGAATATTTGCAAATTACCCTCGGCGAAAACGCATGGGAGAAAAAGGACGCAAGTCGACGCGCGGCGTCGCGCCGTCGATCAGCTCGGCGACCAGCGCGCCGGTAACCGGACCCATCGTCAGGCCCAGATGGCCATGGCCGAAGGCCAGCAAGGCGTTGGGCGTGCCGGGCGCGGCGCCGATCACCGGCAGCGAATCGGGCATCGATGGCCGGAAACCCAGCCATTCCGCCTGCACGCTGCCCAGCGGGCGGCGATGCGCGCGGCGTATGTCGGGCACCAGCGCGCGCAGTTTGCGGAAATCCGGCCGTCCCTGCAAACCGGCGAATTCAACGCTGCTGGTCACGCGCACGCGGCCGTGCTGCGGCGACATGACGATGGATTTTTCCGCCCAGAATACCGGCGCGCCGGCCAGCGCATCGGCGTCGGCCGCCAGCGCGACGTGATAGCCGCGTTCGGTGTCCAGCGGTACCGGTACGTCCAGGCCGGCGCACAGGCTCTTGGACCAGGCGCCGGCGGCGACGACCACGCAGTCGGCTTCGTAGCGGTCGGTGTGCGTGCGCACCGCCGTGGCCACGCCGTTCTTGCGTTCCACCGCGACCGCTTCGGCGCGTATTTGCACACCGCCCGCCGCCAGGAAAGCCTGGCCATAGGCCTGTACATAAGCGGCCGGATCGATCACCTGATCGCAGACGGGGTGCACGATGGCATGGCGAAAGATGGGCGCCAGGTTCGGCTCCCGCATGCGCAGTTCATCCTGCCCCATGTAGCGGCATTCGATGCCGTGGCCGCGCATGCGCTCGATGTCGGGCTGCATGCCGCGGAATGCGTCGTCCGTTTCGCATGCCTTGATCCAGCCGGCGGGCCGGATCATCGCGGATACGCCCGCGATGCCGGCCAATTCGTAATGGCTGGCCTTCGCGGCGCCCAGCAGGGCGGCCAGGCTTTCCATCGCCGGCCCCAGGCGCGACGGCGCACAGGCGCGCATGAAGCGGTAGAACCAGGACACCATGTGGGGCGCATAGGACCAGCGCAGCGTCAATGGACTGTCGCGGCCGCGTAGCAGGCGCGGCAATTGACGCAGCAGTTCCGGCGTGCCGATCGGCACGCAATCGCTGACCGCCAGGATGCCGGCATTGCCGGCCGACGCGCCACCGGCGAAACCGCGCGGGTCTAGTACCGTGACATGGTGCCCGCGCCGCTGCGCGTACAGCGCGCAGCTCAATCCGACGATGCCCGCGCCGATGACGACGACGCGTTTTCCGGTGGGAAGCATGCGCGGCTCAGCCCCAGATGCGGCGGTACAGGCGCAGCCAATTGCCGCCCAGTACTTTCTTGATGTCTTCCTCGACAAATCCGCGCTTGAGCATGCCGCCGGCCAGCGACCATAGCTTGTCCGGCGTTTCCAGACCCTGCGGATAGTAGTACGGCGGCTCCGGATAGGATTCGGGCGACCATACGCCCCATGCCACGCGTTGGCGGAACAGCTGCATGGCATCCTCGTCCGACGAGAACGGGTGCTGTCCCAGGTAGTAATCGATGCCCAGCCCGACGTGGTCGATGCCCACCAGACCTGCGATGTGCTCGATGTGATCGATGTATTGATCGAGCGACGGACGCGGATCGGCCGAAACAAAGTTGGGGAAGCCCACCACGCCGATCACGCCGCCGCTGGCCGCGATGGCGCGATACAGCTCGTCGGGCACATTACGCGGCACGTTGCGCACCGTGCGCGAATTGGCGTGCGACAGCACGACCGGTTCCGTGGATGCTTCGATGGCGTCCATCGATGTGCGCAGGCCGGTGTGCGAACAGTCCACCACGATGCGCGTTTCATTCAGGCGGCGCACCACGGCGCGACCGTAGCGGCTCAGGCCGGCGTCGCTGGGTTCCTCGCAGCCGTCGCCCACGTGGCTGCGCTTGTTGTAGGTGAGCTGGACGACGCGCAGGCCCATGGCGTGATAGGCGTCGATGATGTCGATGCTGCGGTCCAGGACTTCCGTGCCCTGGAAATGCAGGATGACGCCGATCTTGCCGTCTTTCTTGGCCTGCACGATGTCGTCGGCCTTGCGGACCACCACCAGGTCGTCGCGCTCGCGTGCCAGCCTGTTCCAGTAGCCGAAGCTCAGGATGGCGTCGGCGCTGGTGCCGGTGTTGGCGCGGATGGTCGGCGCGACCGCCGTGGCGCCGCCTTTCTGGTACAGGCCCAGATGGGTGGCGTCATTTTGCAGCAAGGGGCAGGTCGCGTCGATAACGATGGCTTCTTCGTGGATGCGCTTGGCGATGTCCATGGTGATCCTGGATGGGGAAAGTGGCGCCGGACGCCTGGGCATCCGGGTGATCGATGTGCGGGATGTCAGGCCGGTATCGCCGGCCCGTGCAGCGGCCCCTTACTCTTCCTGCTTCGGAATTTTCGCCTCTTTGACGACGTCATTCCATTTGGCCAGCTCGCTCACCATGTACTGGTGGAAATCCGCGGCCGAGGCGTCGACCTTGACTTCGGCGCTCATGCCGCGCATCGCCTTGATGTATTCCGGGTCCTTGGAAATCTCGATCAGCGCGTTGCGGATCTTGTCCGTGGCGTACGCGGGCGTGCCCTTGGCCGTGCCCAGGCCCAGCCAGCTGATGGTCTCGAAGCCCGGCAGGGTTTCGGCCACGGTGGGTACGTTCGGGAACGCGGGATTGCGCTGCGCGGAAGTAATGGCCAGCGCCTTGGCCTGGCCGCTCTGCACCTGCGCGGTCGCGGCGGGCAGGGAGCTGAACATGAAGGAAATCTGTCCGCCGATCAGGTCGGCCGACGATTGGCCGCCGCCCTTGTAGGGAATATGCGTCGCCGCCATGCCGGTCTTCAGTTTCAGCAGTTCGGTGATCAGGTGCGGCGAGCTGCCGGTGCCGTACGAACCGTAGGACAACTCGGTCTTGCCGTCCTTGCCGGCCTTGATCAGGTCGGACAGGTTGTTGTACGGCGAGTTTTTGCTGGTGACCAGGATGTAGGGATATTCCGCCAGGCGCGAGACCAGCGCGAAGTCCTCGATGGGGTCGAAGGGCATTTTGTTGACCATCGCGGGCGTGAACGAATGCAGGCTGCCCGACATGACGGCGTACATATAGCCATCCTTGGGCGCGCGCAGCACGGCGCTGGTGCCGATATAGCCGTTGGCTCCGGAGCGGTTCTCCACGATGATGGACTGGCCCAGTTTTTCGCTGAGCTTGCGCGCGACCAGGCGCGCGATCACGTCGGACGTGCCGCCCGCGGGCGAGGGCACGACGAAGGTGATGGGGTGGCTGGGGTAGGTGGACGCGTCCTCGGCGGATGCGGCGCCCGGCAGGGCTGCCGTGGCCAGGCCGGCGGTCAGCGCCAGGGCGGCCGAGCCGGCGCGCAGTGAGCGCATGGTCCGGTTTGCTCCGGCGGCGCTACCGCCCTTGGAAAAGAAGGTGTGCAGGCTATTCAACATGGAGTGATTCCCCTTGGGCGTTGCCGCGCGGCCGTCAGACTGGCGCGCGTCGGATCGTTCGACCGCATCGGTGTTCCGGGGATCGTCCATGGAAGACCCCCGGCGCTGCCCGCTATGGCGACAAATTATCGTATACGATAAAAATGTTCTTGTTAAGATAAATTTCTAGCGGTTTTCGCCATGTTGTAGGATCCGCCGTTAAATAGGCGTTTGATAGAATGCGGCCGGCGCGTACAACGAACAAGCGGGTGTCCCGGGGAGCCTTCATGGATAGAGCAGTGTCGGAAGACCACACCGCGGCGGACAATCTGTTGTCGCGCAAGCTGCGCCGCCTGCGGCGCGAAGCGCAACTGACGTTGCAGCAGTTGAGCGGGCGCTGCGGCATCTCCGTGTCCACGCTTTCGAAGATCGAAAAAGGCCAGCTGTCGCCCACCTACGAAAAAATCGCGGCGCTGGCGCAGGGCCTGGATATCCAGGTCGGCGAACTCTTCAACGATGAGCCTGTCGCCGCGCCCACCGCGCGGCGCAGCCTGACCCGCCGCGGCCAGGGCCTGATGCATGCCACCGAGCAATACGACTATGAAGTGCTGTGCGCCGAACTCGCGCACAAGCAGTTCGTGCCCTTGCTGGCCACCATCAAGGCCCGCACGCTGAAGGAGTTTCCCGCGATGCTGCGGCACGCCGGCGAGGAATTCATCTATGTCCTGCGCGGCAGGCTGACCGTGCACACCGATTACTACCAGCCCATGGAACTGGCCGAAGGCGATTCCTGCTATTTCGACAGCACCATGGGCCACGCCTGCGTGGCCGGCGACGAAGACGCGCTGATATTGTGGGTATGCTCGGACGCCAAGCTGCCGAGAATGGACGAGGAAGGCGCCTGATTTCCGGTCTTGTCGAGGCCGGCAAGGCGTTGAGCGGCTGACGGGCCGCATCGGCGATGCCGGTGCGGCCCTTTGATTTCAGCCAGGAGGGTGAGAACAGCGCGGGACGATCGCTGGTCGTACCGCGCCTTACCCGGCGGTGTAGCCGCCATCCACCGCGATGCTTTGGCCGGTCAGGTAGCGGGCCTTGTCGCTGGCCAGGAACAGGATCGTCTGGGCGATTTCGTCGGAGCTGCCCGCGCGGCGCGCCGGGATGGTCGACAGGAAGCCGGATTTGACTTCTTCGCTGCCGCCCACAAAGCGTTCGAGCATGTCGGTGGCAATGGGGCCGGGAGCGACGGCATTGACCCGCACGCCGGCCGCGGCGCCTTCCAGCGCGGCGCTCTTGGTAAGGCCTTCGACGGCGTGCTTGCTCGCCACGTAAACGGATGCGCCCGCCATGCCTACCAGTCCCGCCACCGAAGACAGGTTGATGATCGAGCCGGATCCTTGCGCCAGCATGACGCGCATCTCGTGCTTGAGCGACAGCAGGGTGCCCAGCACATTGGCCGTGAAAGTGGCTTCGTAGTTGGCGATCGATTGTTCGGCGATGGGCGCGAGCTGGCCTTCGGTGCCGGCGTTGTTCACCGCGACATCCAGGCGGCCGAAGCGCGCCACGGTGTGATCGACAGCGGCGCTCATTTCAGCTTCGTTGCTGACGTCGGCGTGCACGAATTCGGCTTCCGTGCCCAGCGCACGGAGTTCCGCGGCCAGGGCCTGGCCAGCTTCGTCGCGGCGTCCGGTGACGACGATGCTGTTTCCTTCGCGGGCGAAGGCCAGGGCGGTGGCGCGGCCGATGCCGGTTAGCGCGCCAGTGATCAGAACGATTTGCTTGGTGGTCATGGTGATGCTCCTGTCCGTATCGGGTGAAGATGGAGATGAGTGTCTAGCCGTGTGAAGTGTGAGAGGTGTAGCAGACTGATGTTGCAACGAATACGGCTGGCTGGCCGGCTGGTTGGAGCATATCGCCCGTTCGCTTCAACCTTCGGGTCACCACTATTTGGCGTAGGGATTATCCACTCACGCATGCGCGACAGAACTCAGCGTATTCTGTTTCGGCGATATAAGGTTCCCTGATCCGCCAGCGGTAACCGCTACGCTGAAACAGGGCCAGCATACGTAGTGCCTCTTGCATGGGGTCCGCATGCCCAGGCGCATCCTCGCGACATCATTGTTCCTGCTGGTATGGCTGAGCGCCTGCCAAAAGACGCCCGATACGCTGCCGAAAGAAGCCATCGCCGTCACCGTCCAGACCGTTGCTCAGAGCAATACCCCCGTCAATTTCGAATTCACCGCGCAAACGCAGAGCTCGCGCGAAGTGGAAATCCGCGCCCGCGTGGACGGCTTCCTGGACAAGCGCGTGTACGTGGAAGGCGATCTGGTCCACGAGGGCCAGACGCTGTTCCTGATGGACCCCAAGCCTTTCCAGGCCGCGCTGCAGACAGCCAAGGGGCAGCTTGCCCAGCAGCAGGCGCGCTGGACCGTGACGCGCGCCAACCTGGCGCGGGTGCGGCCGCTGGTGGCCCAGAACGCGATCAGCAAAAAGGATCTGGACGATGCGGTGGGCAATGAGCAGGAAGCCGCCGCCGCCGTGATCGCCGCGCAAGGGGAGGTGCGCACGGCCGAGCTGAACCTGAGCTACACCACCATCAAATCGCCGCTGAATGGCCTGTCCAGCTTTGCTCGGCAGCAGGACGGCAGCTACGTCACCGCGACGTCGCAAAGCCTGCTGACCTATGTGTATCA
>DATJHN010000434.1:0-6844 GCA_035493915.1 Bordetella sp.
CTGAACGAACGGCGCTGGCGCCACGCCCACGGGATCTGGCATCTGTTCGTCATAGCTGGATCGGCCTGCCATTTCGTGACCGTGTTCGGATTGCTACGCACGATCTACCCGGACGCGCCCTGATCTAGCGCCCACCTACTCTTGCCTGGACGGGGCCCTCGGAGCGGCATTTGGCGCACTGCAACACAACACGGACCGGCTGGTCCGTGGCCCCGAACACGTCCGACCCGACGATCTGTCGAAGATGGTCCAGTAGCCGTGGATCGAAAAACCGTGTCTCGGCCCCGCAACTGCTGCATACCAGGCTGTGCAATAACTTATCGCCGCCAGCCGGACGCCGCGAGATATAACCGGTCCGCGCGGCTCCCTGCATATTGATGGTGGTCTTTTCCACCAAGCCGGCCCACTGCAGGTCGGCAAGGGCGCGGTACGCGCTGCTGATGCTGACCCTGGGCCCATCTCGCACGACCTGCCTGATCAGTTCATCGGTCGTGCAAAGTCCTTGCGCGGTCACCGCGTCCAGCAGGGCCAGGCGAGGCAGCGTTACACGCAATCCGCTCGCCTGCAACTGTTCATGCGTCGCGGACCGCTCCGGATCCCCGGGGTAGCTTCGTCTTGAAAGGTGCATATTGGTGCCTGATCGCTATCGCCTTTGCGTGCGATGTAAATAACACCGGAGACATCGAATTTTCGTCATTTTCAGTTTGATGAAAATTCGACAGCGGCGCACCGATACTGCCCCGCAGAAGTTTCGCGCAATAGTTTCCCGGTAATCATGTTGAATATGTTCGATGCATGGATGCGCCGTCTGGAGGCGCTGTCCAGAGGGTGGCTTTTTCTTTTCACCGGCGTCTGGCTGTTATGGCTGTCCTGGATGCGGCCGATGACCCTGCCCGACGAAGGCCGCTACGCAGGTGTCGCCTGGGAAATGCTGCGCACCGGCGAACTCGGCGTACCCCTTCTCAACGGCATGCCCTTCTTCCACAAGCCGCCGCTGTACTACTGGCTGGCCGGCGGGGCATTCGATGTGTTCGGCGTGCATGCCTGGACCGCCCGCCTGCCTTCGTGGCTGGCCGCGTGGGCGGCGGCGATGGCCGTATACGCCTTCATGCGCCACTACCGGGGCGTGCGCGTCGCCACGATAGCACTGCTGGTCCTGGCAACACAGCCGTTCTTTTTCGGCGCCGCCCAGTTCGCCAATCTGGACATGCTGGTGGCCGGCATGATCACGCTGACGACCGTGGCCGGCGCCAGCACGGTACTGAATGCAACGCGCGGGCAGTCCTGGCGCTGGCTGGCCGTCGCGACCGCTGTGCTGGCGGCCTTGGGCGTACTGTCCAAGGGGCTGATCGGCGTGGTGCTGCCGGGCGGCATCCTGTTGATCTGGATCGTCATGCTGCGTCAGTGGCGCGGGCTGGGCGCGCTGTTGTGGCCGCCCGCCATCGCCGCCTTCCTGGTGGTCTGCCTGCCCTGGTTCTGGGCCATGCAGCAGGACTACGCCGGGTTCTTCGACTACTTCTTCATCTACCAGCAATTCGACCGCTTCGCCGAGGCCACGTTCAATAACCGGCAGCCCTTCTGGTTCTACCTGCCCGTCGTGGCCGGCATGATCCTGCCTTGGAGCCTGTGGCTGGGCGCGATTTTCCGCAAGGCCTTTTGGTCGCGGCAAGACTCGGACACGTATACCCTGCGGCTGCTGATGGGGATATGGATCCTGGTGGTGCTGGTGTTCTTTTCCATACCGCAATCCAAACTGGTCGGCTACGTACTGCCATTGCTGGCGCCCCTCGCCGTCCTGGTGGCCGAAGTGATCGTGGCGGGCCTGACCGCCGACATCGGAAGCATCACGCAGCGCAGCTATCGCGCCAGCCTGATCGGCGCGACCTCCCTATGCGTGGTGATGACCGCGATCGCGACGATCTACGCGCAGCCCAATTCCGTCCCGCTGGGCGCACTCGCCCGTGCCGAGTTCAAACAGGGCGACCAGGTCGTGATGCTGCACGCCTACGCCTACGATCTGCCGATGGCCCTGCGCAATCCGCGGCTGTCATGGGTCGTGGACAACTGGAACAATCCCGAGATTCCTACTCGCGACAATTGGCGCAAGGAGCTTCACGACGCGGGGCAGTTCAGCCCGGGTGTGATGAAGGACACGCTGATTTCCGCGCGTGAATTGCAAGTGCGCCTGTGTGCCGCGCCGGCCGGCCAGGTATTCTGGTTCTGGGGCACTCCCGGCGAAGACCAGGACGCCTACCCCGCCCTGCACGGCCTGGCGCCCTTTGCCGTAAGCGGCAAGCGAGCGCTGTGGCGCGTGGTGCCCGACACGGCGTACCGCACGCTTCACTGCACCCTGACGGCGCAAAACGGCTGACCGCAAGTCCTTGGTGCCAATGCAGGACTTGTCTTGCAGGCAACGCGCGGCCGGGACGGCGCATTGATCGATTCCCCGGCCGCCGCCGCGGGTCAGCCCGGCCTGTTGCCATGATAGGCATCCAGCAATAGCCGGCGGATATCCTCGCGCTGGCCGGCGCCAATCTCGCGTGGATTCCAATAAGGCGCCTGCACCACCAGGTCCGCCGCGGTGTCCATGTCGGCTTCGGTGATCTTCCCGATGTCCTTCAATGCCACTGGCGCACCGCTATCACGGGCCAGGTCGAACAATGCAGCCGCCGCACTGGTCGACGCGCCGGCATCCAGCGCGCGCTCGATTCGCCGCATGGCCTGCGGCGCGAATGGCGCATTGAAGGCGATCGCGTGCGGAAGAATCACGGTGTGCACCTCGGCATGCGGCAGATTGAACGTTCCACCCAAGGTGTGGCACAGCTTGTGATGAAGAGCCATGCCCACGTTCCCCAGCACCGTTCCGCACAGCCAGGCACCGTACAACGCATCGGCGCGCGCCTCGGCATCACGCGGCGCGCGACGGATGGCCGGCATGGCTTGCGCCAGGGCGCGGATTCCCTCTTCGGCCATCATGGCCATGATCGGATTACCGTCACGCGCATAGAGCCCTTCGGCGGCATGCGCGATGGCGTTCATGCCACTGGTGATACTGATCCCGACCGGCAGGTCCAGCGTCAGATCGGGGTCGTAGATCACGGTGCGGGGCAGCACGCGCGGATCCTTGCCCGTTGTCTTGATCCCGCCGTCGGTGATGCCGTGTATCGATGTCATCTCGCTGCCGGCATAGGTGGTGGGAATGGCCAGGATGGGCAGGCCCGACTCGAGCGCGATCGCCTTGCCCAGACCGATGGTCGAGCCTCCGCCCACGGCGATGGCGCAATCGGCGTTCAAGCGGCGGGCCTCGTCGCGCGCATCGCGCGCGGTCGCGATCGGCACGTGCATGACGGCGCGCGCGTAGACGCCCACCGCGCGATGGCCCAGCCGGTCCGCGATCGACTGTGCCTGGTGCCGCTGGCCCGGCGTGGACAGCACCAGCACGCGGGCCGCTTGTAAAAGGTCGACTTCCTGCTCCAGGCTGGCCAGCGCGCCGCGCCCGAAAACCACCCTGCCCGGCTGGCCGTTGTAGACGAACGCTTTCATGCCGACCTCGCCGCCGCGGGATTGAGCACGAAGTCATATTCGACCAGATAGGTTCCGTCGGACTGCTCTTTCCACTCCGCGATCAGCGACTGGCGCACGCCGAAGACCGCATCCGAATCCAGATAGGGATCGTCGCCGCGGAAAACGTGGGTGATCAGGGTTTCGTAGCCGGGCGCCTCGATCAGGAAATGAAGATGCGCGGGACGCCAGGGATGGCGGCCGGTGGCATCGAGCAGATCGCCGACCGGACCGTCGTGCGGAATGGAATAAGGCACGGCCAGGATCGATCGAAAATGGTAGCGGCCCTGGGCATCGGCATGTAGAACCCCACGGGCCTGCGCGTGATCGATATCCCGGTACTGGACGTCGTACATACCGTCGGAGTCGGATTGCCACACGTCCAGGCGCGCATTGGGTATCGGCGCGCCGTCGGGGCCGCGCACCGTGCCGCGCACCAGACAGGGAATGCCGTGCGCCCCGTTCGAGATATCGGCGCCCAGCTCGTAATGGGGCGCGCCTTCCACATGGAATGGCCCGAACACCGTCGCCTCCGTGCATTCGGCGGGCTTGTCGTTGTTCATTGCCACGGTAAGCATGGATAGCCCGAGCACATCCGACAGCAGGATGAATTCCTGGCGCTTGTCATCGGTGATGTCGCCGCAGCGGGTCAGGAACTGGATACCTTTGAACCATTCCTCCTCGGTCAATTGCACCTCGCGCGCGAAATCATGCAGATGCCGGACCAGGCTGTTCATGATCTGCTTCGTGCGCGGGTCCGCCGTCTGGTCCTGGCGCGCCAGGACGGCGTCGGTAATGGTTTCGTGATTCAGGTTTCGCAAGTGGAGCTCCCTTCCAATTTCCGGCGGCGCCGTCCAGCGCGGACGGCGTCGGTTACCGACCGCGCTCAATCCTGGAATCAGCGATGCGCCAGGGGTACGGTCAGTGGGTCGTAGGAATATAGCCACTCCGAGCGACTTTTACTCATGTTCATTGCCTGGAAGGCACGCCGCATCTCTTCTTCGTCCTCGATACGGTACAGATCGCGGTTACCCGCGGACTCGCGCACCACCCGGGCGGTGCGCTCCATGCGGCTGTCCTGATACGTCCGCAACGCTTGCGGCACGGAAGGGCATGCCGCCAGGCAGCGCGCCAGCACGGCACCGTCCTCGATGGCCATGGCGGCCCCGGATGCCAGGTACGGCAGGGTCGGATGCGCCGCGTCGCCCAGCAGCGTCGCCCGCCCCGTGCTCCAGTTGTCCACCGGCGCACGGTCGTTCAGGGCATAGCGGTAGCAGCCGTCGCGATCGATGGCGTCGATAACGGTCTGGATGGTGGGATGCCAGCCTTCGAAATCCGCCTTCAGGTCGGCCCAGGGGCGCTTCTGGGTCCAGGATTCGTTTTCCGGATGGGCATGCTCCACCAGGCCAACGAAGTTCATCAGCTCGCCGCCGCGCAGGTAGTACATCACCACGTGTTTTTTTGGCCCGCACCATACCGTCGACACAGTTTCCATGATGCCGCTGGGCAAGCGTGCGGTGGGTACCACCGCACGCCAGGCGATATCGCCGGTGTAGCTGGCCGGCGTGGCACCGAGGATCTGCGCGCGGATCGCCGACTTGATGCCATCCGCGCCCACCAGTACGTCGCCGGTCGCGCTACGGCCATCGGCCAGCTGCAATGTGACGCTGTCCGCGCTTTCCTCGAACCCCAAGGCGCGCACGCCCAGGTCGATGCAATCCGGATCCAGCGACAGTACCGCCCTGGCCAGCAATTCGTGCAGATCGGCACGGTGGATGTGGAAATACGGCGCTCCGTTCAGGCGCTCGTGCGTTTCCCCCAGGGGAATGCGATACATGAGTTCGGCCGTATCGAAGCGCCGGAACTCGAAGGCCCGCGGACGCACCACGATTTTTTCCAGCGCCTCTGCCAGGCCCAGGTCGTACAGCACTTTGACGGCGTTGGCGCTGGACTGTATGCCTGCCCCCACTTCGCTCAATGTGGAAGCCTGTTCGTAGACCTGTACGGCAAAGCCGAGCTTGAGCAGACTGGCGGCGGCGGTCAAACCGCCGATGCCCGCGCCGACGATGATGATTTTGGGCTTGCTGTCCATCTTCATTCCATTCTTCAGTTGCCGGTGATACCGGCTTTCTCGATCACGTCGGCCCAGCGCGCGGTTTCCGCGGACACCAGCGCGGCGAACTCGTCCGACGTGTCCGGCGCGATTGTCAGCCCTTGCTTGTCCAGGCTTTCCTGTATATCCGGCATGGCCAGGATGCGGGCGATCTCGCCATTCAGGCGGGCCACGACTTCCGCCGGCGTGTGCGCCGGCGCCAGCATGCCGAACCAGAGACTGACGTCGGCGCCCTGGATGCCGCTCTCAGCCAGCGTGGGCACGGCGGGCATGACCGGGATCCTGCGGTCTTGCGTAACGGCAAGCACGCGCAGCTTGCCCGATTCATGGAGCGGCAGCGCGGTGTTGGCGGGCAGGATCATGGCGTCGACCTGTCCCCCCAGCAGATCCGTCACTGCGCCCGCGGAACCGCTATAAGGCACGTGCATCAGGTCCACACCGGCATGCAGCTTGAACAGTTCCATGGCCAGATGTTGCGGTGTCCCGTTGCCAGGCGAGGCATAGGCATACTTGCCGGGATGCGATCGAAAGGCATCCATTGCCTGCGCCAGCGTTTTCGCCTGGAAAGCCGGGTTCACGGCAAACACCAGTGCCCCCACGGCGACACGGCCGACCGGCTCGAAGCTGGTGAGCGGATCGTAGGGAACGCGCTTGAACAGCTTCGGGTTCATCGCGAATGTGCTGACGGTCATCAGCAAGGTATATCCGTCAGGCGTCGCGTGGGCCACGTAGCCTGTACCGATATTGCCGCTGGCTCCTGGCCGGTTTTCCACGATTACCGGTTGACCCAGGCTTTGCGTCAGCCTGGGGCTGATGATGCGCGCCAGGGTGTCCATGCTGGTGCCCGGCGTGAACGGAACCACGATGGTGATCGGACGCTCGGGCCATGCGGCCCGGGCAGGCGCGGTGCCCGCCAGCGCGATGAAGGCGCCCAGGACACCCGCGAACAGGGTCCGCCCCCTGGAGAGGGATGCATTGAGTTTCATGCCGCAGCTCCCGGGCTCAGCGTTCCAGCGGGCCGCCCGCCAGCCAGGCGGCGCCACGCCGGTACAGGGCCTGCACCGCATCGCCCTTCAGCATGGGCATGTGCATGTAGACCTGGTATCCGATACGGGTCTGTATGTAGGCCAGGTGCCGATAGCCTTCAGGCATGCGAGCCAGTTCGGCCTG
>DATJHN010000435.1:0-6533 GCA_035493915.1 Bordetella sp.
CCAGGCGCCTGTCGTTCACATACGCAAGCAGCCGCACGGCCGCGGCGCGCCCCAGGATGGCGCACGCGGTACCGCCTCCCACCAGAAACCCCGTGGCCTGAGCCCCCAGCGCGGGTGTCAGCAGCGTGAACAGATGGGCCAGCAGCCCGATCTGCGCGAACAGGCCCATGGCCATGCCGGCCGCCAGGGTCAGGAAGGCACGATCGCGCCATAGCGCGCCCCGCGGCAACTCGGCCGGCGCAGCGGCCCGGCGTGCCGGTTCGTGATGCCGGGCCTCGGCGCCGTCCAGGGCCAGCCCGAAGTCCGCGGGCGTGCGCGAGAACACCAAATGGCTCATGACCGCGACGATAAGGAACATCACGCAGCCCACCACCGCGGCCGCGATGGGAAAGCCCCACTCATGGATCAAGGCCACCCATAGCGGCGAAAAGATCACACCACCCAGGCTGGCGCCGTTGTACGCGCGGGCTAGCGCCGCCGGCCTACCCGTCGCATACCAGCGCGCGACGATGGCATTGACGGCCACCGCCCCCATCGCCACCCACCCCGCCCCGCTTAGCAAAGCGGCAACAAACAATTGCCAGGGCTGCCAGGCGGTCGCCCAGCCGAAAACACCGACGGCAGTCATCAACGCACCGGCGGCGGTGGTGAGTCCCAGCCCCAGGCGGTCATGCAGACGCGGCAGATTCGCGGCAACCAGCGCGCCGAACAGAAAATGCACCGTCACCGCGGCGGATATCAGCGTCAACGGCCAACCGGTTCGTGCAGCCACCTCGGCCAGATAGATGGAAGGCCCGTAGAACCCGGCGCCCCAACCGAAAACCGCGAGCAGGAAAGCGCATCGCACGGCCACCGTTCCGAAGAACCGCGGTGGACACGGTGCGAATTCGAAACGCATACGAACACTCCGATCGGGTGGAAACCGTTCCGCGACAAGCGCGGCGTCGGCCCCATTTTGATTCGGATCCGATGATCGATACTTCGGTGCGCGCCGTACCAAGCGCGGATTCACGGCGAGTACACACTATCTACCGCGAGCCTGAATAGCTCATCGTATTGCGCCATGAAAAACACCCCAAAGGTTGGACGAGAATCCAATCTTTGGGGCGCGGTTCAAATGCACTACTTCCCGGTATCGCGGCCGGTAACGAGCCCCGGTTGCCATACCCGCTTGCGCGTCACGCCACGGCGACCGGAATCTTGCCGATCCTGGCCTGCCATTCGCGCGGGCCGGTCGTATGTACCGATGTGCCCTGCGCATCGACAGCCACCGTGACCGGCATGTCCTTGACGTCGAATTCGTAGATGGCTTCCATGCCCAGGTCTTCGAAAGCCAGGACCTTGGCGGAGCGGATCGCCTTGGAGACCAGATATGCCGATCCGCCCACCGCCATCAGATAGGCCGACTGGTGCTTGCGGATGGCCTCGATGGCCGTGGGGCCGCGCTCGGACTTGCCGATCATGGCGATCAGGCCGGTCTTGTCGAGCATCATGTCGGTGAACTTGTCCATGCGGGTGGACGTGGTCGGGCCGGCGGGGCCGACGACTTCGTCGCGCACCGGATCGACCGGACCGACATAATAGATGACGCGGTTGCGGAAATCGACCGGCAGCTTTTCGCCCTTGGCCAGCATGTCCTGGATGCGCTTGTGCGCGGCATCGCGGCCGGTCAGCATCTTGCCCGACAGCAGCAGCGTCTGGCCCGGCGTCCAGCTCGCGACTTCTTCCTTGGTAAGCGTATCCAGGTTGACCTGTTTGGACTTGTTGTAATCGGGCGCCCAGCGGACTTCGGGCCACTCGGACAGCGCCGGCGGGGTCAGGTGCGCGGGGCCGCTGCCGTCCAGCTCGAAATGCGCATGGCGGGTGGCCGCGCAGTTGGGAATCATGGCCACGGGCAGCGAGGCGGCATGCGTCGGGAAAGTGGCGATCTTGATGTCCAGTACGGTGGTCAGGCCGCCCAGGCCCTGCGCGCCGATACCCAGCGCGTTGACCTTCTCATACAGCTCGATGCGCAGTTCTTCCAGCTTGTTCCGCGGGCCGCGCTGCAGCAGCTCGTACATGTCGATATCGCCCATGAGCGACTGCTTGGCCATCAGCATGGCCTTTTCGGCGGTACCGCCGACGCCGATGCCCAGCATGCCGGGGGGACACCAGCCGGCGCCCATGGTCGGCACCGTCTTCAGCACCCAGTCCACCAGCGAGTCGCTGGGGTTCAGCATGGCGAACTTGGATTTGTTTTCCGAACCGCCTCCCTTGGAGGCCAGTTGCACGTCGATGGTGTCGCCGGGGACCAGTTCGACGGTCACGATACAGGGCGTGTTGTCCTTGGTGTTGCGACGCGCGAACAGCGGGTCGTCCAGCACGGAGGCACGCAGGGGATTATCGGGATTGGTATAGCCGCGCCGCACGCCTTCGTCGCACAGTTCCTGCAGGCTGTGCGACGTGTCGAAACGCACGTTCATGCCGATCTTCAGGAACACGTTGACGATGCCGGTGTCCTGGCATAGCGGCCGCTTGCCTTCGGCGCACATGCGCGAATTGGTCAGGATCTGCGCGATCGCGTCGCGCGCCGCCGGGCTTTCCTCGCGATCGTAGGCGCGCGCCAGATGGCGGATGTAGTCCACCGGATGGTAGTAGCTGATGAACTGGATGCCATCCGCGATGGACTGGATGAAGTCTTCTTCCTTGATGACGGTCATGACGGGCTTTTAGCAATAAAAGAGTTGAGCGGTAACGGCCGGCGGAATCGCTGCCGAAGTACAGGACGGCGGCCCGGACCTGCCGGTGCGGGCCCGCCGGGCGGAATTCATTTGCCCTGCCAGACGGGCTTGCGCTTTTCTGCGAAGGCGGTAGCGCCTTCCTTGGCGTCGGCGGACGTGAATATATGCGCAATCAGGGGCCGCTGGCGATCGAACATGCCGGCCTGCTCCCAATCGACGGCCTGGGCGACGATGCTCTTGGCCGTCTGGACCGCCAGCGGGCCGTTTTCGACGATCGCGCGGGCTAGCGCCGTGGCCTCGGCCAGTGCCTGGCCGGGTTCGGACAGGCGGTTGACCAGGCCATACGCATGGGCGCGCTCGGCGCTGAGCATGTCGCCCGTCAGGATGACTTCCATGGCGATGTGGTAGGGCAACCGGCGCGGCAGCCGCAGCATGCCGCCCGATCCCGCCACCAGCCCGCGCTTGACTTCCGGCAGGCCGAAATTGGCATTGCGGGCCGCCACGATCAGGTCGCAAGCCAGCGCGATCTCGAAACCGCCGGCCAGGGCATAGCCTTCGACGGCGGCGATCAGCGGCTTTTTGGGCGGCGCTTCGTTCAGGCCGGCGAACCCCCGCCCCGGGATCAGGGGCCGCTCTCCGCTCTGCGCGAAGGCCTTCAGGTCCATGCCGGAGGAAAACGTGTTGTTGGCGCCGGTCAGGATACCGATGCGCGCGGCCGGGTTATTGTCCAGATCGTCCAGCGCGGCGGCCATGGCGTGCGCGGTTTCCAGATTTATGGCGTTGCGGGCGTCGGGACGGTTGATGGTTATGGTCTGAATACCGTCGACCAGTTCAACCTTGATCAGGTCGGCCATGGCGTTGTTCTCCTTGCGATGGGGGGCGGCGTGCGGGCCTTGGGGCCGGCGGAAGCCGCGGAAATGGAATGATACGACCAACGGTGCCCAAGATTGTTGAGCCCAAGAGTGCCGTTTCTGCCTTGGGGCCGCCTCCAGTAAAATGCCGGGTTTCCCATCGGCAGTCCCACCGGGCGGTTCCCCAGTACCATGCTTACCTTTCAGCAAATCATCCTAAAACTCCAGGAATACTGGGATAAGCAGGGTTGCACGCTACTGCAGCCCTACGACATGGAAGTCGGCGCGGGGACCTCCCATACGGCAACCTTCCTGCGCGCCATCGGGCCGGAACCCTGGCGCGCCGCCTATGTACAGCCCTCGCGGCGCCCCAAGGACGGCCGCTACGGCGAAAACCCCAACCGCCTGCAGCACTATTACCAATACCAGGTCGTGCTCAAGCCCGCGCCCCCGGAAATCCTGGACCTGTACATCGGTTCGCTGAAGGCGCTGGGCATCGACCCGACGCGCCACGACATCCGCTTCGTCGAAGACGATTGGGAAAACCCCACGCTGGGCGCCTGGGGCCTGGGCTGGGAAGTCTGGCTGAACGGTATGGAAGTCACCCAGTTCACGTACTTCCAGCAGGTCGGCGGCCTGAACTGCACGCCCACCACCGGCGAAATCACCTATGGCCTGGAACGCCTGGCCATGTACCTGCAGGACGTGCAGAGCGTGTACGACCTGGTCTGGACCACCGGCCCGGATGGCCGCCCGGTCAAGTACGGCGACGTGTTCCACCAGAACGAAGTGGAACAGTCCACCTATAACTTCGAATATTCCTCGGCCGACATGCTGTTCGCGCATTTCAACGACTACGAATCCGAGGCCAAGCGCCTGATCGAGGTGCCGCTGGCCCTGCCGGCCTACGAAGCGGTGCTCAAGGCCGCGCATACCTTCAATATGCTGGATGCGCGTGGTGCCATCAGCGTGACCGAGCGCGCCGCCTACATCGGCCGCATCCGCAATCTGTCGCGTGCCATCGCGCAGGCATACTACGAGTCGCGCGAACGGCTGGGCTTTCCCATGCTGGCCGGCCGCGCTGCCGCGGAGGTCGCGCAATGAGCGATATCCGCCCGCTGCTGGTCGAGCTGCTGACCGAAGAACTGCCTCCCAAGGCCCTGCGCAAGCTGGGCGAGTCTTTTGCCGAAGGCATACGGCAGGGCCTGGAAACGCGCGGCCTCCTGGCCGCGGGCTGCCGCATGCAGCCCTATGCCACGCCGCGGCGCCTGGCCGTGCACCTGTCGGCCGTGCTGGCGCAGGCGCCGGACCAGGACTACGCGGAAAAACTGATGCCCGTCAAAGTGGGACTGGACGCCGACGGAAAACCCACGCCCGCGCTGCTGAAAAAACTGGCCGCCAAGGGCCTGGATGCGGTGGATGCCGCGACACTGGCGCGCGAATCCGACGGCAAGCAGGATTATCTGGTGGCGCGCGGCACCGCCCCCGGCGCGCGGCTGGCCGATGGCCTGCAGCAGGCACTGGATGCCGCTATCGCCGGTCTGCCGATTCCCAAGGTTATGGGCTACCAGTTGGCCGACGGCATTACCACCGTCAAGTTCGTGCGTCCCGCGCATGGTCTGGTGGCGCTGTTCGGCGCCGACGTAGTCGACATTGCCGCGCTGGGCCTGACGGCCGGGCGCGCCACGCTGGGCCACCGCTTCATGAGCGAAGGCGCCATCGCCGTGCGCGACGCCGACGCCTATGCCGGCCAACTGGCCGACACCGGCCACGTGATCGCGTCCTTCGACGCGCGCCGCGACGAGATTTCACGGCAGCTGGATGCGCATGCCCAGCGGCTCGGCGCCACGCTGGGAGACGATCCCGAAGTTCCCGCGCTGCTGGACGAAGTCACCGCGCTGGTCGAGCATCCCACCGTCTACGTCGGCGAATTCGAACCGCGCTTCCTTCAGGTTCCACAGGAATGCCTGATCCTGACGATGCGCCTGAACCAGAAGTATTTCCCGCTGTTCGCGCCGGGCACCGGCAAGCTTACGCATCGCTTCCTGATCGTCAGCAATATGCTGGTGGCCGACCCGGTGAATATCGTCGAAGGCAACCAGCGCGTCGTGCGCCCCCGCCTGGCCGACGCGCAGTTCTTCTTCGAGACCGACCGCAAAACGCCGCTGGCGGCGCGCGTGGAACAACTGGGCAGCATCGTCTATCACAACAAGCTCGGCACCCAGCTGCAACGCGTGGAACGCGTGCGCGCGGTGGCCCGCGGCGTAGCCCAGGCGCTGGGGGCGAACGCGCAGGCGGCCGACCGAGCCGCCCTCCTTGCCAAGGCCGATCTGGGCACGCTGATGGTGGGCGAGTTCCCCGAACTGCAAGGCGTCATGGGCGCCTACTATGCAGAAGCCGACGGCGAAGCGCCGGACGTGGTGCGGGCGCTGCGCGAGCAGTACCGCAATCGACTGGACGCCGCGGTGGACCGCGACGGCCTGACCATGGCGGCACTGTTCATCGCCGAACGCGCCGAAACCTTGATCGGCATATGGAGCATCGGTCTGGCGCCGACCGGCGAACGCGATCCTTACGGCCTGCGCCGCGCGGCACTGGGCCTGATCAGCGCGTTCGAGCAACTGGCTGCGGGCGGTTGGCTGAAACCCAGCGAAAACGGGCCGCTGGCGCTGCAACAGGTGCTGCAACTGGCCGCCGCCAGCTTCGGGCCCGGCCAGATTGCCGACAGCGTGGCCGGCGAGGTGGGCGACTTTATCTACGAGCGCTACCGCAACCAGTTGGCCGCGGAATTCGAACGCAACTCCGTCGATGCCGTGATCGCCCTGGCCCCACCGCTGCACCAGGTGGCGGCCCGCGTGCGCGCCGTCACCGCATTCGGCGCGTTGCCGGAAGCCGCCAGCCTGGCGGCCGCCAACAAGCGCGTCGGCAACCTGCTGAAAAAAGCCGAAGGCGATATCGGCGC
>DATJHN010000436.1:0-5886 GCA_035493915.1 Bordetella sp.
AATCCGCGCTGCGTCTATCAGATGCTGAAGCAGCATTACTCGCGCTACACGCCGGAAATGGTCGAGCGCGTCTGCGGCACGCCCAAGGACAAGTTCCTGAAGGTGTGCGAAATGCTGGCAACGACCGCCACGCCGGACCGCGCCGCGACCATCATGTATGCCCTGGGCTGGACCCAGCATTCCGTGGGATCGCAGATGATACGCACCGGGGCCATGGTGCAGTTGCTGCTGGGCAATATCGGCATTGCCGGCGGCGGGATGAATGCCCTGCGCGGACACTCCAACATCCAGGGCCTGACCGACCTGGGCCTGATGTCCAACCTGCTGCCCGGCTACCTGACGCTGCCGGTGGAAAGCGAACAGGATTTCAAGGAATACATCGACAAACGCACGCTCAAGCCGCTGCGCCCGAATCAGCTTAGCTACTGGCAGAACTATCCCAAATTCCATGTCAGCCTGATGAAGGCCTGGTGGGGCAAGGCCGCGACCGCCGAAAACAATTGGGGCTACGACTATCTGCCCAAACTGGACCGGCTGTACGACATGCTGCAGGTCTATGAGCTGATGTACCAGGGCAAGATGAACGGCTATCTGGCGCAGGGGTTCAATCCGCTGGCGGCGGCGCCGAACAAGGCCAAGATGATCGATGGCTTTTCGAAGCTGAAGTGGCTGGTCATCATGGACCCGCTGGTGACCGAGACTTCCGAGTTCTGGCGCAATTTCGGCGAACACAACAATGTGGACCCGTCGAAGATCCAGACCGAAGTTTTCCGCCTGCCGACTACCTGTTTCGCCGAGGAAAACGGCACGCTGGTCAATTCCGGACGCTGGCTGCAATGGCACTGGAAAGGCGCCGAACCGCCGGGCGAAGCCAAAAGCGACATTGAAATCATGGCGCTGCTGTTCACGCGCCTGCGCAAGATGTACCAGCAGGAAGGCGGCAAGTATCCGGATGCCATCGTCAATCTGGACTGGCCTTACTCCGATCCCGAAAGCCCGACCCCCGACGAACTGGCCAAGGAATATACCGGCAAGGCCGTGACGGACCTGGCCGACCCCAAGGATCGGTCGCGCGTCACGCGCCGGGCGGGCGAACAGCTGGCCTCTTTCGCCGAATTGCGCGATGACGGCAGCACGTCCAGCGGCTGCTGGATCTTCGCCGGCGCATGGGGACCGGAAGGCAACCTGATGGCGCGCCGCGACAACAGCGACCCGACCGGCATCGGCCAGACCTTGAACTGGGCCTGGGCCTGGCCGGCCAATCGGCGCGTGCTGTACAACCGCGCGTCCTGCGATCCGTCGGGCAAGCCGTTCAATCCGCGGCTAAGCCTGGTGTCCTGGAATGGCAGGGCCTGGGTCGGCGCCGACACGCCGGATTTCAAGCTGGATGAGAATCCGGCCGGAGGCATGGGACCCTTCATCATGAACCGCGAAGGCGTCGCCCGTTTCTTCGCGTGCGACGGCCTGGCCGAAGGTCCCTTCCCGGAGCATTACGAACCCTTCGAAAATCCGTTGGGCCATAACCCCTTGCATCCTCAAGCCAAGGGGGTGACCAGCAACCCCGCGGCGCGCGTGTTCAAGGGGGACCTGGAAGCCATGGGCACGGTCGACAAGTTCCCGCATGTGGCGACCACCTACCGGCTGACGGAGCATTTCCACTACTGGACCAAGCACTGCCGCATCAATGCGATCCTGCAGCCACAGCAGTTCGTGGAAATCGGCGAGGCCCTGGCCAAGGAGCTGAATATCGCCGAGGGCCAGCAGATCAAGGTGTCATCCAACCGCGGCTACATCAAGGCGGTGGCCGTGGTCACCAAGCGGCTGCAGCCCCTGACGGTGGAGGGAAAAACCGTGCATCAGGTCGGGGTGCCCATCCATTGGGGCTTTGTGGGACTGGCCAAGCCCGGCTTCCTGGCGAACACGCTGACTCCTGTCGTGGGAGACGGCAATACGCAAACGCCGGAGTTCAAGTCCTTCCTGGTGAAGGTGGAAAGAGCTTAGGAGCGAGCCATGAGCATGCAATCCTTGGACATAAAGCGCCGCTCGGCCACCACCACGCCGCCGCCCAGCGTGCGCGAGCCGGTCCCCGCCAGCGTCGCCAAACTGATCGATGTCAGCAAATGCATAGGCTGCAAGGCCTGCCAAAGCGCGTGCATGGAGTGGAATGACCTGCGCGACGTGGTCGGCGAGGCGGTCGGCGTCTACGACAACCCGCCCGACCTGACAGAGCATTCCTGGACGGTGATGCGTTTTTCGGAATACCAGAACCCGCAGGGCGACCTGGAATGGCTGATCCGCAAGGATGGCTGTATGCATTGCGAGGATCCAGGCTGCCTGAAGGCCTGCCCGTCACCCGGCGCGATCGTGCAGTACACCAATGGCATCGTGGACTTCCACGAGGAGAACTGCATCGGCTGCGGCTACTGCGTGACAGGCTGCCCGTTCAACGTCCCGCGCATCTCTAAGAAGGATCACAAGGCCTACAAGTGCACGCTGTGCTCGGACCGCGTGGCGGTAGGGCAGGAACCGGCCTGCGTGAAGACCTGCCCCACCGGCGCCATCGTGTTCGGCACCAAGGAGGACATGAAGCAGCACGCGGCCGACCGCATCGAGGACCTGAAGTCGCGCGGCTTCGACAAGGCGGGCCTGTACGATCCCGCGGGCGTGGGCGGCACGCACGTCATGTATGTGCTGCATCATGCCGACCAGCCCGGCCTGTATCACGGGCTGCCGGCCAATCCCACCATCAGTCCCATGGTGGCGCTGTGGAAGGGCATCGCCAAGCCGCTGGGCCTGGCCGCGGTCGCGCTGACCGCGCTGGCCGGGTTCTTCCACTACGTACGCGTGGGGCCCAACGAAGTCAGCGAGGAAGACGAACGACGGGCCGAAGACATGCCCCTGGATGATCCTGGTCCGGACGGCTACGGCCGCCCACATGTTCCGCCCGGCGGCGGGCCACCGACGCCACAGGAGACACGCCATGAATAACCATGAACCCGTGCGCGGAAGGCATCGCCTGATCGAGCGCTATAGCCGCGGCGAACGCACGAATCATTGGATCATCGCCATCACCTTCGTGCTGCTGGCGCTATCCGGGCTGGCGTTGTTCCATCCGGCGATGTTCTGGCTGACCAGCCTGTTCGGCGGCGGGCCGTGGACCCGCATTCTGCACCCTTTCGTCGGGGTGTTCATGTTCCTGTGCTTCGTGGTGTTCGCCGCGCGCATGTGGCGGTACAACCTGATGGACGAGCGCGACCGTGTTTGGTTGAAGCACGGACGCGATGTCATCAACAACCGGGAAGACCGCTTGCCCGAGGTCGGCCGCTATAACGGCGGACAGAAACTGCTGTACTTCGTGCTGGTCATCTGCATGATCGGTTTGCTGCTAAGCGGCATTGTCATCTGGCGCCAGTATTTTTCCTTCTATTTCCCCATCGAGATCATCCGCGCCGCCTCGGTAATCCATGCGATTTGTGGTTTGGTGATGATTTGCGCGATTATTGTGCATATCTACGCGGGAATCTGGGTCAAGGGATCGGTCGGCGCGATGGTGCGCGGCACTGTCACCTGGGGCTGGGCATGGAAGCACCATCGTGCCTGGTTCCGTGAATCCCGCAAGGAACCGCTGGGTAAATAACACCGGGCGCATAGGGGCCGATATCAAGGCTGCCGCCGCGTCTACGCGGGGCAGCCTTTTTTAACGGGCCGACCCTCGCAAACGGAGGTCGTTTTGCAACGCATTCTTCAACGCGGCGAGATCGAAGCGCTGGACCATAACGCCCTGCCCCGCTTGCGGCTGCCGGCGCGCGACGGCGTATTCACCGCGCGTGCGGCGCGCCTGCGGCAGCTGGCGGCGGACAGTCCGGTGGGGGACTATCTGCTGCTGATGGCCTGTCTGGCCGATGCGCAGCAGCGCGCGCTGGGCTCCCTGGGCGAGGCTTCACTCAGCGACAGTCGGGTAGCGCCCGGCGCGTCGGCCGACCGCATTGCGCTGGCACAGGCCCATGGCATGCCCCCCCTGCAGGCGGTCGGATGGAAGCGCGACGTGGCCTGGCGTGAAGTGCTGCGCGCGCTGCTGGACGAGGTGGCGCGGGCTCCCGGTGTGCCAGGCGAAGCGGTGCAGACCTGCGGCGCGATCCGGCAAGCGCTGGATGAAGATCCCGGCCAGATCGAGCGGCTGGCCGACGCCGTGCTCGCCGAAAGCCAGAGCGGTATCGACGGCGCCGCGGCGCCCTTCGTCATGGCGGCCCTGCAGGTGGTCTGGACCGATATGGCGACCCGTTTCGATACCGGCCAGCTGCCGGTGGTCAGCCCCTTCGGCGTATGCCCGCTGTGCGGCAGCCTGCCCGTGGCCAGCGTGGTGCGCGTCGGCGGCCAATATCAAGGCTACCGCTATCTGTGCTGTCCCCTGTGCGCCGTCGAATGGCATATGGTGCGCGTGAAATGCTCGCATTGCGAATCGACCGAAGGCGTCGCGTATCACGGCATCGAGGGCCGGTCGGAAGCGATCAAGGCGGAATCCTGCGATCACTGCCATGTGTACCGCAAGATTTTCTATCAGGAGAAAGACCTGAATGTGGAGCCCGTGGCCGACGACCTGGCGAGCTTGATGCTGGATGTGCTGATGGGCGAAGAAGGCTATAGCCGCGCCAGCGGCAATCCCCTGTTGTGGCAGGACGAGGAGTAGGCATGGCCGGAAGGGCGCAAAAGATGTCGAGTAACGCGGCGGCTATTGCCGCGGTGCAGAAGATTTCGGCGGATAAACATTTGTCCGATATAAAGACGGATAAAGCCTTGGCCGATACGGCATCCTTGAATCGCACCGTGACGGATAGCGCGCCGGATCTGTCCCGGTCGACGACGGACACCGCGGCGAGCCAGGCCGGCTCGGCGGCCCATACCGGATCGGCCCGCGCGGCGGATATTCCATCGCTGGACCGGCTGCTGAATACGCTTGCCATGCAGCCCGTGCTGCGGCAATACGGGCATACACAGGTAGTCGCCGCCCTGCGCAAGCATCTGGATGGGCTGCGGCAGGCGGCGCTGGCGGGACACCTGGCGATCACATCGATAGACGCGGATCGGGTCACCCGCCAGATACGGGAAGCCCTGGACAGCGCCGCGCGGCCCCGGCTGCGCGCGGTGTTCAATCTGACCGGCACGGTGCTGCACACCAATCTGGGCCGAGCGCTGCTGCCCGACGAAGCGGTGGCGGCGGTGGTCCGCGCGCTGACCGCGCCGGCCAATCTGGAATTCGACCTGGACAGCGGCGGACGCGGCGACCGCGACGACCTGGTGGACGGCCTGCTGCGCGAACTGACCGGCGCGGAAGCCGCGACGGTGGTGAACAACAATGCCGCCGCGGTCCTGTTGATGCTGAGCTCTCTGGCGGATCGCCGCGAGGTCGTGGTTTCGCGCGGCGAACTGGTGGAAATCGGCGGCGCTTTCCGCATCCCGGACGTGATGAAGCGCGCGGGCGCGAAACTGGTCGAGATCGGCACCACCAACCGCACGCACGCCGCCGACTACGAATCCGCCATCGGGTCGCGCACCGCCATGTTGATGAAGGTACATTGCAGCAACTACGCGGTGACCGGCTTCACCAAGAGCGTGGGCGCGGCGCAGGTGGCGCAAATCGCCCACCAGGCCGGCCTG
Source organism: Bordetella sp. (assembly GCA_035493915.1). Taxonomy (GTDB): domain Bacteria; phylum Pseudomonadota; class Gammaproteobacteria; order Burkholderiales; family Burkholderiaceae_B; genus Bordetella_C. Next base: position 5,656 of record DATJHN010000436.1, read on the forward strand.
CCGATGACGGTGGACCTGGGCAGCGGAACGCTTCTGGACTTGGGGCAATGGGGCCTGCCGCGCGAAGACACCGTGCGGGACACGATAGCAGCCGGCGCCGATCTGGTGACCTTCAGCGGCGACAAGCTGCTGGGCGGTCCGCAGGCGGGCCTGATCGTGGGCCGCGCCGATCTCATCCGCAAGATCAAGAAGAACCCCCTGAAGCGCGCCTTGCGGGTGGGCAAGCTTACC
>DATJHN010000437.1:0-7887 GCA_035493915.1 Bordetella sp.
CGCACGGTGGATATGTCGGACTTCGAAAAGGCCAAGGACAAGATCATCATGGGCGCGGAACGCCGCTCCATCGTGATGCCCGAGGAAGAGCGCAAGAACACCGCGTATCACGAGTCCGGCCATGCCATCGTGGCGCGCATGATGCCCAAGACGGACCCCGTGCACAAGGTCACCATTATTCCGCGCGGCCGTGCCCTGGGCGTCACCATGCAGCTGCCTGAAACCGACCGCTACAGCATGGACAAGCTGCGTCTGCTCAGCACCATCGCCGTGCTGTTCGGCGGCCGCATCGCCGAAGAACTGTTCATGGACCAGATGACGACTGGCGCGTCCAACGATTTCGAGCGGGCCACGGCCATTGCGCGCGATATCGTCACGCGTTACGGCATGGACCAGGAACTGGGTCCCATGGTCTATGCGGAAAACGAGGGCGAAGTCTTCCTGGGCCGCAGCGTTACCAAGACGACCCACGTGTCCGAAGCCACCATGCAGAAGGTGGATGCGTCGATACGCCGCATCATCGACGAACAGTATGACGTCGCGCGCCGGATCCTGGAGAGCAACCGCGACAAGGTGGAAGCCATGGCCGCCGCCCTGCTCGAATGGGAAACCATCGATGCGGACCAGATCGACGACATCATCTCGGGACGTCCGCCGCGGCCGCCCAAGACCCCGCAGGGCCCGTCCGATACGGCCGATACTCCTCCCAGCGGTTTGGCGCCTGGCGGCAACAGTGCCGCACCTGCGGTCTGACGGCAGTCCACGTTCACGACCGCGCTAGCAGGATGGCCAATACTTTTCTATGCGGGCGCTACGAGTTCGACCTCGAGCGCCCGTTGGTCATGGGTATAGTCAACGTCACGCCTGATTCATTTTCGGATGGAGGCGAACATGACAATGCCGATGCCGCGATTGCTCACGCCCGGCGGCTTGTGGAAGAGGGCGCCCATATCCTGGATATTGGCGGAGAATCCACCCGCCCCGGTGCCGCACCGGTGTCCGAAGAGGACGAACTGGCGCGCGTGCTGCCTCTGGTCGAGGCGTTGCGTGGTTGCGGGGTGCCGCTGTCCATCGATACCTTCAAGCCGGGCGTGATGCGGGGCGTGCTGGATGCCGGCGCGGACATGATCAACGACATCTACGGTTTCCGGCAGCCCGGCGCCATCGAGGCCGTCGCGGGTTCGCGCTGCGGCCTGTGCGTCATGCACATGAAGGGCGATCCGCGCACCATGCAGGAAAAGCCGGAATACAGCGATCTGCTGGGCGAAATCGGCCTGTTCCTGGGTTCGCGGGCGCAGAAGCTGCGCGCCGCCTGGGTCGATCCGCGCCGCATCGTGCTGGATCCCGGTTTTGGCTTCGGCAAGACGCCGGACCAGAACTATCAACTTGTCCGGCGCCTTGGCAGCCTGCGCGTATCCAGCTACCCCTTGCTGGTCGGCGTATCGCGCAAATCCATGATCGGCCATGCCACCGGAAGGGAAGTGCGCAGCCGCCTGCCCGGCAGTATCGCCGCGGCGCTGGCGTGCGTGGCGCGCGGCGCCGCCATTGTCCGTGTGCACGACGTGGCGGCTACCGTCGATGCTCTTAAAGTCTGGCAGGCCGTGGAGCAGGGCGGCATTCCCACCGACATCCGTACTCCCATGCGGGAAAGCGGCAGATAATCTGACGGTTGTCACAGGAAACGATATCCATGAGTACGCGCAAATACTTTGGTACCGATGGGGTGCGAGGCGAAGTCGGCGGTCCGGTCATCAACGCGGAATTTGCATTGCGATTGGGTTATGCGGCCGGCAAGGTATTCGCGCGCGGCATGCGCGGCACCAGTCGTCCCAAGGTGCTGATCGGCAAGGACACCCGTATTTCGGGCTATATGCTGGAATCGGCGCTGGAAGCGGGCTTTTCGGCGGCCGGCATCGACGTCTTGCTGGCCGGCCCGCTGCCGACGCCGGCCATTGCCTACCTGACCCGCGTGCTGCGCCAGACGGCCGGCATCGTCATCAGCGCATCGCATAACCCCTACCACGACAACGGCATCAAGTTCTTTTCCGGGCACGGCATGAAGCTGCCCGACGAAACCGAGGCGGCCATCGAAGCGGCGCTGGATGAGCCGCTGGGCTGCGTCAGTTCCGAGGCGTTGGGGCGCGCGCGGCGGCTGGACGACGCGGCCGGGCGCTATATCGAGTTCTGCAAGAGCACCTTCCCCAATGATCTGGACCTGAGCGGCCTGAGCCTGGTGGTGGATGCGGCCCACGGGGCGGCCTACCACATCGCGCCGCACGTGTTTCGCGAGCTGGGCGCGGACGTGCACGCCGTGGGCGTCCAGCCGGATGGCTTCAACATCAACAAGGGAGTGGGGGCGCTGTATCCGGAAGCCCTGGCTGCCGAAGTGCGCGCGCGCGGCGCGCAACTGGGCATTGCCCTGGACGGCGATGCCGATCGCCTGCAGATGGTGGATGCCAACGGCCGCATCTACAACGGCGATGAGCTGCTTTACGCCATTCTGCGCGAGCGCATGCAGCGCGGCACGGTGGCGGGCGTCGTCGGCACCTTGATGACCAACTACGGTTTCGAACGCCGGCTGGACCAATTGGGCGTCGGTTTCCACCGGGCAGGCGTGGGCGACCGCTATGTCCTGGAGCAGATGCAGGCGCGCGGCTGGCTGTACGGCGGCGAAGGTTCCGGCCACCTGATCTGCCTGGATTGCCACACCACCGGCGACGGTATCATTGCGGCATTGCAGGTTCTGACCGCCCTGCGTCGGAACGACGCCACGCTGGCGGACTGGGTCGCCGATCTGCGCATGTATCCTCAGCAGATGATCAACGTGCCGTTGGCGCCGGGCCAGGATTGGCAAACCCATCCGGGCCTGCTGGCCGCGCGGCGCGAGGTCGAGGCCGAGCTGGCGGGAAGGGGCCGCGTCCTGATCCGTGCGTCCGGTACCGAACCGAAATTACGTCTTATGGTCGAAGCAGAGGAAGCCGCGCTGGCGATGTCTTGCGCGCAAAACCTCGCTTCCAGCCTCTCGGCCGGGTAAGCTGTCACATTTTCTTGCGGGAAAAAATTAGGGGGCAGGCCAGGGGCGGAAGCGCGATGCTTCACAGTCACGTAACATGTCGGTCAAAAACCTGACATAGATGACGCCCACACTACTCGGACATCTAGGAGTTGGCCGAATGCTTGAACTAGTCCGCATCGACCCCGATCGTACCGCCACGCCCGATTCGTGGACCAATCCCGCCGCGGGCGGCCTGGTCGTTGGCTTGGCGCGTACCGCGGAAGAGATCGAGGAAATCCAGCGCTTGCGCTACCGGGTCTTCACGGAAGACATGGGCGCGGTATTTCCGGATGCCCATGACGGCATCGACCAGGATCGTTTCGATGCCTGGTGCGAGCATGTTATGGTGCGCGAACTGCACACCGGCCGCGTCGTAGGCACGTACCGCCTGCTGACCCCGGAAAACGCCCGCGAGGCCGGCGGCTACTATTCCGAATCGGAATTCGACCTGTCGGGCCTGGGCGCGGTACGCGACCAGATGGTCGAGGCGGGCCGTTCCTGCACGCACCCGGATTTCCGCAATGGCGCGGTGATCATGCTGTTGTGGTCGGGCGTGGCCGAAGTTATGCGGCGCGGTGGCTATGACTATCTGCTGGGCTGTGCCAGTGTCAGCCTGCGCGATGACGGCGTCACGGCGGCGGAAGTCTGGCGCGCCGTATCCGGCCACCCGGGCGATGCGACCTTGCCCCGCGTGAAGCCGCTGCACCGTTATCCGCTGGAAAAGCTCAACAGCACCACGCTGCCCGCGCGAGTACCCCCGCTGATCAAGGGCTATCTGAAGCTGGGCGCCAAGATATGTGGCGAACCCGCGTGGGACCCCGATTTCAACGCCGCCGATTTTCCGGTCCTGCTGGACATGAAGCGGATGGACGAACGCTATCGCCGGCACTTTGGCTTGCCGTCGCGCGACGAAGTCGCGCAGGCCACCGAGGCGGGCGAACGCCGGCCCGTGCGCAGAGCGGCCTGATTCGTCGAAAACAAGTTTGCTTTTGGTGGCCGATTGCTCGATGGGCAGCCGGCCATTGATTTTTACCTGGGGGCGGCAAACTGGCTTGCCGATCCGGCGTCGGGCCGGTCGGCTCCGTGCGGCTGTCCCGACGGGCCGTTTTCCTTTCTCAGAATTCCAGCAATTCGAACGAAAAACCCACCTTGCGCCATTCCGATTCCTCGCCGCGCAAGGTGAAGTCGCTGAGCGGATGCTCCGCCAGCCATTCGTGCTGGACGCGCACGACGATGGAGTCGCCCCGCACCGATACCGCCAGCGGCAGGGCGGCCAGGTCTTCGCGCCGGCGGAACAGCAGGACCGCCAGTCGCAGGCACAGGATGGTCAGCCATTCTTCGCGGTTGCGGACCAGCGGTTCCAGTTTCCCGAGTTTGCCGTGATGGCCTAGCGCCAGTACGGCAAGCAGGCGCTGGTCGTCGCGGGAAAAGCCCGGCATGTCTGCGTTGCCCAAAACGTAGGCGGAGTGCTTGTGGTAATCGTTGTGAGCGATCGACAGCCCGATCTCGTGCAGATCGGCCGCCCAGCCCAGCGCATGCGCGAGCTCGTGGCGGTTGGCGCCGTCTTGGATGCCCGATTCCTTGAACAGCGTCAGGGCCGCACGGCGTACCCGGGCAGCCTGGTTGACGTCGATGTGATAGCGCTTCATGAACTGTCGAACCGACTCGTCGCGCTTATCGTGCTGGTCGTCGCGTCCCAGCAGGTCGTACAGCACGCCCAGGCGCAACGCGCCGTCACCGGTATGCATGACGTCGATGTTGAGTTCATCGAATAGCGCACTCATGATGGCCAGGCCGCCCGGCAGGACGTCCGCGCGTTCGACCTTGATACCCGGCAATTCCGACGGGATGACACGGCCCGAGCGGATGATGCGGTCCTTCAGTTTGTTCAAGCCCGCGCGCGTAATGCCGCGATCGGAAAACCCGCATTCGGTCAGGATGGCGTACAGGGCCTTGGCCGTGCCGGAAGACCCGTAGGCCTCTTTCCAGCCCATTTTGCGATATTGCTTGGCGATGACTTCCGCCTCGCGCCGCGCGGCCAGTTCCGCGAGTTTCATCTGGTGCGCGTCGACGATGCCGTCGCCGAAGAATTGCCGGCTGTAGCTGACACAGCCCATATACAGCGACGACATCAGGCCCGGTTCATAGCCCCTGCCGATGATGACTTCGGTGGAGCCGCCGCCGATGTCTATCACCAGCCGCTTGTTGGGAGACGGGGGCAGGGTATGGACCACGCCCGAGAAGATCAGGCGTGCTTCTTCGCGGCCGGCGATGACTTCGATGGGAAAGCCCAAGGCCGCTTCCGCGCGCGGCAGGAATTCCGCCGTATTGCGCGCCACGCGGAAGGTGTTGGTGGCGACGGCGCGCACGCGGCTGGGATGGAAGCTGCGCAGTCTTTCTCCGAACCGTTCGAGTACTTCGATGGCGCGGTCGACGGCGTCGCGAGATAGATGTTTATCGGCGTCCAGGCCGGCGGCCAGGCGCACGGTCTCCTTCAACCTGTCGATCTGGTAGATCTGGGCCGCACCTTCCTGCTGGATAACCCGCCCAATGGACAGGCGAAAGCTGTTGGAACCAAGGTCGACGGCGGCCAGTAGATGATCCATGCGGCGGAAAGACAAGAAAGCGGGGGGACGCGCCATTATAGAGATGTGCGACTTTTCCCACGGTCGCGCCTGACGGGAATTCGGCGTAGGCTTGCAAAGTTTGACATCAGGCTGTCGCGGAATTGTCATAAATCTGAAGTAAAACCCGATCGCTGGCTCCCAAGATACGGAATCCGAATGACATCGAATGTAGCTTCACAGCCCTTATTTCTGAACCGGGAACTGTCGCTGCTCAAATTCAATGAACGCGTCCTGGCCATGGCGGAGAATCCCTCCACGCCCTTGCTGGAACGACTGCGTTACGTGTGCATCGTCAGTTCCAATCTGGATGAGTTTTTTGAAATCCGCATATCCAGCCTGAAGGAACAGCAGCGCCAGACGCCGAACCTGGTCGGTGAGGATGGCCTGACCCCCGGCGAAGCCTATGCCCACGTTCAGGAAGCCGTCCATACCCTGGTGGACCGCCAGTACGACCTGTTGAACGACGAAATCCTGCCTTGCCTGCATGAGCAGGGCATCGTGCTGCACCATGCCTCGGAATGGAACGAGGCGCAGCAGGCCTGGGCGCGCGAAACCTTTCATCGCGACGTTATGCCGCTGCTGACGCCGATCGGCCTGGATCCCGCGCATCCCTTTCCGCGGGTCTACAACAAAAGCCTGAATTTCATCGTTTCGCTGCGCGGCGTCGATGCGTTCGGCCGCAAGGCCTCGATCGCCATCGTGCAGGCGCCGCGTGCGCTGCCCCGCCTGATCGGCATGCCGCCGGAGCTGTCCGGCCATCCCCACGGCTATGTGCTGCTGACGTCGCTGATGCGCGCCTTCGTGGGTGAGCTGTTTCCCGGCCTGGAAATGCAGGGCTGCTACCAGTGGCGGGTCACGCGCAACAGCGACCTGTTCGTCGACGAGGAAGAAGTTACCAACCTGAGGCAGGCGCTGCAGGGCGAATTGTCGCAGCGTAACTTCGGTTCGGCCGTGCGGCTGGAGATCGACAAGCTGACGCCGCCGGATCTGGAAACCTTTCTGCAGCGGGAGTTTTCGCTGGCCCCAAGCGACACCTACCGTGTCGGCGGGCCGGTCAATCTCTCGCGGCTGATTCAGCTGTGCAATATTTCCGATCGTCCCGGCTTGCTGTTTCCGGAGTATCGCGCCCCGGTGCCGGCGCCTTTCAACCAGCCTGTGGTGAATCCCGCCACCATGTTCGCTGCCATCGCGGCGGGCGACCGGCTATTGCATCACCCTTATCAATCCTTCCAGCCGGTAATCGATTTCCTGACCGCCGCGGCACTGGATCCGGAGGTGATGGCGATCAAGCAGACGATCTACCGCACTGGAGAGGATTCCGAGCTGATGCAGATCCTGCTGGCGGCGGCGCGCGCCGGCAAGGAAGTGACGGTGGTCGTGGAGCTGATGGCGCGCTTCGACGAGCAGACCAATATCAACTGGGCCGCGCGCCTTGAGGAAGTGGGCGCACACGTCGTATACGGCGTGGTCGGCCACAAAACCCACGCCAAGATGGCGGTGGTGCTGCGCCGGGAGCAGGGGCGCCTGCGCCGTTATGCCCACCTGGGCACCGGCAACTACCACCCCCGCACGGCGCGCCTGTATACCGACTTCGGCCTGCTTACCGCCGATCCGGCCATCTGCGAGGACATGGACAAGGTCTTCGCCCAACTGACCGGCCTGGGCGCGCGCCGTCCGTTGAAGGCGCTGCTGCAGTCCCCCTTTACCCTGCACGAAAGCATGGTGGCGCTGATCCGCGCCGAGGCCCAGGCCGCCCGGGATGGCAAGAAAGCCCGCATCATGGCCAAAATGAATTCGCTGCTGGAAACGGCGGTCATCGAGGAGCTGTACGAGGCCAGCCAGGCTGGTGTCAAGATCGATCTGATCGTACGCGGCGTCTGTGCCTTGCGCGGCGGCGTGCGCGGGTTGTCCGAGAATATCCGGGTCCGCTCGCTCGTTGGCCGATTCCTGGAGCACTCGCGGGTCTTCTATTTTTACGCCGGGGGCCAGGAAACGGTGTATTTGTCGTCAGCCGACTGGATGGACCGCAATTTTTTCCGCCGAGTGGAAATTTCCTTCCCCGTGCAGGACAAAGCCTTGAAGAAGCGCGTCGTGGACGAGGCATTCACCTATGCCCTGCGCGATAACCAGCTAGCCTGGCAGCAGCAGCCGGACGGCGATTACACGCGGGTGCGTAGCCGGGCGGCGCCGTTCAACTTGCATGAG
>DATJHN010000438.1:0-3323 GCA_035493915.1 Bordetella sp.
AATAATCATTTATCGATTTAACGGGGACGGCGATCTGTGTTGCGTCTACAATGGCCGCGATCACACGTGAGGAGCAGTTCGAATGCAACAAACGCCTACCCATGCCTTGCCCTCGTACCTGGATCCGGAAAACCTGGGTCCCTGGGGGGTTTATCTGCAGCAGGTCGACCGCGTCACGCCCTATCTGGGGGCACTGGGCCGCTGGGTCGAAACGCTGAAACGCCCCAAGCGCGCCCTGATCGTCGACGTACCGATCGAACTGGATAACGGCCGCATCGCGCATTTCGAAGGCTATCGCGTGCAGCACAACACCTCGCGTGGCCCGGGCAAGGGCGGGGTGCGTTTCCACCAGGACGTCACCTTGCCGGAAGTCATGGCGCTGGCGGCCTGGATGTCGATCAAGAATGCCGCGGTCAACCTGCCGTACGGCGGCGCCAAGGGCGGCGTCCGCGTCGATCCGCGCGGACTGTCGCAGGCCGAACTGGAACGCATCACGCGCCGCTACACCAGCGAAATCGGCGTCATCATCGGGCCGTCCAAGGACATTCCGGCGCCCGACGTGAACACCAACGCGCAGATCATGGCGTGGATGATGGACACCTATTCCATGAACGAAGGCTCGACGGCCACCGGCGTGGTGACCGGCAAGCCGGTGGCCCTGGGCGGCAGCCTGGGCCGGGTCGAAGCCACCGGGCGCGGCGTCTTCGTGGTGGCCTGCGAAGCCGCGCGCGACCTGGGTTTCGACGTGAACGGTTCGCGTGTCATCGTGCAGGGTTTCGGCAATGTGGGCGGCACGGCCGCCCGCCTGTTCCACGGCGTCGGTGCCAAGATCCTCGCGGTGCAGGACCACACCGGTACCATCTATAACGAGTTCGGCCTGGACGTGCCCGAACTGCTGGTGCATGTGTCGGAGACCGGCGGCGTCGGCGGATACGCCAAGGCGCAGGCGCTGGACCCCGCGGAATTCTGGAAGCTGGAAACCGAGTTCCTGATCCCGGCGGCCCTGGAAAGCCAGATTACCAGCGCCAATGCGGCGGGCATCAACGCCAAGGTCGTCGTGGAAGGCGCCAACGGGCCAACCACGCCGGAAGCCGACGACATCCTGTTCGACAAGGGCATCCTGGTGGTGCCAGACGTGCTCGCCAACGCCGGTGGCGTGACGGTCAGCTACTTTGAATGGGTGCAGGACTTCTCCAGCTTCTTCTGGACCGAGGACGAGATCAACCATCGCCTCGAGCGCATCATGCGCGACGCCTATGCCGCCGTGTCGCAGGTGGCGCGCGAGCACAAGGTGACGCTGCGTACCGCCGCGTTCATCGTGGCTTGCACGCGGATATTGCAGGCCCGCCAGGTGCGCGGTCTGTATCCGTAAGGGCAGGGCGCAGGTTCAGGTACCTGCATAACGCGCCGCCGGTGTTCACAACGCCGGCGGCTAACGCCATGCTCACTTCAAGTGGAACCGTTCAGCGGTATTCCATCGCCGTGGTCACGACCAGCAACGTGCTGGGGCGTCCGGCGGCGTGGGATCGAGAAACAGCGGCTACTTCTTCGTCGGAATGAATTCAGGCCGCAATATCCCGACCAGATCCTTGTACGGGATCTGCAATTCCGGTTCGCCGTAGGAATAGGGCGCGATGGAATAGGCGTCGTACTTGACGGTCATGCCTTCCTTGGTCAGCGCGAAGTTGTTCGAAGGCCCATACGGCCACAACTTGTCATAGGCCGCGGGGTCGCGCTTGTAGTCGTCGTTGGTCTTCAGCCAACGCGCATGCGCGGCCTTCAGTGCGTCCACGTATTGCTGGCCGCGTCCGGGCAGGATGGCTTCGCCCAGGGCAAGCACACGCCCCTTGCTGCGTTCCCAGTTCATGTATTGCGTCGCGGGGATGGGATGGGCCGCGCCGGTCACGTACTGCCCCGTCTGCAGTTCGATGGCGATGATGTCGCCTACCGTGTCCTTCACGTTGGCCTTGAACCAGGTCTCGTCGCGCGGCTGCGCGGTCTGGAAGAAGAACTGCGCGTATTCGTTCAGCGTTTCATAGGGTCCGCGCTGGTTGCGGTCCACGCCGGTCATATAGGCCAGCACGTGATCCACCAGCTCGGTCAGCTTGGGGATGCCGGGGAAGGCGATGGAATCCACTTCGATCTTGGGGCATTGACCCTTGCAGCCCGGCTTGGTTTTCGTCCACTTGACGCTTTCGACCTTGACGTCGCCGGCGTCGGCGGCCGGCGCGGTCTTGGACGCCAGGCTGATATCGGCCGGCGGCGTACTGCCGCATGCGGCCAGCAGCAACAGCAGGGCGGCCAGCGCGCCGCCGGTGGCATTGCGCATGGCCATCGTGCGCCGGCCCTGCCGGGGTGTCGCGATCCGGGACGATCCCTGATCATCAACTGCTGGGTTCAATACGCGCATCGTTCCTCCACTGCATCGTTTACCGACGGACTTAAACATTCAGGGTACCTGTGTCAGCCAGTCTTCGCTCGCGAAGCGTTCGCGCGCCTGGCGGTCGGCCTCGACCAGTTCAGCGGGGGTGATGGCGCCCGGGGTCAGTCCGTGCTGTTGCCGGAACACTTCGACCATGCGGTCGATGATGTGTTCCCGGTCCATGCCAGTCTGGCTCATCAAGGGATCCACGCGTTTTTTCGCGCTGGTGGTGCCCTTGTCGGATAGCTTCTCGCGGCCGATGCGCAGCACCTGCACCATCTTGTCCGCATCGATGTCGTACGCCATGGTCACATGGTGCAGCACCGCCTGCCCGCGCCTGGCCTGGGCCGCGCCGCCGATCTTGCCGCCGTCGGACGTGATGTCGTTCAAGGGCTGGTACCACGCCTTGATGCCCAGCGACTGCAACGCTTCCAGGGTCCATTGATCCAGGAAGGCATAGGATTCCTGGAAGCTCATGCCTTCCACCAGCGACAGCGGTGCATAGATCGAATACGTGATGGTATTGCCCGGTTCGACGAACATCGCGCCGCCGCCGCTGACGCGGCGGACGATTTCCACGCCGTAGCGGCGCGCGCCTTCCGGGTCGACTTCGTTTTTCAGGGACTGGAAGCGGCCGATGACCACCGCCGGCGCGGCCCATTCCCAGAAGCGCAGGGTAGGGCGGCGGCGCCCCGCCGCGACCTCGTCGCACAGCACCGCGTCCAGCGCCATGTGCTGCAGGGGCGTGCGTGGGCCTTCGCGCACCAGTTGCCAGTCGTGGTCCCGCCAGGTAGAGCGCGTCATGCCAGCGCTCTCCGTATCGCCACCGCCACGGCTTCCGGCGAAAAGCCGAACATCTCCGTGCCGGGCGGCAGGGCCACGGCGATCGCCAGCGCGATTT
>DATJHN010000439.1:0-26617 GCA_035493915.1 Bordetella sp.
ATCATCGTCGAAACCAGCTTCGATGCCGCCAAGGGCTTCAAATCCGCCGACATGGTGGATGCGGTGCAGGCGCGCAAGATAGACGCGGCCGATGCCTTCGCGGGCGGCCTGGCCAATAAGTATCCGATTTTCGGGGTGTCGTCGCTGCCCTTCCTGGCCGATTCGCTGGGCAAGGCACGCGCGCTGCGCGACGCCGCGCGGCCCGTCTATGCGCAATTCCTGGCGGCGCATGGCCAGAAACTGCTGTACACCACGCCGTGGCCGCCCTCCGGCATCTGGTCCAAGGGGCCGATCAAGACCGTGGCGGACCTGAAAGCCCTGTCGATCCGCACCTACGACGACGTGTCGCAGGCCACGATGACGCGCGTGGGCGCCAAGGCATCGAATATCTCTTTTGCCGATGCCATGCCGCGCCTGGCCTCGGGCGAGGTCAACGCCGTACTTTCGTCGGGTGACGGCGGGGCCGGCCGCAAGCTATGGCAGTACCTGCCCTACTTTACCGAGGTCAACTACGCCATGCCCTTGTCCATCGCCACCATGAACCTGGACGCCTACCAGGCGCTGAGCGCCGCCGGCCGCCAGGCCGTGGACCAGGCCGCGGCGGCGACCGAAGCCGAACAGTGGAAACGCATGGCGGGCCGGCTGGAGGAAAACCGCGCCAATATGCGCAAAAACGGTGTGATCATCGAATCCACCGTGCCACCGGCCGTGCAGCAAGCCTTGCATGCCGCCGCATCCAATGCATTGAGCGACTGGCAGGCGAGTACCGGCGCGGATGGCAAGGCCATCCTGGACCGGTACAACAAAAAGAAGTGAATCAGGTCCGGGGCAGCGTCACGCCTTGCTGCCCCTGGTATTTACCGCCGCGGTCGCGATACGAGGTTTCGCAGACTTCGTCGCTTTCCAGGAACAGCATCTGGGCGCAGCCTTCGCCGGCATAGATCTTGGCCGGCAAGGGCGTGGTATTCGAGAATTCCAGCGTGACGTGGCCTTCCCATTCCGGTTCCAGCGGAGTGACGTTGACGATGATGCCGCAGCGAGCGTAGGTGCTTTTGCCCAGGCAGATGGTCAGGACGCTACGCGGGATGCGGAAATATTCCACGGTGCGCGCCAGCGCGAATGAATTCGGCGGAATGATGCAGACATCCCCCGTGAAATCGACGAAGGATTTTTCGTCGAAATTCTTGGGATCGACGATGGTCGAATTGATGTTCGTGAATATCTTGAACTCGCTGGCGCACCGCACGTCGTAGCCGTAGCTGCTGGTGCCGTAGCTGACGATCCGGCCGCCGCCGGACTCGCGCACCTGGCCGGGCTCGAAGGGTTCGATCATGCCATTGGCCGCGGCACGCCGGATCCACAGGTCGCTCTTGATACTCATGGGGATGGAAATCTCAGGTTGAAGTCGGCCGCTATTTTAGCGTCCGCGCTGTTTTCTGCCCTTTTTATCAGTCCCCGAAAAAAGTCCGATATACCAATTCCAGGCCATTCACCGAACCGCCCTTCACGTCGACCGACCAGCGGCGCGACAGCTGGTAGCTGATTCGGCCCACGGTTTCCGAGCCGGCCAACGCCTGTTCCACGCTCAACGTGACGCCTTTGGCGAAGTTCTTGCTCGCCACGATGAACTGGGTTCCCAGCGTCTGGCTGGCATCCTGGTTGACGTTGCCCGCCACGGTCTGGTCGGGCAACAGGCTGTTGGAGCCGCCCAGCGTGCCGTTGCGGACCGTGACATCGTCCAGTCCGAACTGCTTGTAGAACGGTTCGCCATTGCCCAGCAGCGCTGTGCCTAGCGAAACCAGCAACGCCGTGTCGTTGCCACTGGCGTTCGGCGCACGGCCCAGCACCAGCCAGGACAGTTTTTCCTCGTCGCTGACGTCGGGGTAGGAAATCAGGTCGATGCGCGGACGCTGCGCGGTGCCGCTGACGCGCACGCCGGCTTCCACCTGGTCGCCGGTGCGCAAGGCTTCGATATCGAGTAGCGGATTATCCAGGCTGCCCTGGAAAGTGACGGTGCCGCGCCGCAATTGCAGGCGTTGCCCGTAGGCATCGATGCGGCCCGAGCGCGTTCGCAGCACGCCGATGCCGGTCAGCCGGTTGTCGATATAGCGGATGCGCATCGACCCGCCCAGAGCGGCGTCCAGGCCCATGCCGGTCAGGTAGAAGCGCGGCCCCAGGTCCACGTTCAGGTCCATATCGGTCCGCAGCGGCGTGGAAGGCGCGTCGTCCTGCACGCCGGGACGATGGACGACCACATCGCCGTCCAGCGATGGCACCTCGCTAAGGACTTCTATGCTGGCCCAGCCCGCGTCGGCCTTTACATCGCCCCGGATCGAAATGCGCGGCAAGGGGGCGTCGATATCGATGGTGCCCGACACCATGGCAAAGCGGTCCGCCCGCTGGATGGCGGGGAACCGGCGCAGGACGACATGCGCCTGACCCGTCGCGGTCGTCAGGCCCCAGCTTCCGCTGGCGTCGATATAACCGTTTTTCGCATCCGGGTCCTTGCTGACCCATTCGCGCGTGCGCGCCTCGGTCGGCATCACGCGCACTATCGCCGGGAAGCGCAGCGATTCGACGATCAGGCGATCCCCCTGCAGGCGGGCCGACAGCGTGCCATCCACCAGGCGCACGCCGTCGTCGATGCGTACGTAGCGCAGCTGCTGGCCACGCACCGTGCCGGTCGCCGACCAGGCACCGCCCGGCGTGCCCTGTGCCTGTACATTGGCCTTGAGCGTGCCACCGACCTCGGTGCTGTCGCCGGTGAACAGTTCGACCCACTTCAGGTCGGCGATGTCGGCATCCAGCGTCACCCGTAGCGGCTGGCGCGGCGCCAGGCCGATGCCGCCATCGGCGGTGGCGGCCAGCATGGCCGTGCCGGTGCCCCGCAAGGACCCCATCGTCGCGGTATCCACGCGCAGCGTGGCATCCACCCGGCTGTTGCGCCCACCCGCCGGCGTCGCGTTCAGGTCCAGCACCAGATCGCGCACCCCCAGGGCCATGGGAGGATCGCCGGGTATGAGCAGATCGCCTGAGCGGCGTGCCACCCGTGCCTTGCCCGTCAGCGCGCCCGCGTAGCGCAGGTCCCAGGACACATCCAGGGTGATGCGCCGCTGGCTGGCCGGCACCCGCGCATTGACGCGCGCCTGCCGCACCTGCGCCGCCGACGCGGCCTGGGCCGCCTGCTCAGGGTCGAGCGCGCGCCGGATGCGGCGCACCATGGCGGGCGTCAGCACCAGTTCGTCCATGCGGCCCGCCGTTTCCCAGCGCCCCGGCCCTCCGCGCGAGCCGCTGTGATCCAACACGATGTGGTCATCGCCGGGCAGGCCCAGTTCGATGCGCGCGGGCCCCACCTGCCATTGCCACAAGGGCGCATCCGCGCCCGGCAGATAGGCCACGGTGACCGGCCGCCGGGACGCCACATCGAACCCCGCGTGAGAAAAGGTCAAGCGGGAGACGGTGCCACGCCAGCCCAATTCGCGCGATGCGGCATCCGTGCCTGGGCCGGTTCCGTAGCCGCCGCTGATGTCCACCGATGCCTGCATCGGTGCGCTGCCCAATATGCCGGGACGCGAGCGCGCGGGGGTATAGCCACCGCGCAGTTCCACGCGGTGCCGCGCGGGCGTGCCGGTCAGCTTGCCCTGCAGCGCGGCACCGCCTTCCAGGCCGGGCCAGAAAGCGGCCAGTTGCGGCGCGGCTGCATCCACGGTGATGGCGCCGGCGCTCGGGTCTACATTGCCCTGCATGCGAACCCGGTTGGCGCCCAGGCGCAGATCCAACGCCAGCCCCTGCACGCGCACGTCCGCCAGCGCGGCGGTCCAGTCGGCGGATGGATTGTCATTGGCCGCCGTCGTAATCCGGCCCCGCGCACTGCCTTCCAGGGCCTGCTTGTTCCAGCGGCTGCCTTTGTCGACGCTCAGATCGATCTGGCCGTCGCGCAGGACGTAGCCGTCCGTCAGCAAAGTGTCGAAGCTTCCGTGGGTGGTCAATAAGGCAGACGGAATGGCATTGCCCAACAGCCGGCTCAGGTCCAGGCGGTCGGCGGCGACGGTGCCCTGCACGCGGGCGGCGCCCTTGGCGTCGTCGGGCGTTACCGCCAACGACACGGATGCGGACGTTCCATCGGGTAATTGCAGCGCCGCGTCGGCGGACCGCAGCGGCAAGGGCGCTTGCGGCGCCAGATCGGCCTTGGCGGACAGCCGCGCGTCCGCGCCCTGCGCCGCGATGGTTGCCGACAGCGCGTCGAGCGAACCGTCCGCCGTCAGATCGGCCTGGATCAGGCAGGGGTCCACATGGGCGACGGATGCCTGCACCGGCGTCTTCGAGCCTGACAGCGCCAGGTCGTTCACGAATCGTCCGACGCACAGCGGCGAATCAGGCGTCTTGCCGTGCGCGATCACGTGCAGCCGCGCGTTCATCGGCCACGGCGCGGCCAACTGCTTCAAATCCGCCTGGCCCTGTATATCGGCATCGCCCACGGCATGCGCGATGTGCAGCGTATCGATGACCAGATTCGCGCCGCCGGCGCCGGCACGCAGCGCCGCCTGCAAGCCGCTCAATGCGACAGGCAGCGGTTCGCCGTCCCGGCGCAGCGAGAACTCACCCACCGCCAGACGCTCCACGACGATATCCAGCGGAATGGCGACAGGCTGGTCCGATTGGCTGGAGGACGCAGCCTCGCCCGGCGCATTCTCGATACCGACGTCCAGGCTGGCGGCGGATAGTTCGGGGATGCGCAGGCGGCGCTCCAACAGGTCCGGCCAAGCCACCTGCAATCCCAGATCGCGCGCTTGCACCGATACGCCGGAAACCTCGATGGCCAGATGGCCGAACCGCAGGCCGCGCCAGACGGAACCCGTGACGTCTTCCACCTGCGCGCCCATCTGGGCGGCAGCGACGCGCGCCAGCCATTGCGCGCCGGACTGCGTGGCCAGCAGCCACACGAACGCCGCGATCAGTACAGACAGGAACAACAGCAGGGTCGGCACCCACCAGACCAGGATGTTACGCAGCAGCTTGGCCAGGATCTTCAAAACGCGATCCCCAGCGAAAATGCCAGCCGCAACGAATGATCGCGCTGCCCGTAGGCCACATCCAGGAACAGCGGCCCCGCCGGCGTGCGCACCCGGGCTCCGACGCCGTAGCCCAATGCCATCTGCATCTGGCCGAACGAATCGGCGGCATCGCCGCCGTCGACGAAAAAGCCGATGCCCCAGCGCTCGTCGAAATAATGGTCGTACTCGATGCTGCCGACCAACAGGGCCTTGGCGTCGACCACCGCGTCGCCGCGGTCAACCCCGATGCTCAGATAGGGGTAGCCGCGTATGCTGCGCGCGCCGCCGGTACGGAAGCCGAAATCGGGAGGCACCCGCGTATCATCGGACCACACCCTGCCGATCTCGCCGCGCAGCGTAAAGACGTCGCGCTCGCCCACCGGCCACCAACGCTGGGCGCGTGCGCGGGCGCGGCTGTAGGGTTTGCCGGTGTCCAGCGTGACACCCAGGCCGCCGCCGAGCGAGATCAGGTTGCCCTCGCGGGGGTCGTATTTATTATCGACATCGCGCCGCAACCACTCCACTGTGCCCGTCAAGCTGGGCAGATCGTAAGTGTCGGCCCCCTCGATCCTGACATGGTCGTGCGCGGCCAACAGGCCCCAGCGGGTTTCGTAATCCACCCGCCCATCGGTGTGCCGTTCCTGCAGGCGCGTGGCGCCCAGCGCGAAACGCGTCACCTCCTGCCCCTGGATGTCGGAATGCTCGGCCAGCACGCCTATGCTGTCTTTGTTGCCGCGCCCATCCGGCGGCAAATAGAAATCCGTATATACGCGCTGGCGCAGCCGGTTCACGCCGAAGCCGGACTCCATCGACAGGGGCTGGCCGAAGACGACCTGCTGGCGATACAGGGCTTCCACGCCCACGCCCACGTCGCTGTCCACGCCCAGCGATGTGGAAAAACGCTTGGGCGGAGCCTCGACCACGCGCACCTGAAGAGGCAGCGTGATTTCGCCGTTGCTGTCGACCGCCCGCGTCCGCGGCTGGCTGCCGGTCGCCACGCCAGGATCGCCCTGCGGCGTGGACGTGGACGGATCCCGCTCGGCCGTGGCCGCTGTCGCGCCATCCGGGCGCAGCAACGATACGAACGCGCCGCGAAAGAAAGAAGTGGCCTGCAAGGCCTGCTGCCAGTCGTTCAGCTTGTCCTGGTCGTAGGGATCGCCCTGCTTGTACCTGATATAGCGCCGCACCAGCGACGGCGGCACGCGCTGCAAACCTTCGATTTCCAGCATGCCCATGCGCACCGCCGGGCCGCTGTCGATGACGACGGTGAGCCGCACTTGCCCCTGATCCGCCTGGACATCCGCCGCCGATGAGGCAATGCGGGCCAACAGGAAATCCTTGGTGCTGACGTCGTTCAGAAGATTGGACTTGGCCTTGTTCCATTCGTCGTTGACGAAGGGGCGGCCGACGGGCAGCGACCAGCTTTTGCGCAGTTCGGCAACGCGGCCCGCATACTGCGGTTGGGCGATGCGGCCGGTAAACGACAGGTCGACGGCGACGATTTTCGCGCGCACGCCGGCGTCGATGGACACGTCCCAGGTGCCGCCATCCAGGTCGCTGCCGGTCTGCAGCGTCACGCGCGCGGCGAAATAGCCTTGCGTCGCCAACGCGGCCAGCGCGGCGTCGCGTGCGCGCCGGCGCAACCGGTCCGCCTCGCCGCCATCCTGGTCCGACGCCAGCCGCGCGATCACCTCGACGGCGTCATTGACTGCCTTGACCGAAGCCGGATCCACCGTGCCGGGATCGATGATGATTTCAGGTTTGGCGTACGCCGTCTGGACCAGGGCCAGGAGGATGCAAAGCAGAAGGCCCGCGAGCCAACGCATGCGTCAGGGTTGCTGGACAACGACGTTTGGAAACTTGCCGGCCATATCGCGTGGCAATCCCGCAACGGCCGCGGCGACGCGGCGGGCGATATCGCGGTACAAGCCGGCGGCCTCGCTGCCGGGATCGGCCACTACCGTGGGATTGCCGGCGTCGGTCTGTTCGCGGATGTTCATGGTCAGCGGCAGGCCGCCCAGCCACGACACGCCGTACTGTTCCGCCATGCGCTTGCCGCCGCCTTCACCAAAAATGGCTTCGGCATGGCCGCAGTTGCTGCAAATATGAACAGACATATTTTCCACGACACCCAGGATGGGCACGTCGACTTTCTCGAACATGCGCAAGCCCTTGCGGGCGTCCAGCAGGGCGATGTCCTGCGGCGTGGTAACGATGACGGCCCCCACCACCGGGACTTTCTGCGCCAGGGTCAGCGCGATATCGCCGGTGCCCGGGGGCATATCGACGATCAGGTAATCCAGCGCACGCCAGTTCGTCTGGCGCAGAAGTTGTTCCAGCGCCTGCGTCACCATGGGCCCGCGCCAGATCGCTGGCGAATCGGCGTCGATCAGGAAACCGATGGAATTCGCCTGCAGCCCATGGCCCTGCAGCGGCTCCATGGATTTATTGTCGTGGCTGACCGGCCGCCCGGAAATGCCGAGCATGGTCGGCACGCTGGGCCCGTAAATATCGGCGTCCAGCACGCCAACCTGCGCGCCTTCCGCGGCCAGGGCCAGCGCCAGGTTGACGGCCGTGGTGCTTTTGCCCACGCCGCCCTTGCCGGACGCCACCGCGATGATATTGGCAACATTGGGCAGCGGCTTCAGCCCCCGCTGGACGGCATGCGCGGCGATTTTCCAGGTAACGGACACCTGGGCGCCGGGTGCGCCGGCGGCTGCCAGGGCATCGATCACCGCCTGGCGCAAGGCCTGCTGCTGAGTACGCGCCGGATAGCCGAGCTCTACCGCCACGGAAATCGGGTCCGTGTCGGCCCGGATGTCGCGGTCCTTTGCATATTTACCGATGCTGACGCCGGTTTGCGGGTCCGTTACACCTTCCAGAACCGTCTTTATTTGTTGGATCGTCAAACTCATGTCACTATATTCCTACAGGCACCCCGGGCTTTGGCGCGGCTATCCCGGTTTACAGCCTGGCTTTTCAGCACCCCGCGGCCTTCCATCACTCTTGCCATCAGTTGCAAGGATAGCGGAATCCGCAGGAACTTTTCGCCGCCTTTCGCGTCATTTCTAGCATGGACAACGCTCTTACCCGCTTCGTTCGCGCCCTCGCTTTCACGGTGCTTGCCCTGATCGGCGGCGTCATGGCACTGGTGTTCATGGTGTCCACCGCCATCGCGGTCGGCATCCTGTACGTAGTCGCCAGGGTCCGTGGCCGCCCCTTCGGCGTCAAGGCCTACTGGCACCAGCGCAACGCTACCCGCGGCCCCGCCGCCAGCCCGTTCCCGGGCGTGCGGCCCGACGTCATCGACGTCGAGGTACGCGAAGTCCGCTAAGCGCGTCTCGCGCGCGCTGGCGTTCTCAGTCGCCGGTTCCCGGCGGCCGTTCCCTAGGCTGTACCCGTCTTCCGCATCCGTCGCGGCGAGCCCCGCGACGGTGTTCGTGCGCCGCCCCGGCGGCGCCGGCCCGAACTGGCTCTAAAATGCCGGGTCCGGTTTTTCACTTTGCCCCTCGGCCATGCCACGTACCCTGTTCGTCACCACTGCCCTGCCTTACGCCAACGGATCTTTCCACATCGGCCACATCATGGAATATATCCAGGCCGATATCTGGGTTAGAAGCATGCGTATGGCTGGGCATACGGTGCACTTTGTCGGCGCGGACGACGCCCACGGCGCACCGATCATGCTTAAGGCGGAGAGTGAAGGCATTACGCCGCGCGAGCTGGTGGCCCGCTACGCCGCCGAACGGCCGCGCTACCTGAACGGATTCCATATCCGTTTCGACCACTGGCATTCCACCGACACACCGGAAAACGTCGCGCTCTCGCAGGAAATCTATCGCGCGCTGAAAGCCCAGGGCCTGATCGAAACGCGCACCATCGAACAGTTCTACGACCCGGTCAAGGGCATGTTCCTGGCCGACCGCTATATCAAGGGCGAATGTCCAGTCTGCCATTCCAAGGATCAGTACGGCGATTCCTGCGAAGTGTGCGGGTCGGTCTATGCGCCGACCGAGCTCATCAACCCCTATTCCACGCTGACCAAGGCGACGCCGGTCCTGAAAAGCTCGGAACATTTCTTCTTCAAGCTGTCGGATCCGCGCTGCGTGGACTTCCTGCGCGAATGGACGACGGGTACCAACACCGCCGGTACCCGCCACCTGCAGGGCGAGGTACTGGCCAAGACGCGTGAATGGCTGGGCGCCGACGATGCGCAGGCGAAACTCGGCGACTGGGACATCTCGCGGGAAGCTCCTTATTTCGGCATCGAAATTCCGGATGCGCCCGGCAAATACTTTTATGTGTGGCTGGACGCGCCGGTCGGCTACCTGGCTTCGCTGAAGGCGTATTGCGCCAAGCAGGACCTGGACTTCGATGCCCTTCTCGATCCCGCGGGCACGACCGAGCAGGTGCACTTCATCGGCAAGGACATCATCTATTTCCACGCGCTGTTCTGGCCCGCGATGCTGAAATTCGCCGGCCGCAAGACGCCGGATGCGTTGAACGTCCATGGCTTCATCACGGTCAGCGGCGAAAAAATGTCCAAGAGCCGCGGCACCGGCATCTCGCCGCTGCGCTACCTGGACGTGGGCATGGACCCGGAATGGCTGCGGTACTACATCGCCGCCAAGCTCAACGCCAAGGTGGAAGATGTCGATTTCACTGCGGAAGACTTCATCGCGCGCGTCAATAGCGACCTGATCGGCAAGTACGTCAATATCGCCAGCCGCGCGGCCAACTTCATTACCCGTCACTTCGATGGCGCGCTGGCTTACCAGGGCGACACCAAGGCGCTATCGGCGGAACTGGCCGAACAGGCCGAGAACGTGCGCGCCGCGCTGGAAGCGCGCGAATACGGCCGCGCGATCCGCGACGCCATGGCCTATGCGGACCGCATCAACCAGGCTTTCGACGCGGCACAGCCCTGGGTCATGGCCAAGGGCATCGCCAATGCGGGGGACGAACAGAAGGCCGCGCTGCAGGATGTCTGCTCGCGTGCCCTGGCCGGCTTCAAGGCCCTGTCCGTAATGCTCGCGCCGGTGCTGCCGGCACTGGCGGACCGCGTCGCGCGCGAACTGTTCGGCCAGCCGGCCGCGTTCGTGTGGCAGGACGCCGCCATGCTGCCGCTGGGAGTCGCACCGTTCAAGCACTTGATGCAGCGTGTCGATCCGGCCATGCTGGACGCGCTGGTCGACGTGCCGGCCGCCCAGGCGCCAGCCGCGCCGGAAACGGCCGCCACGCCGGCGCCAGGCGGCGAAGCCATCGCCGATACGATCACCATCGATGATTTCGCCAAGATCGACCTGCGCGTGGCGCGCATCGTCAACTGCGAGGAAGTCGAAGGCTCCAGCAAGCTGCTGCGCCTGACGCTGGACGTCGGCGAAGGCCGTCACCGCAATGTCTTTTCCGGCATCAAGTCCGCCTACAAACCGGAGGATCTGATCGGCAAACTGACCGTCATGGTCGCCAACCTGGCGCCGCGCAAGATGAAGTTCGGCGTATCGGAAGGCATGGTGCTGGCGGGCAGCCACGCCGATGAATCCGCCAACCCCGGCATCTACGTGCTGGAGCCCTGGCCGGGCGCGCAACCGGGAATGCGGGTGCGCTAAAGACTGGCCCTAGGCGTCGTAGGCCTCGATGAAACGGCTGACAATGCCGGTCGAATAGTGGCTGGCGATGTGCGTCAGAAACGCCGCGAAATCCACCGGCGCGGCAGCATCGGCGCGGTCGGAGACAGTGCGCACGACGGCGCACGGGATCTCGTATTCATGGCATACCTGGGCCACGGCGGCGCCTTCCATCTCCACGCACAGCATTTCCGGCAAGCCGGCGAATACGGCGCCGGCCAGCGCGGCATCGCCGACGAAGCGGTCGCCGCTGGCGACCAGGCCGCGGTGCAGCGTGGGCGCGCCGATGGCGAAGAGATCGCGCGTGCGCGCATCCACGTCGCGCGCCAGGGCCAAGGCCAGGTAATCCGCCGCGCACTGCGCCAGCACGCTGTTCATGCGGGGCTCGGTGAGCAAGCGGCTGACACCCAGCAGCGGCACCTCGTATTGCGGAAACAGCGGCCGTGCATCCAGGTCGTGGTGCACCAGGGAATCGGCGATAACCACGTCGCCCACATGGACGCCGGGCGCGATGCCGCCGGCCAGGCCGGTAAAAAGCAGGGCGCGCACGTCGAACTCGCGGATCAAGGTAACGGCGGTGGCCGCCGCCGCGACCTTGCCGATGCGCGCCAGCACGATCACGCAAGGCTGCCCATACAGATCGCCGACGTAATAGTCGCGCATGCCGATGCGCCGGCATGCGGCGCCCGGTCCCATATGCGCCAGCAATCCTGCAATCTCGTCATGCAGGGCGGCCATGATGCCCAAGGGAGCGCGCGACATTGTTTGCTCCTCAGGTTCGGACGCCGGCGCCGGCCGCGAGTGCGGGCCGCGTACTGGGCGATTCGGGTGCCTTGACGGGATCAACGCCGGCCGACGTCGCCACGTCCGCCGGCGCCAGATCCGGCCCCAGCACTTCGCGTTCGTCGAAGACGAAGCAGCTTCCGTTGAAACCGGCGCCGTCGGTTTCCTCGAAGTATTTCAAGATGCCGCCTTCCAGCTGGTAGACATCGCGCACGCCTTCTTCGGCCATGTACAGCGCGGCTTTCTCGCAACGTATGCCGCCGGTGCAGAAGCTGACCACGGTCTTGCCTTCCAGTTCGGAGCGATGGGCCCGCAGCGCCGCCGGAAACTGCGTGAAGCGGTCGATGCGCCAGTCCAGCGCGCCTTCGAACGTGCCCGCGTCGACCTCGAAAGCATTGCGGGTGTCGAGCATGACGATGGGCCGGCCCGCGTCGTCGCTGCCGCGCGCCAGCCAGCGGGCCAGCGTGCGGGCATCCACGCTGGGCGCGCGGCCGGCTTCGGGGCGGATGGCGGGATGGTCCATGCGGATGATTTCGCGCTTGGCCTTGACCAGCAGTTTGCGGAACGGTACCCGCTCGGAATAGCTGAATTTCACTTCCAGGTCGGCGAAGCGGGCATCCGCGCGCAGCCATTCAAGGAAGGCGGCGATGGCATCGCCGCCACCCGACAGGAACAGGTTGATGCCGTCCGGCGCCAGCAGCACCGTCCCTTTCAGGCCCTGCGCCGACGCGCATTCCAGCACCCTGGGGCGCAGCGCCTGCACGTCGTCCAGGCTGACGAATTTGTAGGCGGCAATATTGGCGATCGTAGACATGGCAAGCGCTCAATGCCCCATATCGGCGCGCGCGAAGTCCAGGACTTCGCCGTTATCCAGAGTTAGCGACAACCGCCGCGGATTACCGGTGTCGTCCACGGAGGTGGCGCGGATGCGCGTCAGCGACGCCAGGAAATCCTGTTCCAGCCGGGCCCGTTCGGCGGGCTGGCAGGCCATGCGGGTCGCCACCGGCGGCGCCGTCACGATCAGATTGCCATTGGCCACCGTGTAATTGCTGCTGTAGTCGTTGCAGCCGGTGTATCCCACCACGCGCAGCTGCGTGCCCTCATGCTGGAAGGCGATGGTGATGGGACGGTCGCGGCCGTCGTTATGCGGAATGGACCGCAGCGTGCCGCCCGCGCGGGTCCAGCGCGCCAGCACCCAGTTCGTCTGGGCCAGGAAATCGGAGGCATAGGCGGGCTGGTACCGCGCCGCCGCCAGATCGGGCTGCATATGGGATGCGCAGGCCGCCAGCACCGCGCTGGCGGCGACCAGGCCGGCAATACGGCGCATACGGAAGAAAAACTGCATGAAAAGCTCCTGGATCAGCGCGCGGGGACGTCCTGGCCGCGCAGGAACGTCAGGATATCGCCGTTGCGCACGTTGAACGTCATCTGGTGCGGCGAACCGCCGCTGTCCAGCGTGAATGTGGAGATATGCGCCAGCGCCGACAGGTACGCGCGCTCGGCTTCACGCAGGTCCGGCGTGCCGCAGCTGAGCGCGTGGCTGGACGGCAGGGTAATGATCAGTTTGCCGCCCTGCAGCTGATAGGTGCCCGAGAATTCATTGCAGCCGGAATACCCGGCCACCCGGTAATCGCGGTTGCGGGCGGTGAAGGCAATGCTCAGCGGCGGATAGATTTGCCCCAGCTGCAGCGGGTAGTCCGATCCGTCCGGCGACTGCCAGCGGACCAGCCGCCAGTGGGTCTGCGCCAGCGAATCGGACGTCGTTGCCGCCTGGGCGGCGCCCGGTCCCTGCGCCTGTGCCCGCCCCGTCGTGGTCGAGCATCCCGCCAGGATGGCGGCGGCGATCGCCAGCACTGCGCAGCGGGGCAAGAAGGGAAGCGGCATCGGTAAATCTCCTGGGGTCAAGCCGGACGCGGCAAAACCGCTATTGTAGGCAGGCGGCTCAGCGGCAAGGCCCAAGGGTGCTTCATTGCGTAACGGCGGCGGAGCGGCGTGCGGCCGGCTCGACGGAGTGCAAGCGTTCGCGCAGGAGTTGCGCGAAGGTGGTGGCGGCGATCGTGCGGTGATGCCGCTTGGACCAGAGCAGCGCCGTCACGCGGATGGGCACGGGTTCGTAGACCGGAATGACCGCCACGCGCGCCGACGGATCGATGGTTCTTTCGGGCAGCAGCGTTACCACGTGGGAGCCCGCCGCCAGATCCATCATCAGGCTCAGCGCATTGGTCTCGCAGACGATATTCGGCGTCAGGCCGCGCTGGTCGAAATACTGGTCGACCAGCCCGCGCGTGTAGTAATCCCGGGTCATCAGTACCAGGGGCTCACGCGCCAGGTCCGCCAGCCGCACACGTTTGCGCGCGGCCAGCCGGTGTGCGGCGCCCACTACCAGCATCAGGCGCTCGGTGAACAGCGACTCCACCGCGGTTTCTTCCAGGCGCGCCGGCACGAAGGCGATGCCCAGGTGCAGATCGCCGGCCGCCAATTGTTCTTCGATCATGGGCGCCATCATTTCCTTGACCGTCAAGCGGACGTCCGGGTAGGTGCGCATGAATTCGGCCACCACCGGCGGCAGCAGCTTGCGGGTGAAGGACTGGCTGGCGCCGATGACGAGATGGCCGCGCCGCAGGGCATCCAGTTCCTCCAGCGCCGCGCAGCCGGCCGCCAGCTCATCCATGGTGCGCTTGGCGTAGGCGTGGAAAACCTGGCCCACCTGGGTCAACCGGATATGTTTGCCGGACCGGTCGAACAGCGCCTTGCCCAGGTGGGTTTCCAGTTCCGCCAGTTGATGCGACAGCGTGGGCTGCGTCACGAACAGCTTTTCAGCCGCTTTTGAAAAATGCAGCGTTTCGGCGATGGCCAGGAAATACTCCAGCTGCCGCAGCTTAATTCCGGATTTATTGGTCATATATGGGACAGCCCCCTGGGCATCCTGCCCGGCGGACAGGGTGTAAGCGTAACGAATTATGGCGACTTTCGATGCAATAAATAGAAAATCGGCATTGGACAGCGGCCAGGGGGGTGCCTAGAGTGTCGCCCGCGAGGTTACAACCTATACCAACATCGAGGAGAACACTATGAAGGCATGGAACAAATGTCGGACGGCAATGAAAATTGCCGCGGCGATCTGTCTGGCGGCGGGCGTGGCGCAACAGGCGCGCGCGGAATACCCGGAACGCCCTATCACCATGATCATCCCGCTGGCGGCGGCCAGCGCTGTCGACAATGTGGCGCGCCTGGTCGCCCAGGAAATGGGCAAGATCCTGAACCAGTCAGTCATCGTGGAAAACCTGCCGGGCGCCGCCGGCGCCATCGGCGCCAACCGCGTGGCGACCGCCAATCCCGACGGCTACACCATCGGCGCGTTCAACGACAGCATCCTGACCATGGTGCCCAACCTGTCGAAGACGCCGTGGGATCCGCTGAAAGACTTCGCGCCCGTCTCGCTGGTCACCACTTTCGAATGGAGCCTGATCGCCCATCCGGGCCTGTACAAGAACGCCGGCGACCTGATCGCCGCGGCCAAGGCGGCGCCGGGACGCATCGAATACGCTTCCGGCGGCATCGGCAGCCCGCAGCACATCGCCATGGCCCTGTTCGCGTCGCAGAACAAGCTCGATATGGTGCACGTGCCCTATCGCGGCGCGACGCCGGCGGCGCTGGGTGTGGCAAGCGGTGAGGCGAAAGTCGCCTTCCAGGCCCTGGCGACCTCGAAAAGCCTGATCGACAGCAAGCGCGTGGACCTGCTGGGCATTTCGTCGGAAAAGCGCATGGCCGAACTGCCGAATGTGCCGACGGTGTCCGAATCAGGCTCGCCCGGTTTTGTTTTTTCTTCGTGGTTCGTTATCGTGGCCCCGGCCAAGGCGCCCCCGGCCGTGATCGCCAAGCTGAACGCCACGATCAAGCAAGTACTGGCCAATCCCGCGGTGCAGGCCAAGCTGGCCGCGCAGGGCGCCAACCCCGTGGGGTCGTCGCCTGAAGAACTCGGCAAGCGCACCGCGGAAGGCTACGCCGTTTACGGAAAACTGATCCGCGATAACCACATCCAGGCGGAGTAACGGCACATTCGTGCCAAGAAGGTATTCATGATTCATTCCATCAATCCGTTCGACGAATCCACCCTCGCGACCTTCGACGAGCATAACGAAGCCGTCATCGAGGCGACGCTGGCGCGCGCGCAGTCCGCGCAGCGCGACTGGCGCCGCACCAGCCTGGCCCAGCGCCAGGATCTGCTGCGCCGGCTGGCCGCCGCGCTGCGTGCCGGCAAGGCCGAATACGCGGCGCTGATCACCGCGGAAATGGGCAAACCCATTACCGAGGCCCTGGCCGAAGTCGAAAAGTGCGCGATCAACTGCGACTTCTACGCCAACGAGGCCGAACGCCTGCTGGCGCCGGAAGTCGTGGCAAGCAACGCCACCCACAGCAAAGTCGTGTTCGATCCGCTGGGTACGGTGCTGGCGGTGATGCCCTGGAACTATCCGTTCTGGCAGGTCATGCGCTTTGCCGCGCCGGCCCTGCTGGCGGGCAATACGGCCGTGCTCAAGCATGCCAACAACGTCCCGCAATGCGCGGTCGCGTTGGCGCAGGTGTTCGAGCGCGCGGATGCGCCGAAGGGATTGTTCTCCACGCTGCTGGTCAATTCCTCGCGCGTAAAGGACTTGATCGCCGACGACCGCATCGCTGCCGTCACGTTCACGGGTTCGACGCCGGTGGGCCGCACGATCGCGTCGCAGGCCGGCGCGGCGCTGAAAAAGCAGGTGCTGGAATTAGGCGGATCCGATCCCTTCATCGTCCTGGCCGACGCGGACATCGACCTGGCCGCCCGCACGGCGGTCAAGGCGCGTTTCCACAATACCGGGCAGAGCTGCATCTCGGCCAAGCGCTTCATCGTCGAAGGCCAGGTCGCGGAAGCTTTCGTCGATGCGTTCATGACGCATGCGCGCGCCTTGAAAGTGGGCGACCCGCGCGATGCGGCGGTGGAAGTGGGTCCGATGGCGCGCGATAACCTGCGCGCGGACCTGCACGAGCAGGTACGCGCGTCGGTGGATGCGGGCGCGCGCCTGCTGCTGGGCGGCGCGCCGCGCGCAGGCAAGGGCTATTTCTTCGAACCGACCGTACTCGATCACGTCACGCCGGAAATGGTGGCGGGCCGCGACGAAACCTTCGGCCCCGCCGCCGCCATCATCCGCTGCAAGGACGCCGCCGACGCCGTCCGCATCGCCAACGACACGGTGTTCGGCCTGGGCGCCGCGCTGTGGACGGGCGATCTGGCGCGCGCCGATGTGCTGGCCCGCGAAATCGAAGCCGGCGCGGTGTTCATCAACGGCACCGTGGCATCGGATCCGCGCCTGCCCTTCGGCGGCATCAAGCAATCCGGCTACGGACGCGAGCTGAGCAGCTACGGGTTGAAGGAATTCACTAACATCAAATCGGTCTGGACCGGTCCCGCGCGCTGAACGCCGCGGCCAACCAGGTTGTCACGGGAGTTCAATCATGACCACATCCAATACGACGCAAAATGGCGGCCCCAAGCCGGGCATCTACCGTCCGTCCGATCTGACCGCCTACGAGCGTGGCGGCGGCGCCCGCACGATCCCGTTGGTCACCGCCGGCGACGGCGCCACGGCCTTCATCAACGGCATCACGGAGTTCGCACCGGGCACGAAGATTCCTTTCCACAGCCACAATTGCGAAGAAAGCGTGATGCTGCTGGAAGGCGACGCCATCCTGGACATCAACGGCGAGGAACATCGGCTCCAGCCGATGGACACGACGTGGATACCGCCCAACGTGTCGCATCGCTTCCGTAATATGTCGGACACGCTGCCGATGAAGATCCTGTGGATCTACGCGTCTGTCGACGCCACGCGCACGCTGACCGATACCGGCGTGACCAATCCGGTGGCGCTGGAACACATCAAACGCTGAGACGGCCACCGTCTCGACAAGGAACCAGTATGTTTCTCGAAATCGCCCAGATCGAAATCAAAGACGGCACCCACGCGGACTTCGAAGCCGGTGTGGCCAAGGCCAAGCCGTTGTTTCTGCGCGCGAAGGGCTGCCACGGCGTATCGCTGCAGCGTTCGGTGGAAATGCCCAATCACTATTGGCTGTTCGTCGAATGGGCCACGGTGGAAAACCACATGGTGGACTTCCGCAATTCGGACGACTTTGGCAAGTGGCGCGAACTGGTCAGTCCGTATTTCGCGGGCGCGCCGGTGGTGTCGCATAGCCGGTTGATCGACCTGGGTTGATCGACCTGGCGTTATCGTCCCCGGCAATCGTTCCGGGTCGATACCGCCCCGGTCCCGTGCCGGCGACGAACCCGCGGTGCCCGGCAGGCGCCGAGTTTTACCTACGAACGCCATGGCTCATGCCGTGGCGTTTTTTCATGCCTGGATTGCCGGATTACGTTTGGGCACGACAGGACTAACGATTTGTTTCTGACTAATGGCTTAAAACAAACACGTCCGGTGATACCATCGCACCCGATGTGGTAAGGCGTCGTCTTATCCAGCCCTTGCCCGCTCCCCCCACGGTCATGGAATGGAATGCTGCCTATGCGCGACGCCTCTTCCACCCCGCCTGCCGCTTCGCCATCCGCATCGCGCGCCGCGGGCGCCAGTCCATCCCCGCTGCTGTCGACGCTGGATGTCATGGCCCTGGTCGTGGGCATCGTCATCGGCGCTGGCATCTTCAGCGCCCCCGCGCTGATCGCCGCCAACGCCGCCAGCTTGAACCACATCCTGATCGCCTGGCTGGTCGGCGGCATGATTTCCCTGGCGGGCGCCATGTGCTACGCGGAACTGGCCACCTCGTATCCGGATGCCGGTGGCGACTATCACTATCTGCGCCGGGCCTTCGGCGAAAAGACCGCCTTTCTGTTCGCCTGGGCGCGCCTGACGATCATCCCCACCGGTTCGATCGCGCTGCTGGGCTATGTGTTCGGCGATTACGCGACACAAATCCTTAACTTGGGGCCGCACTCGGCGGCGATCTATGCGGCGCTGACGGTGGTGGTGCTGACGCTGCTCAACATCATCGGCCTGCGCGCCGGCAAATGGACGCAGAACTGCCTGACGGTGCTGGAAGTCGGCGGCGTACTGTTCATTATCGTGGCCGGCCTGGCGCTGAGCGGCGCATCGACGGGCGGCGTGGTCACGCCCGCCAGCCTGCCCACCGCCACCAACTGGGGCCTGGTGCTGATCTTCGTGATGCTGACCTACGGCGGCTGGAACGAAGCCGCCTATGTATCGGCCGAGGTGGTCGGGCCGGGGCGCAACCTGCCGCGCGCCCTGTTCTGGAGCCTGGCGCTGGTCACGGTGGTGTATCTGCTGGTCAACCTTGCCTATGCCAAAGTGCTGGGCCTGGCCGGCGTGGCTGCTTCCAACGCCGTCGCCGCCGACGCGCTGCGCGCCGTGCTGGGCGAGAACGGCGCCCGCATCATCAGCGTGCTGATCGCCATATCCGCGCTCACGTCCGCCAATGCCACCGTATTGACGGGCGCCCGCACCACCTACGCCTTCGGCCGCGACGAGCCGATGTTTCGTCTGCTGGGCCGCTGGGATACGCGTCACCATACGCCGACCAATGCGCTGATCGTCCAGGGCCTGATTGCGCTGGCGCTGGTCGGCCTGGGCGCCGCGACACGCAGCGGCTTCGCCACCATGGTCGAGTACACGGCGCCCGTGTTCTGGCTGTTCTTCGTGCTGACCGGCGTTGCGCTGTTCGTCCTGCGCAGGCGAGAGCCCGCGCGGCCGCGCCCTTTCAGCGTGCCGTTCTATCCGTTCACGCCGCTGCTGTTTTGCGGCACCAGCGCCTATCTGCTGTATGCCAGCGTTGTCCACACCGGCGTCGGCGCGTTCGCCGGCCTCGCGGTGTTGGCCCTGGGCGCCGTGGTGCTGCTGTGCCGCGGCCGGCCGGTACCCGCCGCCGCCGAATGACACCGTGCGCCATTGCGCGGCGTGGTTTGGCACCATCCATTCGACTTCGCGGCGTCGTTCCCTGCACCACTGTTGTCCTCACACATATTCCAGGAGCTGCATCATGCGCATATTTCGGCATTCATGGCTATCCGCGTTGAGCGGTGTCTTTTTGATCGCGGCCTCGACGGCCACGCAGGCGCAGCCTGCCGCCACCACGGCCAAGCCGCGCGTTCCGGATGTGATCTTCGTGCCGACGCCGCCGGAGGTGGTCGACGCCATGCTCCAGGTGGCCAAGGTCGGCCCCAACGACGTGCTCTACGACCTGGGCTCGGGCGACGGCCGCATCCCCGTCACCGCCGCCAAACGTTTCGGCACGCGCGGCGTCGGCGTGGATATCGACCCGGTACGCATCCAGGAGGCCAGGGCCAACGCCAAGAAAGAAGGCGTGACGGACAAGGTGCAGTTCATCCAGGGCGACCTGTTCGAACAGGACCTGTCGAAAGCCACGGTGATCAGCCTGTACCTGCTGCCCTCGTTGAACCTGAAGCTGCGTCCCACGCTGCTCAAGCTGAAGCCGGGCACGCGCATTGTGTCGCATGCGTTCGACATGGGCGACTGGGCACCGGAACAGTCGCTGAATGTCGACGGCCGCATGGTGTATTTCTGGACGGTGCCCGGGCATTGATGCGGGGGGCGGCGCCGCTGATCTTCAGGGCGTCCAGCGCATGCGGTGCTCCAGCGCGTTTTCGCCGACCACGGCAAAACCGCACCGCTCGTACAGGCGGCGCGCCGGATTGCCTTTCAATACTTCCAGGGTGATCGCGCAGCCAGCCCGCGCGGCCTCGTTCTGCAGACCGCGCACCAGCCGGCTGCCCAGGCCCTGCCCCTGCCTGGCAGGGGCGATCTGCACCTGCACCAGCTTCCATTCGCCGCCGTCGCGCGCGACCTTGAACAGGCCGACCAATTCCACGCCCTCGTATACGAGCAGTGCGTCCTGGAATCTGTAGTTGACGCGCGCCAGATTGGCGTCATCGTCGCTGGGCGCGCCGGCGCGTTCCAGGTGGGGCGTCATGGTCTGCCGGCGCAAGGCCAGCAGGGCGGGGATATCGGCCGCCGTAGCGGGACGAAAGGTCAATTCCGATGCAGCGCTCATTCCACCATTCCGGATATCTCAGTCCATTAATCAAAACACTTCAGCCAAAACCTAATGCAAAGGAAGTATTGCGGTCCCTAGGATAGCCGCATGCGTGGTCATGCATCATCGCCGAGACAAACGGCGATACGCGACACGCACGTCCAACCGCCGCCTCCCTGCGGGTAGCGGCCATTGTGAAAAAGGGAGCGCAACATGTCCGAATTCGTCGACACCCCGTTCGCCGATCTCCGCATCCCGTGCTCGCATGACGGCAAAACCGTCCTGGCAGCCATCGCACCATTGTGTGAATCCATGAAACTCGACAGCTGGGCGGAAATGCGCCGGCTGGCCGACGATCCGGATCTGCGTGAGCTCGTCAAGACCCTGCCTGACCGCGAACACGGCACGGCGATGCCTACGCTGCCAATCGGCGGGCTGGCACTATGGCTGGATCGCCTGGCCGAGACGCATGCCGACACCAACCTGCGCCACCGCCTGGCCATCCTGCAGCTGGAAGGTTTTCCCACGCTGCTCGATCACTGGACAGTCCGCTCCGAGGGCGCGCTGAACATCGTCGATGCAGCGACGCTCAAGCGTCAGTTCCGCCGCCTGCAATCGCAGATAAGCTCGCTGTCGGACGCCCTGAAAAATAGCGTCACGCCGATCGAACAGGAAATCCTGCGCGCCCAGCTGAACCAACTGTGCCAGTTTCCCATCGTGCCGCGCAGCAATGGATCGCCCGTGCTGGAACGCTTCTGGGAAACCGTCTTCGGACGCATGATGGACGGCACCGACCTGAACCACGCGCGGCGCTCGGATCGCTTCCTGGCGCTGAATTTCCGGCACTTGACACGCGAACTGGCCAGTGCGGCGGCCCCTATCGAACTGACGGCGGAACTGCGCGGCGAACTCAAGAAAAGCCGGTATCCGTACTTTCTGGGCGTGCGGGTGGTCAACAGCCGCATCTCCCGCAAAAGCCTGCGCTGCTGGGTGTTCAACCTGCACTGATCCGGAAGCGGCAGAGGGCCACTCGGCAGCCCTGCCGCAACCCTTTTCGACAACCCTTTCAGTAACCATACCCGCGGTTGGCGGCAACCGCGCCTGGCCTATCCGGCGGCCAGGCCCTGCGCCTGCAAGGCCCGCTGAACCGCGGGCCGCGCGTTCATCCGCTGGTGATGCGCGGCGATTCCCGGAAAGCGGTTCATATCGATATCCATGCGTGCCAGCCAGCGCGTCATCACGTACAGATAAGCATCGGCGACGGTGTACTGTTCGCCCATGGCCCAGGGAGCACCCAGCTTGCGGGACTCGATCATGTCGAACAGATCCGCATAGTTGGCGGGAGCTTTCGCCGACATGCTGGCCTGGCAGGCTTGATCGTCGGACCAGCGGGCGCCCCGCGTGTGATGCGCATAGGCCACGTGCACACTCGAGGACAGGAAGGCATTGAAGGACGTCATCCGCGCCAGGTCGAAAGCATCGGTCGGCGCCAGCGCGGCCTGCGGATAAGCAGCCGCGATATAGCCCAGGATGGCGATCACTTCCGTCAGTACGCCGCGCGGCGTTTCCAGAACCGGCACGCGGCCCAGCGGATTGATCTTCAGGTATTCCGGCGAACGCTGTTCCTGACGGTCGAAATGCACGCGCTGCGCGTCATATTGCGCGCCGGCTTCTTCCAGCGCGATATGCACGGCCAGCGCGCAGGAACCAGGCGAGTAGTGGAATTTCATGATGGACGACTGCTCACGGGTAAGGCCGGCGGCATGCCCGTGCCGTACCGGCGCGGGGATCATCTGCGTGATCGCGGATTGCCCGGTCCGAACCATGCGCCGTCGCGGGGCCGGTGCATGTTAATCCCAATTACTGACAAGGCGCCGGATGCCGCCGGTCGCGCGTGCCTGCTTTCAGTATCTGGCTGGGTACGTCATGGCCGATCAGCCCGGGAAGCGTTTCCGCGGCGGCCAGGATGCCGGCCAGATCGACGCCCGTGGGGTAGCCGTCCAGATGCAGCATGTGCACAAGCTCTTCGGTGCAGGCATTGCCGCTGGCACCCGGCGCATACGGGCAGCCGCCGATGCCGCCCAGCGAAGCGTCGAAGCGGTCGACGCCGGCTTCCAGGGCGGCCATCGTATTGGCCAGCGCCATGCCGCGCGTATTGTGGAAATGCAGGGTCAGCTCCAGTTGCGGGAACAGGGACTTCGCCCGGCGCGAGATCGCGCCTACCTGGCTGGGATAGGCCATGCCGGTGGTGTCGCACAGCGTGATGCCGTTCACGCCGCGCTGCGCGAAACGGTCCATCAGTTCGAACACTTCGTAGGGATCGATATCGCCTTCCATGGGGCAGCCAAAAACTGTCGACAATGACACATTGATGGCGACATGGCTGCCGCGCACGGCATCGATGACGTCGGACAATTGCGCGAAGGACTGGTCGCGCGACATACGCAGATTCGAACGGTTGTGCGTTTCACTGACTGACATCACCAGGTTGACTTCGTCTACCTTGCACGACAGCGCACGCTCGGCGCCGCGCACGTTCGGCACCAGCGCCGTGTAGACGACGCCCGGTCGCCGGGTGATCTCGTGCATGACGATCTCGGCATCGCGCAGCGCCGGAATGGCCTTGGGCGATGTGAACGAGGTCGCTTCGATCTTGGCGTAACCGCACGCCGACAGCGCGTCGATGAAACGGATCTTGTCCGCGGTTTCGACGAACTGGCTTTCGTTCTGGAAGCCGTCGCGCGGAGCGACTTCCTGGATATACAGGCGAGGCTTGACAGCCGGCTCGCCGGCTGCCTGGGTGTGATCGGCTGGGGTGTTCGTCATCATTGCGTTCCTCCGGTAAGCGGCAGTCTAGCAACGGGCCGGATGGGGTGGAATCGACGATTCATGATGGCGCCATCGCGCGCCGCGATGGCGGCGGCCGGACCGTGGTCGCCGCTGGCGATGGCCGGCGGGCCGGCCGTATACTGCGCCGCATGCACCTGGACCCGACTTCCCTGCGGCTGTTCATCAGCGTGATCGAGGAAAGAACGATCGCCGCTGCCGCCGAACGCGAGCACATCGCGGCCGCGGCGGTCAGCAAGCGCATGAGCGAACTGGAAGAGCAGCTGAAAACCCAGTTGCTGGTCCGCACCAACAAGGGCATTCAGCCGACCAACGCCGGCATGGCCCTGGCCGCCATGGCGCGGCGGGCGCTGCGGGAGCTGGACGATATCGCCGTGTCCATGCGCGAATACGCCAGCGGCGCGCGCGGCTTCATCCGGGTGTTCGCCAATATTTCCGCGCTGACGCAATTCCTGCCCGCGGACATCCAATCCTTTACCGCCGCGTATCCCAATATCCAGCTTCAGTTGGAAGAGAAGATCTCTCCGGCCATCCTGAAAGCCGTGCATGAGAACGCCGCGGACGTCGGTATTTTTTCCGGCATGCCGCCGGGGCGTGATGTTGAAGTGCGGCCCTATCGCCACGACACGCTGGCGCTGGTCGCCCCTTTGGGCCATCCATTATTGCAGCAGCAGGATTTCCGGTTCGCGGACGCGCTGGCCTACGATTTCGTCGGGCTGCACACGGGCAGCGCCATCAACCAGATCGTGGCCAACGCGGCGGATCGTCTGGAGCAATCCTTGCGGGTCAAGGTCCAGGTCACCGGCTTCGATACGCTGTGCTTCATGGTGAACGCCGGCCTGGGACTGGGCGTGCTGCCGCTGGACATCGCCACCCTGTACGCCCGCATTTTCGATATCGGCGTGCTGCGCATCGGTGAACCCTGGGCGCAGCGGGAACTGCAGATCTGCGTGCGCTCCTTTCAGGCGCTGCCGACCGCCGCAAAACTATTCGTCGACCACCTGACCAGCGAACGGCGCGGACCGGTCGGAGGCGACGCGCAATAGCGCAATAGCACAGTAGCGCCACCGGAGCGCTTGCGGTTTACCAGCTGCGGTAGACCAGTCCCCAACCCCTCCAGGGTAAATACCAATGTGTCCTTCTAGCGGCGTGGCTAACATTTGCGCATATTTATTTCCGATATACGTTATTGCATAGCAATAGGTGATCGCATCATGGCTCAGTTCATCCTGACCGACATCCAGGACAAGGTTGCCGTCATCACGCTCAACCGCCCGGAAAAGCTCAACGCCTGGAACACGGAAATGCGCGACGAAATCATCGCCGCGCTACGCACCTACGATCAGGACAATGCCATCGCGGCGATCATCATGACGGGTGCCGGCGATCGCGCGTTCTGCGCGGGGCAGGATCTGGAAGAAGCCAAGCATTTCGACGTCGCCCGTTCAGAGGAATGGATGCGCGAGTGGGAGAACTACTACGACGTGCTGCGCAGCCTTTCGAAGCCGCTGATCATGGCGCTGAACGGCACCGCCGCCGGGTCGGCGTTCCAGGTGGCCTTGCTGGGCGACATCCGCGTCGGACATTCCGGCGTGCGCATGGGACAGCCGGAGATCAATTCCGGTATTGCCAGCGTGACTGGCCCCTGGATCATGCGCGAAATGCTCGGCCTGTCGCGCATGATCGAGCTCACGTTGACCGGACGCCTGATGGATGCCCAGGAATGCCATCACATCGGCCTGCTCCACCACGTGGTGCCGGCCGGCCAGGTCATGTCCAAGGCACTGGAGATCGCGCGTGAACTCGCCGACAAACCGCCGGTGGCCCTGCGTCTGGACAAGCAGCGATTCAAGGAGATGACCGAAGCGGGTTTCCGCGACGCCATCGAAGCCGGCATACGCATACAGGCGGAATCGTATGCGTCCGGCGAACCTGCGCGCATGATGGACGAATTCTTCCGCAAGCGCGCCAAAAAGCCCTGAAAGGCCCCCGTCCAACCGGCCTGATCCACGCCGCGCGGCAGCCCGCGCGTGACACGCATCGACTCGTCGCATTCACGTATCGAGGAGCACACCATGATGAATGGCATAGCACGCCCGCCCGGCGGGAGGATTCCAAGCCTTAAACGCCGCAGCCTCATCAAGGCCGTGGGCGGCGGGCTGGCCAGCCTGGCCATGCCCTTGCCGAGCCTGGCCGCGGCCAAACAGATCGTGGTGTCGGACCCGGGCGGTCCCTACACCGCAGGCTACCGCAAGGCCTTCTACGATCCTTTCGAAAAAGAGACCGGCATCAAGATCGTCAGCGTCGCGCGCGAGTCGCAGCCGGTGGCGCAGTTCACGGCCATGGTGGAAACGCGCAACTACATCTGGGACGTGACGACGCTGACGCTGTCGGCGGACATCCCTATCCTGGAAGAACGCGGACTGCTCGAACCGCTGAACCTGAAGCCGGCCGACTTTCCGGGCCTGATGCCGGAGGCGCTGACCCCCAACTGGCTGGGTGTGGACGTGTATTCCACCGTGCTGGCCTATCGCACCGACAAAATGCCCAAGGAGCACCCGCAGAGCTGGGCCGACTTCTGGGACGTCAAGCGCTTTCCGGGTCCGCGCTCGCTGCGCCGCAATCCGATCGACACGCTGGAGCAGGCCCTGCTGGCCGATGGCGTCGACATCGACAAACTCTATCCGTTGGACGTTGACCGCGCATTCCGCAGCCTGGACAAGATCCGCAAGTCCATCTCGGTGTGGTGGACGGGCGGCGCGCAATCGACGCAGCTGATCCAGTCCGGCGAAGTGGACATGCTGTCGCTGTGGAACGGGCGCGCCCAGGCGGCCATCGACGGCAAGGCGCCCGTGAGCATCGTCTGGAACCAGGGACTGTATTCGATCGAAGGCTGGGGCGTTCCCAAGGGTACGCCGCGCGCCGAGGAAGCCAAGGCATTCGTGCGTTTCTGCGGCGATGCCAAGCGGCAGGCCGCTTTCACCGACGACGTGGCGTACGGCCCCACCAATCTCAATGCCTACGAATACATCAAGCCCGATCGCGCCGCCATCCTGCCCACCGCCAAGGACAACCTGAAGGGCATGCGCCTGCCGGATCCGAAATGGTGGCAGCAGAACCGCCAGGCGGTGACTGAGCGCTTCAACGCGTGGATCATCGGCTGAAGCCTGACGTGCCAGTAAAGATCCGACCATGACGTTAAAGCTGCAAACCCATGGCCTGAGCAAGCGGTATGGAGATGTCCTGGCGCTT
>DATJHN010000440.1:0-10558 GCA_035493915.1 Bordetella sp.
AACACCAGCTCGCTCATCGCAAATCCGCTCCCTTCTCCAACAACTGCCGGGCCACGATCACACGCATGATCTCGTTGGTGCCCTCCAGTATCTGATGCACGCGAGTATCGCGCACGAGACGCTCCAATGGGTAATCTTTTAGATAGCCGTAACCACCATGTATCTGTTGCGCATCCAGACATATCTGGAATCCCATGTCGGTGGCAAAACGCTTGGCCATCGCGCAGTACGCGCCGGCATCGGGCGAACCGCCGTCGAGCTTGCAGGCGGCCAGGCGCACCATCTGGCGCGCCGCCACAAGATGCGTCGCCATGTCGGCGAACTTGAACTGCAGGGCCTGGAAATCGGCCAGGGGCGCGCCGAACTGGCGCCGCTCGCCCATGTAGCGGCGCGCCGCATCCAACGCGCCCTGCGCCGCGCCTACCGAGCACGTGGCGATATTGATGCGTCCGCCATCCAGGCCGCGCATGGCGATCTTGAACCCCTGGCCTGGTTCGCCCAGCATGTGGCCAGCCGGCACGCGCACGTTCTCGAATGTAATCGCGCGTGTGGACTGGCTGTTCCATCCCATCTTTTCTTCCTTGCGGCCATACGTGATGCCCTGGCTGTCCGCGGGAACGGCGAACGCGCTGACGCCGCCGGCGCCGCCGCCGCCCGTGCGAGCCATGACAATCAGCAGATCGGTATCGCCGCCGCCGGAGATGAAGGCCTTCGAACCATTCAAGACGTAGTCCCCGCCGTCTTCGTCCGCGCGCGTGCGCAGCGACGCGGCGTCGGATCCCGACCCGGGTTCCGTCAGGCAGTACGAGGCCAGCCGGCTGCCGGCGCACAGCAAAGGCCCCCAGGTCTCGCGCAAGGCCGGCTGCCCCCACGAGCCCACCATCCAGGCCGCCATGTTGTGTATGGTCAGGAATGCGGTCGTCGACGGATCGACCGCCGCCATTTCCTCGAACACCAGCGTCGCGTCCAGGCGTGGCAATCCCAGCCCGCCGATATCCTGCGGCGCGTACAGACCGCAAAAGCCCAGTTCGCCCGCGCGATGGAAGGTCTGCTTGGGAAAAATGCCTTCGGCATCCCAGCGGGCCGCATGAGGAGCGAGTTCACCGGCTGCGAATTCACGCGCGGCCTGCGCGAAAGCCTGCTGTTCGTCGCTTAATTCCATATCCATGATCCCGGTCTCCTCCAAGATGCCTCGCCGCCGCGTGCACGCAGCCTGTGCGGACAATGTTTTGACCGGTTTACGTTAACGTAAACGGAAACAGAATGACAAGGACTGATCTGAAGTATGCCCGTTGAATCTTGCAGGATTTGCATCGGAATACGGCAGGAGCTGTTGCCCCGTCGAATGGGAGCGGCCTCATCCAACGCGCATGGCCATCGAAATGAATGGCTGAGCAGCCTTTCAGCGTGGCGCTTTCGGCGTGCGCGGCGGCCGGGCGCCACGCGGTGTGCGCGCGCGATGTGCCGCGCGACGGCGGCGCGATTCCATGGGATCGAAAACCAGGGAACGATAGATTTCCACGCGGTCGCCGTCATGCAGAATCTGCGCCTGCTGCACCAGGCGGCCGAACACGCCGACGCCGGCACCCCACGGGTCGACGTCCGGAAACGCCAGGGCGAAGCCGCTGGCAGCGACCGCGGCACCGGCCGTCGCGCCGGAAGGCAGATCGACCTGGCACTGCCAGGAATCATGCGGACGCGCGTAGCATACCCACACCTTCATCCCGGGCGCCTCATTCTCCATAGACCGCGCCGGCCCGCTTGGTAAAGGAGTCGATGAAGCTGCTCGCGATGCGGTTGAACACCGGACCGACCAGCGCTTCCAGCGCCCGGTTGGAAAATTCGTACTCCATCGTGTACAGCACTTTGCAGGCATCCTCGGCCAAGGCCTGGAACTGCCAGTGGCCGACAAGCATGGAAAAGGGGCCGTCCACCAGTTCCAGATCGATACGCTGGGGGAACACATGTGTGTTCCGCGTGGTGAAATGCTGTTTGATCCCCGCGAAGCTGATGGTAATGGACGCCTGCATGCCGTGTTCGTCGCGGGACAGTACCTGGGCCCCGCCGCACCACGGCATGAACTCCGGATAGTGTTCCACCCCGGCAACCAGGTCGAACATTTGGGCGTCGCTGTAAGGAACGAGAACGGAACGCTGGACTTTGTGCATCGACAGTCGCAAATCGCTAGAATTGCAAGATTTTACCGGCTATACGCGGACGGCGCCGCGACAGCCGAACGAAGACCTGGACGCTCTCCCATAAGCGTCCCCACAAGCAAGCATTGTTCCGCGGGAGCGAAATGAGCATTATCGAAAACCGCAAAGCGTCCCACGAATATTTCATCGAAGACCGCTACGAGGCCGGCCTGGTACTGCAAGGCTGGGAAGTGAAAGCCATACGCGACGGCCGTGTACAGCTCGCCGAAAGCTACGTGATCGTGCGCGACGGCGAACTCTTCATCCTGGGCATGCACGTCAGTCCGCTACCCACAGCGTCCACGCATATCCACCCCGATGCCGCCCGCACGCGCAAGCTGCTGCTGCACAGCGAGGAGATCAGCAAGCTGATCGGCAAGGTGGAACAGCGTGGCTACACCCTGGTTCCCCTGAACCTGCACTACAAGGCGGGGCGGGTCAAACTGGATTTCGCGCTGGGGCGCGGCAAGAAGCTGCACGATAAGCGCGATACGGCGCGCGACAAGGATTGGGCGCGCGAGAAAGAGCGCATCATGAAGCACGACACCCGCGGGCCGCGTCGCACGGAGTCCTAGCCGACCAGGTGGTCGCGGTGTTCCATGCGGACGACCACGCGGTCGCGGCCTTCCATCTTGGCCGTGTACAGCGCGCGATCGGCGCGTTGCATCAGCGTCCCCATGCTTTCCTCGCCGTCCCATTCCGCCAGGCCGCCGCTGAAGGTATAGGCGATCGTCCGGTCGCCCTGCACACAGCTGGTGTTGCGTACCGCATCCAGCAAACGGCTCGTCGCGAACGCCGCGGCGTCGATGCGCGTGTCGGGAAACAGCACCGCGAACTCTTCGCCGCCCAGCCGCCCGATGATGTCTTCCTCGCGCAACGTCAAGGCCGCGAGCTTGCCGAAATGCTTGAGCACCGCATCGCCCAGCGCATGCCCGTGCGTGTCATTGACGTCCTTGAAGCGGTCGATGTCCAGCATCAGCAGCGACATCCGCAGGTCCCCGCGCGCGGCGCGCGCCAGCGTTTTTTCCGCCAGCAGCCACCAGGCCTTGCGCGCCAGCGTACCCGTCAGGGAATCCGTATTGGCTTCGCTCTCGCGCTCCTGCAGCATGCGGTCATGCACCATCAGGACCATGCCCAGCGTCAGGCTGGGCACGACCAACACCCCGATCGACAGGAAAATGATGTGCAGCGGCGTGTTGCCGGTCAGGTCCGGGATGACTTCCCATCGCACACCGTAGACCAGGCCGCGCACCGCATGGCCTATTGCTTCGAACCACGCGACCGACAGGGCGAACAGATAGGGATAGCCGGGCCGATCGCGCGGACGGTTGCGCTGGATGGCCCAAGCGGTGGCGCCCATCAGCAGGCTATGCAGGATGGAGACGATCAGGATGCGCGTATTGGTATCGCGCCACACGTACCAGAACAGCGCGATCCCCAGCGTTGTCGCGATAACGGCCCCGGCCAGCGCCTTGTACGGCACGCCGCGCCCAAAGAAAAGCAGCACCGCCGCATAAAAATAGGCGACGCCCGCGGCCATCAGGAAATTGGTCAGGACGATGCCCAGGATGGGCGGCAGTATGGGTTGCGTCGCAACGCCGACCAGCGAGACAA
Source organism: Bordetella sp. (assembly GCA_035493915.1). Lineage (GTDB taxonomy): Bacteria > Pseudomonadota > Gammaproteobacteria > Burkholderiales > Burkholderiaceae_B > Bordetella_C. The sequence goes on from DATJHN010000440.1 coordinate 3,810, forward strand.
GGACCAGCGCGGCGCCACGTATCGCTTCGCGTATGCCCGCTATGCCGCTACGCGCAAGCGACCCCAGCACTACCAGCATCAGGCAGTTGGTAAGCGCCGTAAGAATCAGCAGGACGACGGATGCGGACATTGAAAAGCGCGGGCGGCGCGCGGAACCGGCAGAAGCCCGCCGGCCGCGGCATTATTTCTGGGTCGATTTGATGATGGACATTGCCGACGCGATCAAGCCGCCGACTTCGGCAAGATTGGCCGGCAGGATCAGGGTATTGCCTTTCTGGGCGACATTACCGAAGGCTTCGACATAGCGTTCCGCCACGCGCAGATTGACCGCTTCCATGCCGCCGGGCTGGCGTATGGCTTCGCCCACCTGGGTTACGGCGCGGGCCGTGGCTTCGGCGATCGCCAGCACCGCGGCGGCCTCGCCTTGCGCCTGGTTTATCTGTGCCTGCTTTTCGCCTTCGGAACGCGCGATGGAGGCTTCCCGTTCGCCGGTGGCGATATTGATCTGTTCCTGACGGCGGCCTTCGGACGCGGCGATGAGCGCACGTTTTTCGCGTTCGGCGGTGATCTGCGCCTGCATGGCGCGCAGGATTTCGCTAGGCGGCGTCAGGTCCTTGATCTCGTAGCGCAGGACCTTCACGCCCCAGTTCAGCGCCGCTTCGTCCAGGGACGCAACGATGGTCGCGTTGATGTAATCGCGTTCCTCGAATGTACGATCCAGTTCGAGCTTGCCGATCACCGAGCGCAGTGTCGTCTGCGACAGTTGCGTGATCGCCGAAATATAGTTCGATGAACCGTACGACGCGCGCATCGGATCGGTCACCTGGAAATACAGCACGCCGTCTACCTGCAGCTGAGTGTTGTCGCGCGTGATGCACACCTGGCTGGGCACATCCAGCGGGATTTCCTTTAGCGAATGCTTGTAGGCCACGCGTTCGACAAAGGGAATGACGAAGCCAGCGCCCGGCGACAGTACGCGATCGAACTTGCCCAGCCGTTCCACCACCCAGGCGTGCTGCTGCGGCACGATTGCGATGGACTTTACGACGATAAGGATCGCCAGCAAAACGACGACGATCAGCACGATGGTGGAAAGATCTAGCATGGCATCAGCCTTGGACGTGGGAAGTGGAAACCGGCTGGCGCGGCTGGACGATCAATTGGCTACCGCGCACTTCCGTGATGATCTGTTCGCCCCCGATGGGATCGCAGCCGGGCGCCAGCATCGCGTCCCAGCTCGCGCCGCGGTACCACACCCTTGCCGTGCGCATGCCTGCCCAGTCGCCGACCATCACGGTTTGCCCGATGTCCAGGTTGACGTCGGCATTGCGATGCGCATTCACTTCGCGTTTCTTCAACACGCCGGTGGCGCGCAACACCACCAGACCGGCAATCACGACCACGCCGCAAACAACCAACTGGCCCTCCAGGCCGAAGCCGCTGACCGCCGCAAGGCCGCCCGCCGCCAGGCCAGTCGCGACCAGCAACAGGTAGAAGGTGCCCGTCGCGACTTCGCCGATGAGCGCCAGCACGGCCAGCCCGAACCATATCCACATCTCGTGTGCCTTTTCTTGCAGTTAGCGACCGATTGTACGATTTTGCAGAAGTTGCAAATTATGGAACAGCATAATGGCGGAATCGCCCACCTCGATGACAAGGAATGTGTGTCAACGCTTGTTCAACGATCCATCGCGCGCACTACATTATGATCGTGCATCGCCCTGCCATTTCGCGGCGACAGAAACCATCATGACCGCCATCGACCTGCCCGTTCTCATTATCCATACCGGCGACCCGGAAGAAGCCCTTAAAACCGCTCACGACGGCTATGCCGGTTTCGTCCGACGAGCGGCCGGGCTGGCGCCGCACGAAGTCCACGTCGTTTCCGTGTTCCTGGGCGAACAACCCACCGAGCCCGCACACTACCGCGCCGCGTTCATCACCGGTTCGCCCGCCATGGTCACCGACCGCGAGCCTTGGAGCGAACAAACCGCCCAGTGGCTGCGCGAAGCCGCCGTTCATGGCCTGCCCATGTTCGGCATCTGCTACGGTCATCAATTGCTGGCGCACGCGCTGGGTGGCCAGGTGGGATACAACCCCGCCGGGCGCGAGATCGGCACCCATATGGTGCAACACCTGGCCCAGGACCCGCTACTGGCCGGCCTGCCGCGCCCCTTCCCCGCACAGATGATGCACTTGCAGTCGGTCATCCAGCCGCCGCCCGGCGCCGTCGTGCTGGCCAGCTCGGAGATGGATGCGCACCAGATCCTGCGCATCGGGCCGAACATCGTGTCCACCCAATTCCATCCCGAATTCACACCGGAATTCGTGCGGGACACGCTGGATCGGCACGCGGAAAAATATGCGCGCGAAAACCTGGACGTTGCCACACTGAAACAGGATCTTCGCCCCACGCCGGACGCGGCTGGCCTGCTGCGGCGCTTCCTGGAACTGCACATGGGCGTACCTGCCTGAACCTGGTACGGATGCCCCGCGGGGCATCCCGATCGGCGGCACGGCGTCCCATGCCGAGATTGCCCGGCGCATCGGCGCCCCCTACGGTGCGCGCGAAGACCGGGCCAACAAGCGCTGGATCAGCTTGCCAGGCGCTGCCAGGTATCGACCACGGTGTCCGGGTTCAGGGACATGGACAGAATCCCTTCGTCCTTCAGCCACTGGGCGAAATCCGGGTGGTCGCTGGGCCCCTGGCCGCAAATACCGACGTACTTGCCCTTGGACAGGCACGCCTGGATCGCGCGGCGCAGCATGAACTTGACGGCTTCGTCGCGTTCATCGAAGTCGGCCGCCAGCAGCTCCATGCCCGAATCGCGATCCAGGCCCAGCGTCAGCTGGGTCATGTCGTTCGAACCGATGGAGAATCCGTCGAAATACTCCAGGAAGGATTCGGCCAGGATGGCGTTGGACGGCACTTCGCACATCATGATCAGCTTCAGGCCGTTTTCGCCGCGCTTCAGGCCGTTCTTGCCCAGCAGGTCCACCACGCGCGCGGCTTGGCTGACCGTACGCACGAAGGGCACCATGATTTCGACGTTGGTCAGACCCATTTCGCCACGCACCCGCTTCAGGGCCTCGCATTCCATGCGGAAGCAATCGGCGAATTCTTCAGCGATGTAGCGCGACGCACCGCGGAAACCCAGCATGGGGTTTTCTTCTTCCGGCTCGTAGCGCGAACCGCCGACCAGCTTGCGGTATTCATTGGACTTGAAGTCGGACAAGCGGACGATGACGGACTTGGGCCAGAACGCCGCGGCGATGGTGGCGATGCCTTCGGCCAGTTTTTCGACGAAGAAGGCACGCGGGCTGGCATAGCCGCGCGCCGCCGATTCCACGGCTTTCTTCAATTCCGCATCGACATTGGGATAGTCCAGCACCGCCTTGGGGTGGATGCCGATGTTGTTGTTGATGATGAATTCCAGGCGCGCCAGGCCCACCCCTTCGTTGGGGATCTGCGCGAAATCGAAAGCCAGCTGGGGATTGCCGACGTTCATCATGATCTTCAGGTCGATCGCGGGCATTTCGCCGCGGCGCACTTCCTCGACTTCGGTTTCGATCAAGCCGTCGTAGATGCGGCCTTCATCGCCTTCGGCGCACGATACCGTGACGGGCTGGCCTTCTTTCAGGTCGTCGGTCGCCGTGGCGCAGCCCACGACCGCCGGAATGCCCAGTTCACGCGCGATGATGGCCGCGTGGCAGGTACGGCCGCCGCGATTGGTGACAATGGCCGCCGCGCGCTTCATCACAGGCTCCCAGTTGGGATCCGTCATATCGGTGACCAGTACGTCGCCCGGCTGCACTTTGTCCATTTCGGAAACGTCGGCGACGATGCGCACCGGGCCGGAGCCGATCTTCTGGCCGATCGCGCGGCCGGTGACCAGCACGTGGCCGGTGGCCTTCAGGCGGTAGCGCTGCTGCACCTCGTTGCTGTTCTGCTGCGACTTCACGGTTTCCGGCCGCGCCTGCAGGATGTACAGCTTGCCATCGACGCCGTCCCGGCCCCATTCGATATCCATCGGACGGGCATAGTGCTTTTCGATGATCACGGCATAACGCGCGAGTTCAGCGACCTCTTCATCGGTCAGCGAATAGCGGTTGCGTTCCGACACCGGCACGTCGACGGTGCGCACCGCGCGCCCCTGCGGACGTTCGGGATCGAATTCCATCTTGATCAGCTTGGAACCGATGCGGCGGCCGACGATGGGATACAGGCCCTTTTCCAGCGTGGGCTTGAACACGTAGAACTCGTCCGGATTGACCGCACCCTGCACCACGGTTTCGCCCAGGCCATAGGACGAAGTGATGAACACCACGTCCTTGAAACCGGACTCGGTATCGATGGTGAACATCACGCCGGCACTGCCCTTGTCGGAGCGCACCATGCGCTGCACACCGGCGGACAAGGCCACCTCGGCATGCGCATAGCCCTTATGGACGCGATAGGAGATCGCACGGTCGTTGTACAGCGACGCGAAGACGTGGCGGATCTTGTCGAGCACGTCATCGATGCCGACGACGTTCAGGAAGGTTTCCTGCTGGCCAGCGAACGAAGCGTCGGGCAGATCCTCGGCCGTGGCCGACGAACGCACGGCGAACGAACCCTTGCCATCGGCGTCCAGCGCGGCGAAAGCGGTACGGATCTGCTGCTCGAATTCGGGCGAGAACGGGGCGTCGATCAGCCACTGGCGGATTTCCGCGCCGGCCGTCGCCAGTTCACGTACATCTTCGGGATTGAGGGAGACGAGACGATCGGCGATACGCTTGTCCAGACCCGACGACTTGAGGAAATCGCGGAAAGCCTGGGCCGTGGTCGCGAAACCGCCTGGCACGCGCACACCTGCGCTGGCCAGTTGGCTGATCATTTCTCCGAGTGATGCGTTCTTGCCTCCTACCGAGTCCACATCCGCCATGCGGAGCTGCTCGAGCGAAACGACATACGACATTGAAGTCACCTTTTACAATGGAATGAAAGCGAGTTTGGTCAGGACGCGAAACGCGCACTGGCCAAACTGGCCTTGGGACCGCATTGGGGTGACTTATAGGGGCCTGATTGTACCCGGTAGCATCTGCCTAACCTCCAGCCTAGTTGGAATTTTTTACATATGACAAGCACACCGCTCGAACGAACTGTCTACATCGTGTCGGACAGCACCGGCATCACCGCCGAGACCTTCAGCCATTCGGTATTGGCCCAGTTCGAGAACGTGAACTTTCGCCAGATACGCCTGCCTTTTGTCGACACTTTGCAGAAGGCCGAGGAAGCCGCCTTGCGCATCGATCGCAACGCCGCCGAGACAGGCATGCAGCCCATCGTTTTCAGTACGCTGGTCCATCCTGAAATCATGGCGCGCGTACGCCAGGCCAACGGTATTTTCCTGGATCTGTTTGGAACTTTTGTAAGCCATATCGAGCAGGAATTGGGCCTGAAGTCCAGCCATTCCATCGGTCGCTCGCACATGGCCGCCAATAGCGAGAAGTACCGCAATCGCATCGACGCCATAAACTTCAGCCTGTCCCACGACGACGGGCAATTCGTTACAAACCTGAGCCAGGCCGACGTGATCCTGGTGGGCGTCTCGCGCTGTGGAAAAACGCCGACCAGCTTGTATCTGGCCATGCAATACGCCATCAAGGCCGCCAATTTCCCACTGGTGCCGGACGACTTCGAACGCGGCGTGCTGCCCGCGACGCTAAGCCCCCACCGGAGCAAATTGTTCGGCCTGTCCATCCAGCCGGAACGCCTGGCCGAAGTCCGCCACGAGCGTCGTCCCAACAGCAAGTACGCGTCGATAGAGCAGTGCCGCTACGAAGTCGCCGAAGCCGAACGCATGATGCGCCGCGAAGGCATTGAATGGCTGTCGACGACAACCAAATCCATCGAGGAAATCTCCACGACGGTTTTGCAGGAAGTGGGACTGGAGCGTGGCGGCTATTGAACCTGAAGCTACTCGGCGACAGGCACGCCGGGAAAGCGGCGCCGCTGTTCGAACAGGCAAATGGCGGCTGCCACCGCCACATTCAGCGATTCGACCGCATCCATGTCGTGCGGGATGCGTACCCGCAGATCGGCCAGGCTTAGCAGCGCCGGCTCGACCCCCTGCCCTTCGTGACCGAAAATCCACGCACAGCGCGGCGGCAGATTGGCGTCGTACAGCGAGATCGATTCCTGCAGCGCCGTCGCCACCAGCGGCACCGCCAACAGCGGCAGCGCCTGATCCAGGGCGACCCGTTCGTGCAATGTCACCGCGAAATGCGCGCCCTGCGCGCTGCGCAGCACCTTGGGCGACCAGGCCGCGGCGCAACCTTCGGACAGCAGGATGCGCTGGATGCCGGCCGCGGCACAGGTCCGTATCAAGGTGCCCACATTTCCCGGGTCTTGCACGCGATCCAGCAGCACGCAACATTCGTCGATTTGCGGCGGTAGCGCCGGCTGGGGCGGCTGCACCAGGAAGGCGACGCCCTGATCACTTTCCACGCTTGCCAGGCCATGCAGCAGCCGCGTTTCCAGGCTGACGCAAATCTCATTGGGCAGCGCACTGGCCAGATCGGCGAGTTCGGGCTGAGCGAGCCGCGCGGAATCGAACAGGGCACGTACCGGCGGGCCATGGTGCCGCAACCATGCCTGGCACAGATGTATGCCGTCCAGCAAGACCTGGGACTCGCGCCGTCCCGCCGCGGCGGCTATGCGCTGCAGCGACTTGACCAGCGGATTGTCACGCGAAGCGATGTGCTTC
>DATJHN010000441.1:0-5496 GCA_035493915.1 Bordetella sp.
AGAGGCAGTCCGCATGTCTGATACGACCGCAACCGCTGTCCAAGGGGACAACCCAAAATCCACGGGTACCGTGAAGTGGTTCAACGACGCCAAGGGATTCGGTTTCATCACTCCCGACGACGGCGGTGAAGACTTGTTCGCACACTTCTCGTCTATCCAGATGAATGGGTTCAAGACTCTTAAAGAGGGCCAAAAGGTGGCATTCGAGATCATCCAAGGACCCAAGGGCAAACAGGCTTTGAACATTACCGCGGCCTGAGCAATCGGGCGTGGCGTTATAGACGTCTTCGAGTACCATACGAAGGCGGGGCGGTCGACGCCCCGCCTTTTTTGTGTACTCCTTTCGTAGCCATCATGCATAACGGTGCTGTCTTGCTGCAAGCTCAAATCAAGTCGAAGAGAGGCCGTGCAGGCCTGGCCGCTCTTCTCGCCGCCACGGCGCTTCTTGTCGCCAACCTGCCGAATCCGGCCCGGGCCCAGGAGTTCACGGAAGCGCAAGCCACGCTCCCAAAGACCCAGTTGTCCGCCGGCATTCACATCATCCAGGCCGAAGTCGCCAATACCGACCAGACCCGCGAGCGCGGGTTGATGTTCCGTAAACCGCTCGACGGTAACGACGGCATGCTGTTCGTCTTCGAACAGCCGGACAAACAGTGTTTCTGGATGCATAACACCCCCCAGCCCCTGTCGATCGCCTTCATCGGCGACGACGGCACCATCGTCAATATCGAGGACATGGCGCCGGAAACGGACGATACGCATTGTTCCCGCAAACCGGTACGGTACGCGCTGGAAATGGCACAAGGCTGGTTTGGAGATCATGGAATCAGCGCGGGCAAGAAAATCGACGGCCTGCCGTAAATGTATTGACAAGCATACATAATAAAAAAGCGGGCCGTCACGCCCGCTTTTTGTTGACAACCATAATCAAGACAAATTCGGTCGGATAATACCGGACGGTAAACGAATAGCGGCAGTGAAAATAAAACTCCCTCTCAAATGCAACTGCCGGTTCACACTCGTTCCAGCACCAGGGCGATGCCCTGACCGACGCCGATACACATCGTGCACAGGGCATAGCGGCCGCCCGTGCGCTCCAGCTGGTTGATGGCGGTGGTCGCCAGGCGGGCGCCGCTGGCACCCAAGGGATGGCCCAGCGCGATCGCGCCGCCGTTCGGATTGACGCGCCGATCGCTTTCGCTGATGCCCAGCTCACGCAGGACGGCGATGCCTTGCGCGGCGAACGCCTCGTTCAGCTCGATTACGTCGATCTGGTCCAGCTTCAGGCCGGTCAAGGCCAGCACCTTGCGGGTGGCCGGCACGGGGCCGATGCCCATGATGCGGGGCGGCACGCCCGCCGTCGCCATGCCCACAACGCGCGCGCGGGGCTTCAACCCGTGGCGTTGCAAAACACTTTCCCCGGCCAGCAACAGCGCGGCAGCACCGTCGTTGACACCCGATGCATTGCCCGCTGTCACCGTGCCGCCATCGCGGACCACGCCCTTCAGGCGCGACAGCGCTTCCATGCTGGTTTCCCGGGGATGCTCGTCCTTGCTTACCAGCACGGCATCGCCCTTTTTCTGCGGCACGGAGACCGGTGTCAGCTCGGTGTCGAAATACCCGGCCTGCTGCGCCTTGACAGCCTTTTCCTGGCTGGCCAAAGCAAAGCGATCCTGATCCTCGCGGCCTACCTTGAAGTCCGCCGCCACGTTTTCGGCGGTTTCCGGCATGGAATCCACACCGTATTGGGACTTCATCAGCTTGTTGACGAAGCGCCAGCCGATGGTGGTGTCATAGATAGCGGCATTGCGTGAAAACGCCGTTTCAGCCTTACCCATCACAAAAGGCGCGCGGCTCATACTTTCGACACCGCCCGCCAACATCAGCCTGGCCTCGCCCGCTCGAATGGCGCGCGCCGCACTGCCTAGCGCGTCGAGCCCCGAGCCGCACAGACGGTTCACCGTCGCGCCGGGCACTTCGACCGGGAGCCCGGCCAGCAGCAACGCCATGCGCGCCACGTTGCGATTGTCCTCGCCCGCCTGGTTCGCGCAGCCGAAAATGACGTCGTCGAGCTCCTGCCACTGCACACCCGCGTTGCGCGCCATCAAAGCCTTGATCGGGATCGAGGCCAGGTCGTCCGCGCGAACGGAAGACAATGCGCCGCCGTAGCGGCCGAAAGGGGTGCGGATAGCGTCACAGATATAGGCTTGCTCGGTCATGGCTCGCTCTCGAAAGGTGTGAAGCGGAATGGTATCCCAGCCGATACCCGTCCATATGCTAGCGCCGCGGCCTGTCCATAAGATGGACGATGTCTAGGGCGTGGACGCCTTCGGAGATTCGGGCGCCGCCGTTTTGGCCGCGCGCCCCGCTTCAACGATGGCCTGGCGGCGGAATCGACCGGCGGCAAGATGATAGAACGCCTGGGGACAGAACTGACGGGATACGAGTGACGCCGACAGCGACCCCAGCAGCAGCCAGAAAAGCATGGGCTGGCTGCCCGTCATTTCCATCACTACCACGCTGGCCGTCAGGGGGGCCTGCGTGGTCGCGGCCAGAAACGCAGCCATGGAGATAAGCACGAGCACGCGCTGGTCCACCACTCCGTCCGTCAGGCGCCAGACGGTCTGACCCACACCCGCGCCGGCGGTAAGCGCCGGGGTGAAGATACCACCTGGTATACCGGCCCAATACGACGCCAGCGTGGCCGCGGCCTTGGCGACGCCGAACCCTTGCTGATCCACTTGATGGCCGGCAAGCAGCTGCGCCGCCGCGCCATAGCCGGTGCCGTAGGTTGCGCCGCCCATGAACAGGCCGAGTGCCGCCAGCGCGATCCCCAGCACGAACGCCGTCATGACCGGATGGGCCCGAACGGCTGACCGCCATGACGTGGGAATCAGGACCGTCGGACCTTTGCCCAGCAGGCGTCCGAATATGCCACCCAGGACACCATTGGCTATGCCGCACAATAAAACCCAGCCCACCATGTCGGGGAGCGATCCGCCGCCGAATACGCCGAAATACGGGTTGTTGCCTGCCAGCGCGACGACCATGAAACCGGAAGCCAGGACCCCGATCAGCACCAGGCGCTGCCATCGCAAGACGGTACCGCGGCCCAACTCTTCGATGGCAAAGATCACCCCCGCCAGCGGCGCGTTGAACGCCGCCGCCAGGCCGCCAGCGGCGCCGGCTGCGATCAGCTCGTTATTGCGAAATCCCTGCAGAGGCAGGCGACGGCTTTTCCAGAAGCGCCCCCATGCGAACATGACCGCGGCACCCACCTGCACCGATGGGCCTTCCCGTCCGATGGACGCCCCCGCCAGTAGTCCAAGAAAGGTCAGCGGAATCTTCCACACGGTCTGTCGCAACGACACCAGGCTGGACTGGCCAGGCCCAGCCGGCAAAGACAGCGCGCCGATCACCTGCGGAATGCCGCTGCCCGATGCGTTGGGCGCGAGACGCAAGGTCAGCCAGCGAATCACCGCCAAGCCGAACGGCAGCAGGACAAAGGCCAGCCAACCCGAGCGGGCAATCCACTCCCCATTCCATTTCAGCGCCAGATCCGCCAACTGCGCGAAGCCCAGTGAAACCAGCGAAACCAGCGCGGCGCCCCCCAACAATAGCCCGAACTCCACGGATTTACGGGAAAGCCGGACGGCTTGATGGGTCTTGCGCCGCAAAACGCGGCACAGGTGGGCATACACGCCTCGCAGGAACGAAGGCTCAGATTCGGACATCTGGAGGGAAGAATGGAGCGGGGCGAAGGCGTAACAATACCATCATCGGCCGGATGATTCCGACGCGCTAACGGCACTGCCCTCCAGGAACGTTGAATAAAAAACAAAGGGCCGCTGCCCAACGGCAGCGACCCTTTTCGCCGAAGCGGAAACTCAGCCGAAGTTCTTGGCCGCGAAGTCCCAGTTCACCAGGCTCCAGAAGTTTTCCAGATACTTCGGACGGGCGTTGCGATAGTCGATGTAGTAGGCATGCTCCCACACGTCACAGGTAAGCAGCGGCTTATCGGATGTGGTCAGCGGCGTGGCGGCATTGCTGGTATTGACGATGTCCACCGAACCGTCGGCCTTCTTGACCAGCCAGGTCCAGCCCGAGCCAAAATTGCCGGCGGCCGACTTGTTGAAAGCTTCCTTGAAAGCGTCGAAGCTGCTCCACTTGGCGTTGATGGCATCCGCCAGCTTGCCGCTGGGAGCGCCGCCGCCTTGGGGCTTGAGGCTGTTCCAGTAGAAGGTGTGATTCCACACCTGCGCGGCATTGTTGAACACGCCGCCCGAGGACTTCTTGACGATGTCTTCGAGGGACGCGTTTTCGAATTCCGTGCCAGGAATCAGGTTGTTGAGGTTGGTAACGTAGGTCTGATGGTGCTTGCCATAGTGGAACTCCAGCGTTTCCTTGGAGATGTGCGGTTGCAGGGCATCCATCGGGTACGGCAGGGGGGGAAGCGTGTGCGCCATTTGGGTTCCTTCTGTGTTGAAGAGCACGATCGAGCCGATTATTGTATCGGCAGTTTCACGACGGACGCATTAACCCTGTCAGGGTACGGGGTTAAAGGCTCCGCATTCAGGTGCGCGCCGGCCGCGCGGCAATGACGGCCACGTTGGCGCTGCCCTGGCTAAACAGCACGTCCAATGCCTGGCCGGCGGCCAGCGACGCGGCGTCGCGCACCACATGTCCCTGATCGTCGCGCACCAAAGCGTAGCCGCGCGCCAGCACGTGCTGCGGGTCGAAAGCCCGCAACTGCGCGGAAAGCGATGCCAGCCGGGTGCGCCGGTGTTCGAGCAAACGGCTTTGCGCCCGCTGCAGCCGTCGGATCCGATCCTGCAAACGGTCGGCCACGCGCTCAAGGTCGGGACCGCGATGCAGTACCTTGGCCACCAGCAGGTCGATACGGGCGTGCCGGCGTGCCTGCGGGGCCGCCCACGCATTGGCCAACCGATGCCGCAGTGTAGCCAGGCGCTCGCGCTGATGCGCCAGGCGCTGACCGGGCGACGTCAGCTGGCCGGCAGCCCGGTCCAGACGCTGCGCCAGGCGTTCCAGCCGCCGTTCTTGCGCCCGAACCAGGAACCCAGCCAGTTGCATCACCCTGTTGTAGAGGTCCAGGCGCGGCACGCATGCCAGCTCGGCCGCGGCCGTCGGCGTGGGGGCTCGGATGTCCGAGACGAAATCGACGATGGTGAAATCCGTCTCATGCCCGACGCCGCTGATCACAGGAATCGCGCTGGCCGCCACAGCCCGCGCCAGCCCTTCGTCGTTGAAGCTCCACAAATCCTCGATGCTGCCGCCGCCACGTACGAGCAGCAGGGTGTCGACCTCGGCGCGCAGGTTGGCGGCAGCAATGGCAGCAATGAGCCGCGGCGCGGCGTCGGCACCCTGTACAGGCGCCGGATACAGGATGACCGGCACATGAGGCGCGCGCCTGGCCAACGCCGACAAGACGTCTCGCAGTGCCGCGGCACGCAGGGAAGTCACCACGCCGATAGCGCG
>DATJHN010000442.1:0-3623 GCA_035493915.1 Bordetella sp.
GGCCTGGCGCGCAGCGAAACCGGGCTGCTGACGCTCGCGGCAGTGGCCACGGCCGCCTGGTTGTGGGTGCCGGACCTGGTAGCCCGCTATCGCGCGGCCCATCCCCAAGTCGCGATGCGCCTCTACGACGACAATTCCGAAGGGGTCGAACGCATGGTGCTGTCCGGGCAGGTGGAGCTGGGCGTATGCAGTCCGGTACTGCGCGACAAGCGGCTGGTATTCGAACCTTTGTGGCGCGACGAATTCGGGTTGGTGTGCCGGGACGATCATCCTCTGGCCGGACGCACCTGGGTGACGTGGAAGGAAATCGCCACGCTGCCGTTCATCGGCACCGTGGGGCATCGCCAGCTCGCCGGCCACCGCGCCGCGGCCTTCATGATGGATCCGCCGCTTTTTGTGTCCCACATGATGTCGTTGACGGCGATGCTGGAGCGGGGTGTCGGCGTGACCGTGCTGGCGGAGCTGGGGAAACCGCCGGACGCGCGCAACCTGGTTTTTATTCCGCTGCGTCGGCCGCGCATCAGCCGCTCATTGGGCATTACACGGTTGGCGGGACGCACCTTGTCGCCCGCGGCGGCGGTGATGGAAACACTGCTGCGCGAGACGGCCGCGAAGTCCAGGCACGCGGCTTGATCGCCGTCCCGATTCATCGATATCGAAAAGAGCGTGTAGCCCACGCGAACATGCTCCAGGGCCTGTGCACGCCGGAACTCGCTACGCATGAGCATGCAAACAGGACTTAGTGTTGCGCGCTTCGCACAAACCGCATGCCGTGTGCGCTTATAGCGAGCATGGGCGTTGCTTCTTGCGGCCGCGATATTCAGAATCCAAATGTCGCACCGATACTTTTTTTCCGCGCAATGCGGACATCTCGGTGGCCTGTGAGGATTTCATGAGCAGTGCATTTTCGCGTTTCGCCGGCGTTGCCTGCGCCGCGTTCATTCTGGCTGGTTGCGCGATCAAAAAGGAATCGCCGCAATCGGCGCTTCCACCTCCCGCTCCTCCACCGCAACCCGTTGCCTGCGCCGCCAGCGACGGCGCGGATACACTGGCCGGGACCTGGTATTCGGTTTCGACGCCGCACGGCGTGGGGGGCACGCAGCAGACCCTGCTGGTGCTCGCGCCGGATGGAAAAATGCGCTATCAGACGCAGCTCAGGATCCGCAACAAGTCGCGGCCGGGCCTGGATGAAACCGGCTGCTGGACTTTCTCCAACGGGGTGTACACCATGCGCACCACCGAATCCAACGGCGATCCCGTCGATCAGGCGGATCCGATATACACGAACCGCTACAAGGTTGAAAGCCTGAGCCAGACGTCGCTGGTCCTGCGCGATGAAAAGCCGGGGGGCGAAGTGCTGAAGGCGCGCAAGATGCCGCAGGGATATAGCCTGCGCTGATCCCGCGCCGCTGAATCCGCTGTCCTGGCAGCGTGCGGCGTGGCCCCACGCCTACGCCACGCCGGATGTCCCGATGGCGCGCGGCACCCGCGCCGCTGTCGGATACCGACCAGCCGGCGCGCGCCGCGTCGACGCTACGCCAGCGCGCGTTCCAGCCGCTGCAGCACTTTTTCCCTGCCCAGCAGGGTCAGCACAGCATCGATGGCTGGTGTCTGCGTCTGGCCGGTGACCGCCACGCGCAAGGGAATCGCCAACTGCGGCATTTTGATGCCGCGCGCGGCCAGCACGCGCTTGATCGCCGCGGCTAACGCTTCCTTCGTCCATTCCGCGCTGGTGGCTTCCGCGGCGAATTCGCGCAGGGCGTCGCGCGCCGCCTCGGTCAGGTGCTGGGCCGCGAGTTCCGCGGGTGCGCCATTGAACGGGCCGCAGAACAGCATGGCCCCTTCGGCCAATTGTTCCAGCGTTTCGGCGCGGTCTTTCAGCAGCCCCACCACCGCGGGCAGGTCCGCCGCGCCGGGATCGCCCCCGCGCTGCGTTACACGCGGCGCGACGCGCGCGGCCAGGTCGGTATCGGCCATCTGCCGCAGGTAATGCGCGTTGACCCAGTTCAGCTTTTTCGGATCCCACTGGGATGCGGACTTCGACAGATGGCGCGTATCGAACCATTCGACCAGCTGGTCGCGGGTAAAAAGTTCATCATCGCCGTGACTCCAGCCCAGGCGGGACAGGTAGTTGATCATTGCTTCCGGCAGATAGCCGTCCTTGTCATATTCCATGACATTGACGGCGCCATGCCGCTTGGACAGTTTTTCGCCGTCCGGTCCCAGGATCATGGGTACATGGCCATATTCCGGCAATTCCGCGCCCAGCGCGCGCAGAATGTTGATCTGGCGGGGCGTATTGTTGACGTGGTCGTCGCCGCGCAGCACGTGGGTGATACGCATGTCCCAATCGTCCACCACGACGCAGAAGTTGTACGTGGGCGTGCCGTCCGGGCGCGCGATGATCAGGTCGTCCAGTTCGCCGTTGTCGAAGCTGATCGGCCCTTTCACCATATCGTTCCAGCTGGTGGTGCCGGTCAGCGGATTCTTGAAGCGCACCACGGGCTGGCGGCCTTCGGGTACCGGCGGCAGGGTTTTGCCCGGTTCGGGGCGCCAGGTGCCGTCATAGCGCGGCTTCAGTCCTTGGGCGCGCGCGCGTTCGCGCATGGCCTCTACTTCCGCCGGCGTGCAATAGCAGTGGTAGGCGGTGCCGGCCGCCAGCATCTGGGCCACGACTTCGCGGTAGCGGTCCATGCGGCGCATTTGGTAGAAGGGGCCTTCATCGGGCTGCATGCCCAGCCAGTCCATGCTGTCCAGGATCGCCTGTACCGCTTCGGGCGTGGATCGTTCGACGTCGGTGTCCTCGATCCGCAGGATGAAGACGCCGCCATGGTGACGGGCAAAGGCCCAGGAAAAGAGCGCCGTGCGCGCGCCACCCAGATGCAGGTAGCCGGTGGGCGAGGGGGCGAAGCGGGTGCGGACGCGGGAATCGGGAGTCTGAGTCATCGGATAGGAGGGCGGTTATATTGCGCGATAGCGGCATTTTAGAATGGGCTGGAGTTCCATGCTTCGACACGTGCTGGCCTCTCTGTTCGATCCGCGTTCCTTGCTCATCATCGCGGACCGGCCCCTGCCGGGCGCGGCGATGCTGCCCGCGGCCCTGCGCGCGCGTGCTACCTGCGTCGATTGCGGTGCCGGCGCGGTGCCGGAGATCCCCGACGTACTTACCGGCCTGGACGACGGCGAACGGCCCGATCTGGCGCTGGTATGCGTCGCGCCGTCGGTCTTTGCCGAAACCCTGCGCCGCCTGGCGCGCCGGGCTCCCCGCGCCCTGATCGTCCTGCCGCACGAACAGCCCGATCCCTATCCGCGCGGGACAGTGGCCTTGTGCCAATCCTGGGCCGAGGAAAACCGCTGCAAACTGCTGGGGCCGCGCGCCTTCGGAGTCCAGCGGCCGCATGCCGGCCTGAATTTCAGTTTGCATCCGACGCTGGCGCGCGACGGGCGCGTCGCGCTGGTGGCGCAATCGCGCGCCATCATCGCCGCCGTCATGGACTGGGCGGAGGACGCGCATATCGGCTTTTCCACGGCGATCGCGCTGGGCGATGAGGCCATCGTGGGGCTCGGCCCGGTGCTGGACTACCTGGCGACCGATCCGCGCACCGATAGCATCGCGCTGTATG
>DATJHN010000443.1:0-26968 GCA_035493915.1 Bordetella sp.
ATTGCGCCATCGATGTCGGCCAAGGTCAGCTCACCGTCGTCACTGGACGCGGCCGTGGATGCCGCATGCGCACAGAAACGTCCCTGGCACAGGCCCATTCCGATGCGGCCCACCAGCCTGATCTCCCGCGCGGAGTGCAAATCCTGGTCGGCGAGGGCGCGCCGGGTCACGCCTTCGCAGCGGCAAACGACCGTGTCCGCGTCCGTCGGCATCGGGGCGTGTTCGAACAGGCGCCAGACCGATTTCTGAAACGCGGCAGCCCAGGGAGCCCCCACGGGATGCCGGTCCGTTGCATTCGGCCCATGCCATTGCGAATCCTGGCGCGGCGCATTGCCGCCGGCGAGTTTGGCCATGACCATCGCGGCGATGCGCCGCCCCTCGCTCAACGCCGCGTCGGCACCCAGCACCTGGTTGCAATCGCCGGCCTTGGCAATGACGATGCCATGCATATCATCCGCCGGGATCCCGCGGTCATTGCAGGCCAGACCGCCATGCAGCACCAGCAGGTCCACCCGGTACTCCCGCTCCTGTCCGCGCCGGTCCCGGGTCCGCACCAGCAACCCCGCATCGGCCTGGCTTGCGTCGCCCATGCTTGCCGCGTTGTCTCGGTTTACCGCATCGCCCTGGCTTACCGCTTCGTTCCGGCTTGCCGCATCATCCTGGCCTGCTGCATCGTCCTTGCTTACCGCATCGTATCGGGTCACCGCGCTAACCGTGGTGGCCGTACGATACGGCACGCGGGCCGCCCGCAGGGCGCGGAAATACGCCATGGCCTCCAGCAATTGCCTTGGTCCCGCCGCAAGCCCCAAGGCGGCCAAGGGGCGGGACCAGACGTTCCGGTATGGATCGGCGGCCTCCAGCACCGCCACCGGCGCGTTGCCCAGCGCCGCCAGCTGTGCGGCCAGAGCCAGCGGCAAGGGGCCATTGCCCGCGACCAGGATGCGGCCGCGCGGCGCCTGGCCGCTTTCCTTCATCTGGACCTGCAGGCCGCCGGCCGTGACGACGCCGGGCAATTGCCAGCCCGGGATGTGGGGCACCCGTTCAGTGGCTCCCGTCGCGAAAATGACGGCCCTGGGCCTGACCAGCTTTACCTGATTGTCCGCGCGGCTATCGATCATGCAAACGCCCTGGCCATCGATGCCCAGGAACACCGCCGAGGTCAGCAGGCGGATACGGCCGGCAAGCCCTTCCAGCTCGCGCTGCAACCTGGCCCAGTTCTTCTTGTGCCGCGCCGGCATGGGCACGGCGCTGGGGCCGCCATCATGCGCGGCCCGATGAATGGCGCCGCCGGCATGCGGACGCTGCTCGACCACCAGCACGCGCGCGCCGCGCCGCGCAGCTTCGATCGCCGCGCTGACACCGGCCGGACCGGCGCCAGCCACCAGGACGTCATATGAGATGGACATGGACGAACCGGTCGGGGCGTCAACGGTGGAGGACATGCGCATGCTCTTTCAAAATGTCGTGGGTGGCGGACATGCACGTGCCCCTTCAGAATGCGCCGGGAGTGACCACGGCATTGGTCTGGGCCAGCGTCAGGCATGATTCCACTGCCGCGCCACCGTTGACCGACACCAGGCAGCCCTGGCATTGCCCAATGCCACAGAAATAGCGGCCTTGCTGACCACCGGCGGCCCGCCCGAAATCCTCGACCTGTGCGCGCCGCAGGGCCAACGCCAGTGTTTCGCCGTCGCGATAAGGAATGGCCTGTTCGTTCCAATAGAAGTGGCTCATGGTCTCGCTCCAGGGATAGAGGCGGGCATCTGGCCGCCGCCAGAACCCGGCTGCTGCGCCAGGCTTCCGGCGGGCAACAGGTGCGGCGTGCCACCGGACGCGCCGATATCCTGCGCCGCGAAGCGCGCGGGCGACAGGGCGTCGATATTCAGGCTGCATGGCCGGCCCAGCACGGTCTCGGCAACCAGCCTGCCCATCAGCGGCCCCAGGCAGATACCGTCGCCTTCGAAGCCCGTCGCGATAGCCAGCGCATCGATGCCGGGATGCCTGCCGACGATGGGCAAGCCGTCCACGCTGGCAGTGCGCACGCCGGCAAACGTGCGTATCACCCGCCGACGCTCGGCAGGCGGATAGACGGCCAGGGTTTCCTGCAAGATTCTGGATACGTGGTTGACGGTGGTTTCGCGGTCGGCCAATCCCTCTTCGCGGGTTCCGCCGATAAGCAGCTGCCCGGTATTCAATGGATCGATGACCAGGCTGACCGGATTGCGCCTGGAAGCATCGACGCTGCGCTTGGCGGCCAGATACGCCGCCGACATCAATGGCCCCGCGAATGCCGGCACGTTATCGCTGGCCCGGTCGGTGATGATGATCTGCCCTTTGCGCGGCACCAGGATCTCGCCCAATCCGGCCAGCGCCGTCGAACCCAGGCCGGCGGCGATCAGCACCGCATCCCCGGCAAAATCCCCGGCGTCGGTGGCGACGCCGATGGCGCGGCCATGCTCAACCTTGATGCGGCGCACCGCCGCATGACGGACCACATGCGCGGCCGACAACTTGAGCATACGGTCGACGATCTGGTAGCCCAGCGCGTGCCCGTCATCCGGTACCGCGAGCGCGGCAACGATGGCGGGCGACACGCCCGGAATGCTCCGGCCGAATTCCGCGCCGCTCAGGCTTGCCACCCGCACGCCCGCGGATGCCAGGTCATGGCCGTGCAGTGCCATGAGTTCCGCCTCGTCTTCGTTGCGGGCGAATAGAAAAGTAGGGCGCTGCTGGAACAGGCCGCGCACGATCCCGTCACGCTCCAGCTCAACGTAGAAATCGCGCGCATGGCGGGCGATATTCATCAGGAAACCTGGCTTCTTGCTGCCCACCGACACGAGGCCGTCCGAAGCCCCCGACGCGCCGGCGGCCGGCGTACTGGCGTCCAGCACCGTCACGGCGCAGCCGGCC
This sequence comes from Bordetella sp., assembly GCA_035493915.1. Lineage (GTDB taxonomy): Bacteria > Pseudomonadota > Gammaproteobacteria > Burkholderiales > Burkholderiaceae_B > Bordetella_C. The sequence continues at coordinate 2,911 of DATJHN010000443.1, forward strand.
TGCCGCAGAAAATACGCGGCGGATGCGCCGACGATCCCCGCGCCCACGATGAGGATATGTCCGTTCGAACTTGCGGGAGCCGCCCCTACGCTCATGAATGAAAAGCCTTGCTTGTAACGTTATCGGGCCGGCGACACCACGGCGCAAACCCGCCGCACGCGCCATTTTTCGTCCGTTTTATGGAACCCGATGAAAATCATACTTGAGCGAACCCACGTAGGCGAAACGCTCGCCGTCTCGTTCGGCGCGATGGTCACGACGAATATTCGTCCGGCGGAAAACGGACACCATCCGTACCGGGTACCCACGGCGCGGCTTTCTCCATGACCAATTGGAAGCGCGGGCTCGACAGAAACACATCCAGCCAGCGCGCCAGGCCAGGCCACGGTTGCGCCGCGAACCACGCGGCATCGACATGCGCAAACTGACGCACGAAGGGCGCGATCGCCATATCAGCCAGACAAGGACGCGATCCGAACAGATAATCGGCGGCCTGCAGGCGCGCATTCAATTCCACCAGATATCCCGCCCCTGCCTCCCGATGCGCCATCGAGTCGGCGCCGGCGTAGCGATCCGGATACTTATAGCGGTCCAGATCCGCCTTGAAGGGGCCATCGCATTGCAGGATCACCGTGTCCATATCGATCACCGCTCCGCGCTCCGGATTCAGCCACTGTTCCGGATCGGCATGCGCCAATGCCCAGCGCATGATGTCCAGACTCTCTTCTATCACCCGGCCATCCGGCAGTACCAGCACCGGCACGGTTCCCTTGGGCGAAGCGGCCAGCAGCTCGGCGGGTTTGGCGCGCAGCGCGACCTCTCGCAGTTCGCAATGCTGGCCGCTAGCAGCCAGCGCCAGCCGCGCACGCATCGCGTAGGGACAGCGCCTGAACGAATACAGAATGGGTAAAGCGGGCGAAGGCATAAGATCGAGGGTTAGGCTATGGCAAGGACTGACGATACAGCAGGCCGTACACTCCCACACTAGCGTGCCGCACCGCATGCACGCCCCTTTTTCAGCCTGGCCACACCTTATGCAAACAATAGAATTCAATCTCGCCCCGGGCGCTGACTATATCGAAGTAAATCAGCTGCTCAAAGTCACCGGCGTCAGCAACAGCGGCGGCGAAGGCAAAGCCATGGTGGCCGACGGCATGGTCCGCGTGGATGGTGCGATCGAAACCCGCAAGACGGCGAAGATCCGCGCCGGCCAGGTCGTCACCTGCGGCAACGCGCGCATCGTCGTCCACGGGGCCGCCGAAGCATGAAATTCAAGCCGTCCAAGGATTCGATTTTTGGGGTGTTGCTGCGATCGCCCTGGTGGATAAGCGCTGCGATAGCGCTCGTGTTGATCGCCGGTGGCGTCGCCGCGCTGCCGCGGGAATATTGGGCGATAGGCGTTTTCGCGGCGATTCCATTCGCCGCCATCGCCGTGCTGGCCGCGATGCGCCAGCTGCGCACCCCTTCGGCTGCCCGCGTGCAAGCCATCGCTGCGGCCGCTTCCGCCATGTCGTGGCCCGCCTTCGCCAATGCCATCCAGGCCGGCTTCGAACGCGACGGCTGCCAGGTCGCCCGCCTGAACGAGCCCGGCGCCGACCTCTCCCTGACCAAAGGCGACTACGTCGCCCTGGTCAATGCCAAACGCTGGAAAGCCGCCCGCACCGGCCCCGACCCTCTGCGTGAACTGCAAGCGGCCCGCGAACGCCATAGTGCCCGCGAAGCCATCTACATCGCACTGGGAGAGATCTCTCCCGGCGCCCGGCAATATGCGGAAGCGAACGGTATTTCCTTCATCACCGCGCCTGAACTGGCGAAGCTGCTGCGGGACATCGCCGTGTAGCCTGGTGTTCCACGAGAGCGTATCGCGCCGCTGGTCCTTAAAGGCGCGTACGCGCCTGGCCAATACCAAAATAGTGAACGCTGTACTCAACGATAAGCAGGGACCGGCAGGGCTAGACTGCCCACGCCGCCGTCGCGATCCTCAAGTAATTCTCGCCATAGATTGCCGCAATATCGCGTTCCGCATAATTCCGCCTGAGCAGCAGCTCCGTGATCTCCGGCAACTGGTGAGGCCCCAGATAGGCGAATTTCCCGGTGTAGTATTCGGACGGCCAGAACGCAGGTGCCCGGGCAGGGCCGCCGGGCGCCCACGTATAGTCCAGCCCCATCGCCACGTTGCCGACACCGATCTCGTCGACCGTCATCTCGATGGCGCGAACAAAAGCTTCCGACGACGCCTCGCGGTCTCCCAGGAAGCGGCCTACGCCCGTGACACCCACCAGGCCGCCCTGTTCAGCGACAGCCCTCATCTGGGCCCGGCTGATATTCCGCGGATGATTCGTGTGTTCGAGCGGATTCGAATGAGAAAACACCACGGGTTTGCTGGACAGCGCGATGATGTCCATGCTCGTGGAAAAACTCACATGTGACATATCGATCAGGATGCCTAGCCGGTTGCACTCTCGAACCAGTTCACGCCCGAAATCGGTCAAGCCGATGTCGGCATCATGGCACCCGCCCCCAGCGGCGTTATTCAGGTTGTAGACGAAATGGCTTTGCCGGACACCCAGGCGATGATAAAGCGCCAGCATCTCTACCTGACCGGCGAGTGATACGGCACCTTCCAGATCGAACGCCACGGCCAGCTTACCTTGCTGCCGGGCCTTCAGGATATCGTCCACCCCCTCTACCATCACGAACCGTTCCGGACGCTGCGCAAGCCAATGCCGATAAGCCGCCAACACCTTTATGGTGTGCTCCCAGGGATGAATATCGAATCCCACGTTGATGGACAGAAAGTCAACATCCGCCTCCTCCCATCTCGACAGCTGCGAAAGATCCTGGTCGACCTTCGGTGTGAATCCACCGTGTGCGTCCCAGACAAGATGATCTCGCAATAACGCCCTGGCCCGACCCGAAATCTCGATAGACGTCGTCATTGCCGGACTACCTCCGCCTTGCGTTGCCCCTGGTGCCCGTAATCATGTATGGCGGCCGCCTCGCTGACCAAGCCTAAAGCGATGTCCCTTTCAATCGCGGTAGGTGACCTCTTCGCCGGATCACCAAAACCCGATCCGCCCGCCAACACTACCTCGACGATTTCGCTGGCTCGGGTAAGGGTCAACAGGTTGCCGGTCCCGCATTCGCGCAGCGTATGTCCCGATTTGTCGATAATGCGGCCGGATCCGGTCAGCCCCGCCTTGCCACCGAACAGGCCAGGCTGATCGACAGTATCGGGGAAGAACGAAATCAGCGTTTCCAAACCGTCGTCGTACAGTTTGCGCATGCGTACGCGTTGGCCCAGGCCGCCGCGCTTTTCTCCCGCGCCCCCGGAATCCGTGAGATAAGTCTTTTCGACGATAAGCACCGGCACGCGCGATTCGAACAGTTCGGTGGACGTGTTGGCCGCCGACGTCGGCCACAGCAGACCGGACTTGCCGTCGGCTGCGGCACTACCTCCTTGCCCGCCGCCGCAGAAGAACATATCGGAATAGGGACGCGACTCGGCGTCCATGCCATATACGCGCGGATTCACGGAGATGCCGGTAAAGGCCTGGACCTGCATGGGTACCGCCTGAGCCAACGCCCTGAAGACGCTGGGCGCGATATACCAGCCCGTCCGGGTTCGCTGGCTTACCGGCGCGGGTCGCCGGCAATTAAGTATGGAACCTTCCGGCGCCTTGACGGTGAAGGGACGATAGCAACCAGCATTGCCACGCACCTGTGGCGTCAAGATGCACTTCAGCGGATAGGTCGCCTGCGCGGCGGTGTAGTTGAGCGTGGAATTGAATGCTCCCTGGCTCAGTTGCGGCGGCGCGCCATCGAAATCGAGTTCGATGGCATCGCCTTTCACGGTCAGCTTCAAGGGAATCTTGAGTTCGCCGTCGATCGGATTGGTCCATGACTCGGCGGAATAGACGCCGTCGGGGATTGCGCTGATCGCATCGCGCATGGCACGTTCGGATCGCCCCTGAACAACCGTTGCCAGAGCTCGCAGGTCCCGCATGCCGTAGTCGTCCATGAAGGCCGATAGCCGCTTCGCGCCGATCCCGTTCGCGGCGACCAGCGCATGCACATCCCCCACGACCTGGTCGCTGTTGCGAACGTTCTGCGCGAGCAGCGTGAAAAGCGCCGCATTGGGGCGGCCCGCCTCGAACAGCTTCATCGGAGGAATCTGCAGGCCCTCTTCGTATATCTCGCGCGTTGTACGGGGGTTCTTCGTTCCCCCGATATCCGCGACGTGGGCGACGGTGGCCGTGAATCCGACCAGCGAAGCTTCGCGGAACACGGGAGTCACGACGGCGATATCGAACAAGTGGCCCGCGCATAACCAGGGATCGTTCGTGACAAGCACGTCGCCGGGCACCAGGCTCTCCGGGGGATATGCCTCCAGTAGCGCCTTCACGCCCCGCGGAAGCGCCAGGTTGAACAGCGGCATGGCACGCGGTGAATGCACGATAGGCTCGCCTCGCGAATCCAATAATTCGCAGGCAAAATCCTGAGCGTCGGAGATGACCAGGGAGAATGCCGTCCGGCAAACCGTGGTCCACATCTCCTCCGCCACGGTAACCAGCCGCGCCCACATGATCTCGAGCGCAATGGGATCGGCCTCGATGACCTTCGCCGCTTCCTCGATGGACATATCGGGGCTGATGCGTTCCTGGGCCGCGCGGGTTTCCGCGACGGAAATGCGGATATTGAGGTTGGCGTCGATGCTGGCCGAGTCATCCGGTCCCATCACCGTCGTCGCTTCACGCTCCTCGATAATTGCCGGGCCGGGTATCGTATCGCCGGGCTTGAGCGCATAGCGGTCGTAGACCTTGGTATCCACGTAGGACGACTCGAACCAGGCCGGCCTGCTGCCCTTCAATTTGTCGCCGGTCGCGCCGCCCGCGGCGCCGGCCAGGGACAACGATGGCGCGATGCCCCGCACCTTGACGCGAAAGTTGATGGCTTCGATGCCGGCCGCGGGCGGCACCGCGGTGTAGCGGGCGGAGTAAACAGTGGTGAACGCCCGGCGTATTTCGTCCAGATCGCCGCCGCTCAAGGCGTGCCCAGGCAGGCCCACGGAGATATCGTGGGTCTGGCCGACCAGTCTCATATCGGCGGTACGCTCGACGACAATCTCCTCCGGAAAAACACCTGCTTCCGCGAGACGGTCCCGGCCTTCGCGCTCCAGTTCTTCCAGTGCCGCGTTGACGCCTTCGACATCGAAGCCGGGGGCAAACTCCAACGGGTAAGACCGAACCAGATCGAAGGAAAGCGGTGCGGTCAGGAATCCCAGGGCCGATGCCGCTCCCGATGCCGGCGGAATGATGACTTCCCGCACACCAAGCACGCGCGCGACATCGCAGGCATGCGCCGGCCCCGCGCCGCCAAAGCCGACCATGGCGTAGTGGCGCGGATCCAGCCCTTTTTCCACCAGATGTACGCGCGCGGCGGCCGCCATACTTTCGACCACTACCTTGTGTATGCCCCACGCCGCCTGCGGGACGTCAATGTCCAGAGCCTGGGCCAGCGTACCCAGCGCACGTTCGGCCGCCGGCATATCCAACGCCATGCGCCCACCCAGAAAGTACTCAGGGTCGTAGTAGCCGAGCATCACATTGGCGTCGGTCACGGTCGGCCTGGTTCCGCCCAACCCATAGCAGGCAGGGCCGGGATCGGATGCGGCCGATTCCGGGCCAACCTTGAGCAACCCCACCTCGTCGATTGCGGCAATGGATCCGCCGCCGGCACCGATCTCGATCAGGTCCACGGTGGGGGTCTTGATCGGCAGGCCCGAGCCCTTGCTGAACCGATGGACGCGTCCGGCTTCGAGCATGGGAGAGATATCGACACGCCGGTCCCGGATGATGCAGGCCTTGGCGGTGGTACCACCCATATCGAAGGCAATGACATCGTCCTTGTCCGCCAGCGCACCGAACAGGGCGGTGGCAAGCGCACCACCCGCGGGCCCGGATTCCAGAAGACGAATCGGAAATGCCCGGGCAGTCCGCAGCGATACCAGGCCGCCCGCCGAATGCATCAGTGAAAGCGTTCCTGAGAATCCGGACTCAGCCAGGGCCACCTCCAGCTTGCGCAGGTAGCGGTCCATCAGCGGCTGAACGTAGGCATTCGCGCAGGTCGTGACCGAACGCTCATATTCGGAAATTTCGGCGACCACCTCCGAAGACAGCGAGATGGAAAGCTGCGGGAACTCGGCCCGGATCAGTTCGCCGACCGCGCGTTCATGAGCGGGATTGCGATACGAATTGATAAAGCAGACCGCCACTGCCTCTACCCCGGCAGCGATCAATTGACTCACTTCACGACGTACGTCGTCCAGGTCCAGCGCATCGACCACGTTTCCCGCGCGATCGATACGCTCCGAGACCTCTCGACGCACGTCGCGCGGCGCCATCGGTTCCGGAAAGCCGAGGAACAGGTCATAGATGTCATAACGCTGCTCCCGGCCCATTTCCAGCACATCCCGGAACCCTTTGGTCGTCAGCAATCCCAGCCTGGCGCCCTTGCGCTCGATGACGGCGTTCGTCACAAGCGTAGTACCGTGCACGATCTCTCCCACGCTGGCCAAAGTAATTCCGGCCTGCTCGACCAGTTCCTGCAAGCCCAGGAGAGCGGCTTCCGAGGGATCGTGCGGCGTGGTCAGGCGCTTGTGCAGGCGTACCGTTTTGCCGTCGACGTCATAAAGAATGAAGTCGGTGAAGGTTCCGCCGATGTCGAAGCCGATACGCCAGGCGTCCCGGTTTCCGGCGGCTCTCTGTTTGGCGACGGCATTTAACTGATCGAGTTTTTTCGTTTCCATATTGCCCACTTGCATGTGTATCGTCGAACGCTGCAGCCACGCCGGCGCGGCTCGCAGTACCGCATATCAGGCCGGAACCGCGCCGGCATTTCTTCCATGGAATGGCGAGTCGTCCGGATCGATTCCCGGCATCGCGGCCAGCAGCGATTTCGTATAGGCCTCTTTCGGCTGATCGAAGATCTGGTCCGTCGCCCCCTCTTCAACCAGCTTGCCGCGGAACAGCAGCGCCACCCGATCGCAGACATAGCGGATCACCCCGAGATCATGGGAAATGAACAGGTATGTAAGGCCGAGTCGCGACTGCAGGTTCAGCAGGAGATTAAGGACTTGGGCCTGGACCGACACGTCCAAGGCCGACGTAGGTTCGTCAAGAATCAGAATCTCCGGCTCGACGGCCAACGCTCGGGCAATGCCGATACGCTGGCGTTGTCCACCGGAAAACTCGTGCGGATAGCGGCTGGCCTGGCTCCCCCTTAGCCCGACCAACTGCAACAACTCCCGCGCGCGCGCGCTTTGCTGCCGTCCGTTCAGTTTCAGCTTGTCCCGATGTATGCGCAGGGGCTCGCAGAGAATTTCCTCTACGGTCATGCGCGGATTCAGCGACGCATAGGGATCCTGGAAAACAATCTGCATGCGTGAACGCAACGCGCGCAGGCGTTCGCCGCTCAAGCGGGTAATGTCCTCTCCGTCGAGAGTGATGCGCCCGGCCGTCACGGTTTCCAGACCAAGCACGCAGCGCGTCAACGTTGTTTTTCCAGAACCCGATTCGCCCACGACGCCGAAACTTTCCCCTTTCCGGATCGTCAGGCTGACGTCGTCGAGCGCCGTGAAGGGCGCATGTTGCCGACTCAAGAATCGCCGCGGCGCGGAATAGCTTTTGGTCAGGTGTTCGATGCTAAGCATGGGCACCCTCCGATCTTGTTTCGTTCGCGAAGATGCAGGCCACGGTATGTCCCGCCGCGACTTCGCGCACCGCCGGAAAGGCCTTGGTGCAGTCACCGACCGCTTGCGGGCAACGCGGCGCCAGCCGGCACCCGGGTGGCGGCTTTAGCAGGTCGGGGACGCTGCCGGGCAGAGCGGCAAGCTCTCCCCTCCGCAAGTCCCTGGTCGGCAAGGATGCCAGCAGTGCACGGGTGTAGGGATGCCCGGGCCGGTGGAATACTTCGCGCACATTTCCCGACTCGACTATGTTTCCCGCGTACATAACCGCCACGTGGGTGCACAGTTGAGCGACCACGCCCAGGTTGTGCGTGATGAAGACGACCGCAAGGTTGTGTTCCTGGACCAAGCGATGAATCAGAGCCAGGATCTGGGTCTGCACGGATACGTCCAGGGCAGTGGTCGGCTCGTCGGCGATAAGGAGTTCCGGCCGGCCGATAAGCGCCATGGCGATCAATACCCGTTGCCGCATGCCGCCGGAGAATTGGTGCGGATAATCATCCACACGTTGCGCCGCATCGGGGATGCCGACCATGTCCAGCATTTTTATGGAGAGTAGCCTTGCCGCCTTGCGCCGCTGATCGGCGTTCGACCCGGCAGGCATCTCCAGAATGGACGGATCCTGCGCTGCTGCGTGAAGGGCGACGTCAGCCAGCTGGGTTCCCACCCTGAATGCCGGATTCAAATTGGTCGTCGGATCCTGGAAAATCATGCCGACGCGACGCCCCCTTAATCCGCGCATGGTCGATTCCGACGCTTGCAGCACATCATGCTCGCCAAGCCGGATCGAACCGGCCGAATAGCGCGCCGGCGGCGTCCCGATCAGGCGTGATATCGACAATCCGGTAAGCGACTTCCCGCAGCCGGATTCGCCGACCAAGCCCCATATCTCGCCCCTATCGACGGAAAGATTGATGCCGTTCAGCACATGCGCTTCACCCGCGTAGGAGCGCATGCTCAGATGAAGATTTTGTATGTCGAGGAATGCCATGGGTTTCACATCAAGGTGACGGGGTAGTGAAAGGGTCAACGACGGGATTTGGGGTCGAGTACGTCGCGCAGGCCGTCGCCCAGCAGGTTGAAACCAAGCACCGCGAAGAAGATGAACAAACCTGGGAACAATGCGGTCCACCAGAAATCCGGCAGATTGTTCCGAGCGGTGGCGAGCAGCGCTCCCCACTCAGGAGTCGGCGGCTTGACGCCTATGCCCAGGAAGCTCAGCGAGGCCACGGACAGGATCGCGAACCCCATGTCCAGCGACACCTTTATCAGGACGGGGGACACCACATTTGGCAGAACGTGGCGCCAGAGGATGCCGGCAGGGCTGGCCCCCAACGCGCGGGCCGCCTGCACGAACAACTCTTCCTTCTTTGCGATGACTTCGCCACGCACGAGCCGCGCATAGCCCGGCCACCACGACAACGCGATGGCCAGAATGGTGTTGAACAATCCCGCGCCCAGAGCCGCGGCGATGGCCATCGCCAGAATCAGCCCGGGCAGGGTCAGGATCAGGTCGACCACGCGCATCATCACCTCGTCGACCCATCCGCCCACGAAACCGGCGATTCCACCCACCAGAATGCCGACGGCGGCGCCCAGCACGACCACCGCGAGCCCCGCAATCAGCGAAACCCGTGCCCCTGCGAGCACCAGGGAGAAAACATCCTGTCCAAACTCATTGGTGCCAAACCAGTGTTGCCAAGAGGGCGATTCGAATCGCAAACCGGTATGTACGGCGCCGAGCACGTCGTCCGGATACGGCACAAGCGCCGGGCCGGCCACCGCCGCCACGATCAGCAATACGATGATGAATAAGCCCGCGAGCGATACCCAGCTACGGTTGAACCGGTGAAAGGTCTGTTTCCATCGACCGGCGGATGACTGGGGCGTGGCGTCATCGTCCAGGAGGATCGAGTTGGTAGTCATTCGTACCGCACCTTGGGATTGAAAATGCCGTAAAGAAGATCGACCAGCAGATTCGACATGATGAACAGGATCCCGATCATCAAGGTCACGCCTATCACCGGGGTGAAGTCCTGGCTAAGAATCGACTTCGTTGCATAGAGTCCGATACCAGGCCAATCGAAAACGGTCTCCACCAATACCGTTCCGCCCAGAAGCCAACCCACGTAGAGTCCAATCACGGTCAGCGTGGCGGAGAAGGCGTTCTTAAACACGTACTTGCAGAGGATCAAGCTGGGCTTCAGGCCAAGCGCCGTTTCCGTGACTACATAGTCCTGCTGAAGCACTTCGATCGTGCTTGCCCGCATCATGCGTGCAATAGAGGCAAGAGGCGAAAGCGCGGTCGCCAACGCGGGCAGGGCGAGATGCGCCATTGCGGTCCAGAACGCGGTTCCGTTGCCCGCGATGAACGCGTCGACTGTCAGCAGGCCGGTCACGGCAGGCGGCGGATCCAGGGTCAGCGGGAAACGGCCCGTCAGCGGCAACCAGCCCAGGGCCATGGCGAATCCGAGTTGCAACATCAGGCCCAGGAAGAAGCGCGGCATGGATATCGCGCCCAGGCAGGCGAATCGCGTCAGGAAGTCGGGCCACCGATCTCGATAGACGGCAGCCAGGACGCCCGCCGGTACCCCGATCAGGATGGCAAAAGCAAGCGCCGCGAAAACGAGTTCCAGCGTCGCCGGAAGAAAAACCGCCAGGTCAGCCAGCACGGGACGGCGTGTGAAAATGGACTGCCCCCAGTCCCCTCGCAGCAACCCGGTCAGGTAATGCCAATACTGCACATATACAGGCTGGTCGAAGCCGAACTCGCGAGACAGCCGCTCGATATCGGCGTGCGTCGCATTGGGGCCGGCCGCGAGCGCGATCGGATCGCCCGGAAGCAGCCTTCCGATGGCAAAGACAAGGACCGTCAGGCCCAACAGCACCGGGATGATCAATATGAGACGTCGGATGGTGAAGCGCAACATTGCAGCAGCTACCGTGAGTAATGCGTTGTTCAAGCAGGAGCGATGGACAACTGGGCCAGACTGAAGGCCCCGGGTCGAATCGGGGTGTAGACGAATCCCTCTACGTTGCGGCGTAGCGCCAGTTTGCGAACATCCGTCGAGATGAACAGATCGGGCGCATCGTCGATTACCCTGCGCTGGAACTCGGTGTACGTTTCCTTGCGCTTCTTGGGATCCAGCTCGCTCCGGCCGCGCTCGATCAACTCATCCACTGCCGTATTCGAATAGGTCGGATTCGACCAGTTTCCCAATCGGGATGAGTGGTAGTGGTTGAAACTCGGATCAGCAGGATCGGCGTAATTGATCGACGTGAAACTTGAGAAAAAGTCGGGGCAGGTTTCGGGCCTTCTCGCGGCGGCGACCAGGTCCGGCCATGTCATCGCGCGAACGTCCAGATCGATACCCAGTTTCTTCAGGTTGTCCAGCAGGACCAGACACCATCTTCGCTGCTGCTCATAGCCGCTGATATAGGCCACTCGCAACTTTATGGGAGCCGCGCCGGTGGCGGCCTTGGCCAAATGCGCCTTGGCTTGCTCGGGATCGTAGCGCCGCCGCCCGGATAACGATGGATCGAATCCGAACATGGCCGCCGGTATCGGACCCACGGCGGGCTTCGCATAGACGGCGACATCCAGCATCGCCTGGTAATCAACCGCGCAGGAGACCGCGCGCCGCAATTCGATATTGGCGAGCGGGCCGAATTTCGTGTTCATGCGGAACATGAATTGCCGCAGTTCCGGCTTGATAAGCAGATCGACGCGCGAGCGTCCCTGCAGCGCGGTCACATCGTCGTTCGACAGATTGAGTGCAAGATGGGCATCGCCTCGCTGCACCATCAGCCGCTGGCTTGCACTCTCGCGAACAACTTTCAGGATGACGCCGGCCGCGTTACCGCCACCGGTCCTCCAGTCGGAGGCGTCGCGGCGCAGCTCGTACAAGTTTCCGGACTCCGCGCGCCGAATCTGGAAGGTACCCGATCCCGCCAGATGACCGCGCAGATAGGTTTGGGCGTCATCGCTGCCTTTGTTAGGTTCCACTTGCGCCGGATTGACCACCCAGATCCATGGCAACACTTGAAGCAAGGGTCCGAACGGCTTGACCAGCCGCATGCGGACGGTGCCTGCATCCACGGCCTGGACACCACCTGGCTCGATGATGCCGGCAATCATCCAGGAATTGCCCTTCTTGATGCGCATCAAGCGCTCGAACGAATACACCACCGCGTCCGCCGACACCGGCGTGCCGTCATGGAATCTGGCGGCGGGATCCAGCCGGAAAACGTATTCGAGGCCGTCCGCGGAGATTTCCCAGCTCGTCGCCAATTGCGGCGAAATACGAGGAGGATCGTCTTCCACCCTGACCAGCGCGTCGTACACATTTCTCAATAGGAACGTGGTCGGTTCGTCCGTATTGGTATGAGGGTCGAAGTTATTGATGTCGTTGGAAGTCGCCACGATCAAAGTGCGGCGGGACTGCGACTGTGCCGATGCTTCCTCGCCGGGCCATACGCGCACGAAAGCTGCCACGCCCGCGACTGCCGCGGCGCCGGCCACCATGCTCCGTCGTGTAATTGAGACCATATGCCCGATTCTCCCCAACGATGCGAAGCTGCCGCCCGCCACATCGCTTGGACCGATTGTTGAAGCCGCTCCGTGCGGCATGCGAGGCACTATATCAACCTACAATCTGAATTCGTACATATAGCGCGATACTATTAGTCAAACTTAATATCTGCCATTTCATCAGGGATGATGTGCTAGGGAAAACGCGAATTCAGGAGGGGGCCATGCAGTCAGACAAGCCAGTCGACATGCAGAATCTGCAGATCTTTGTCGCGGCCGCGGAGGAACGAAATATGTCCAACGCCGCTAAAAGGCTGGGCATCACGCAGTCCGGGGTCTCGCAGAGCATCCGGCAACTCGAGGAACAATTCGGCGTACAACTGTTCAATCGCGAACGACGCCCTTTGTCGCTGACCGCCGCCGGATTGGCATTGCGGAATCGAAGCCAGGTTCTACTGAGCGACGCGAGCCGGCTGAAAGCCATGGTGATCGAGGCAAGCCGGGGCATCAAACCCGACTTGAGGATCGGACTGGTGGATTCATTCGCATCCACTTTCGGCGCAAGTTTCATACGCCAATTGCTCGAATTGTCTTCAACGCTGTCAGTGCGCAGCGGGCTATCGCCCTATCACGGCGAGGCATTGCTGGCCCGGGACTTCGATGTCATCGTCACCTCCGACGCAATGGAGGATCTGGACAACATGTCGCGCCGGCGAGTCATGTCGGAACAGTTCGTCGTCATCACGTCGCGATCCTTTACCGGCGAGCTTTCGACGATACGGGATCTGAACAAATTGGCGCAGAGCCTGCCCATAGTCCGATTCAACCGGCAATCCCATTTGGGGATGCAGGTGGACAGGTTCCTGCGCCGCATCGACGCGAGCGTTCCGCATCGTCTCGAACTCGACCAGGCCGACACCGTAGCGTCGGTCGTCGCGGCGGGTATAGGCTGGGCGGTGACCACTCCGCTATGCCTCCTGCAAGGCCAGGCCAACTCCCGCAATTTGAAACTTCACTTTCTGAAGGGGAACCCGGGAAGCCGGTCGCTGTACCTTATGAGCCGGCGCAATGAATATGAACAGACGTTCTCGCAATGCTATCGGATCGTGCGCGATCTTCTGAACAACGAACTGCCCAGCCGGCTCGACGCCATCCATCCGGGCTTGCGCCAATTGGTACGCATCGACAATGCCGATCAGGCCGCGGAATAGCTGCCGAATGGCCACCGCGATGCGCTCCACATAATTCGATTCCGTAATACCTGGCATTTGCCGCGCTCATAGTCCTTGCTGCCCAGGCCGGGCAGGCACACAGTCCCGCCACATGCGGGCTGCCGGCGCGCCTTGGCAGCACCTTAGGGACTATGCAACGGGCATACCACGAACATGCGAATCGAACACGACGCTCTTGGCTCCATGGAGCTTCCCACCAACGTCGACTACGGAATTCAGACCGCGCGCGCGGTCGAGAATTTCTCCATATCCGGGATCAACATATCGGCCATACCTGGCTTCGTGGAAAGCATCGCGACACTGAAGAAAGCCGCGGCGCAGGCCAACTGCAAGGTTGGCGCACTGGATGAAGAGCGCGCATCGGCTATCCAATGGGCAGCCGATCAGGTACGGAATCATGTCGATCCCAGGTCATTCCCGGTTGATATCTATCACGGCGGCGGAGGTACCGCTGCCAACATGAATGTCAACGAGGTCATCGCAAGGCTGGCCAGCCGCCATGCCGGCGGAACAGAAGAGTCCAATGCGGTGCACCCGAACGACCACGTCAATCTGGGGCAATCGACCAACGACGTCATCCCCTCGGCGATGAAAATGACAACCTACGCACTGCTTGAAAAGCTGGAGCGGCAGGTTGAGCTGATGATCCGTGTCCTGAAAGACAAGGAAGCCGCATTCTCGAACGACATCAAGCTCGGCCGCACCTGCCTGCAGGACGCGTTGCCGATCACCATGGGCCAACAATTCAGCGGCTATCGTCGCGCCATGGAGCGCGCACTGGAAGAGATTCTTCGCGTGCACGACATGTGTCTGGAGTTGCCATTGGGCGCTACCGCGGTAGGGACCGGCTTTGGCGCGGCACCCGGTTATACCGCCGCTGTCTACGGCTGTCTCCAGGAACTCACAGGAACGCGCTATCACCCGGAGAAGAACTTCTTCGATGGCCTGCAGAATGCCGACGTCTGGATAACCATTTCCTCGGCCTTGAAGGGGCTATCGACATCGCTCAACAAATTAAGCGCCGACCTGCGCCTGATGTCCTCCGGACCCCGGGCTGGCCTGGCCGAGATCGAGCTGCCGGCGGTGCAACCCGGATCATCGATCATGCCCGGCAAGGTCAACCCCGTCATGCCTGAAATGGTCATGCAAGTGCATTTCCGTGTTGTCGGCAACGATGCAACCATCACGCGCGCATGCGAGGGGGAATTGGATCTCAATGTCTGGGAGTCCGTGATCATTTACTGCATCAGTGAATCCGTTTCTCTCCTGACGAACTGCATTCCGCTGCTGGCAGAAAAATGCATAGCGGGCATTCGCGTCAACACGCATCAATGCGAGCGGCATGCCAATGAGTCCCTCGCGCTTTCCACCGTATTGGCTTCGCTGTTCGGCTACGAGCGTGCAAGCAGAATATCGAAGCAGGCAGCCGCGGAAAACAAAACCATCAGCCAGATCGCGGTGGAGCTTGGCCTGCTGACTCGCGAGGACGCCGACCGATATCTCGATCCGATGCTTCTGACATCCCCTTCACGCTTCGACACCCTGTTCAGCCGCGATCGCCTGCAAGCAATAAATAGTGCCCAACCCGCCGGCCCCAGCGCCCTCGGCTGACAGCACCACGGCCTCCACGGCGCCACCACGCCGGGGCATGGAGGAAAAGGCGCACGGATCGGCCCAGTTTTCGAGGCAAAGCGGATCCCTGACCTTCTTCAAATTGCCCAACTTGTATTATTGACTTGTATCCCCCCGGGCATAAGACTCCTCGCTACGGTTGTCAGGCAATACAACCATTCACACAAGCTGCAAGAGGAGCCAAATACATGCCTCATATCAATCACATCGCCATCAAGGTCGCCAGCATCGCCGAGTCCAGTGTTCTCTACCAGGACGTGTTCGGCTTCAAACATGTATCGACGGTGGAGTCGGTCGGACGCACGTCCTACCACCTGTCCGATGGATCGTTCTTCGTCACCTTGATTCAATACGACAGCGAGGACTCTCCCGAAGCGGATTTCGCCGGTCCCGGGGGCTGTATCCATCACTTCGGCATCGTCGTGGACGACCCCGAAAAGTACGAAAAAGCGCTGCATGCCCATGGCTGCGAAATCCTTAGCGGCACGGCCGCCAAGCTGCCGGTGAAGTTCCGTCCCAGCGCTGGCGTGGTTGCCGAATTACTGGTCGAAGACAGCATCAAGCCAGACGCGAAGTAACCGCGCGCATCGCCGCGGATAAAAAAAATACATAAGCAGAAATGCTGGAGACAAACAATGTTCAATCGCCTGAGCCGCTGGCTCGCGTGGACGGCCCTGCCCGTGCTGTTCGCCACTGCCGCGCATGCGCAGCAAACTGATTTCCCCAACAAGCCAGTACGGATCATCGTGGGCTTCGCGCCCGGCGGCGGCGTCGACGTCATCGCCCGCCTGATGGCGGCAGAACTGAGCAAGATGTGGGGACAATCGGTGATCGTGGAGAATCGCGCCGGCGCCAGCGGCATGATTGCGTCCAACCTGATTACCCAGGCCCCTCCGGACGGCTATCAAGTCCAGATTGCCACGCCCAACTCCGATACCCTGGGACCGCAACTGATCAAGCCTCCCTACGATGTCTTGCGGGACTTCACGCCGATTACCCTGGCTGTAAAGGTACCCAACGTGCTGGTGGTGAATAACGCATTGCCGGTCCATACGATGAAGGAACTGGTCGACCTGGCGAAGGCAAAACCCGGTACCCTGACCTTCGCTTCATCAGGGGTGGGCTCCATCCAGCAGTTGGCGGGCGAGTCCTTTAACGCCATGACTGGCGCCAAGGCAGTGCATGTCGCCTACAAGGGCAGCGCGGCCGCCATGGTCGACCTGGTGGCAGGCCAGGTCTCCATGAGCTTCGAGACCAGCGGCGGCGCGTTGGCCTTCATTCGTACCGGCAAGCTGCGCGCGCTGGCCATGCTGTCGGCGCAGCGCAATCCGGCGCTGCCGGATGTGCCGACGTCGGCGGAAGCGGGCTTTCCAGGCTTCGAGTTCGCGACATGGTACGGAATCACCGGGCCTGCCGGCATGCCGCCGGCCGTGGTGCAAAAATGGCAGCAGTCCGTCGCCCAGGCAATGCAGTCGCCGAACGTACGCGCGCAGATCCAGAACATGGGCGGCGAGGTGGTGGCGGACACGCCCGAAGAATTCAAGGCTTTCCGCGAGAGCGAGTACGCCCTGATGGGTAAACTCATCAAGCAAACAGGTATAACCGCGCAATAAGCACGGCAATGGGCACCCGCCATAAGCAACTCCCGGTGCCGCACGGCCGAGTCGCCGCGCACGATCATTTCCCTGGACTCATTCCGTGGCGACACGCTTGCGGCAAAAAGCGAACGGCCTGCCTCTTTACCGCCAGCTATATCTGGTGCTTAAAGAAGCAATCGAGAGCGGATCCTTGGGCGCGAGCCGGGTGGTCCCCTCCGAGCACGACCTTTGCAGGGAATACGGCGTTTCGCGCGTCACCGTGCGGCGTGCGCTGCGAGACCTGGCGCGCGACGACCTGATCGTAAAGCGCCAGGGCGCAAGCACGATAGCCCGTTCGTCGGTGCCGGTGCAGCCATTCGCCAGCCCGATGGAGGACTACATCAACTATGTGGAAAGTCTGGCCGACGCGACGCAGGCCCGGTTGATCGAATTCGGGTACGAAGTGCCGCCAGAAACCGTTCAGAAAGCCATGGGACTCGCCGCCGATGTGAAGGTGCAGCGCACCGTGCGGGTGCGCAGCTTCAACTCCGTGCCCTTCATGGTGTTGACCGTCTACACGCCTGAGCACATCGGCCGGCGTTTCGCGCGCGAAGATGTGGAGAACGAAGCGCTGGTTCGGCTATTGCGGCGCAATGCCAATTTTGCGTCCGCGGAGCAGTACTTCAGCGCGGCACTGGCGGACGCGATGATCGCCAAACTGCTCAATATTCCCGTGGGCTCGGCGCTGACACACCTTACCTCGATTATTTTCGACGACAAGAACGAAGTCGTCGAATACCTGAGCGGACTGGCGCGTCCGGACATGTACCGGATACGAAATACCTTGAAGCTCGCGCCCGAGTCGCAATCACGATCGAAGAAATAGCCGGTGGTTCGCGCGCCCTTACTCCACCGTCACGCTCTTGGCCAGATTACGCGGCTTGTCCACGTCGGTCCCACGCACGCAGGCCGTGTGATACGCCAGCAACTGCAAGGGGATCGTATGCAGGATGGGCGACAGCTTTCCATAATGCTCCGGCATGCGAATCACATGCGTGCCGTCGCCGCTGGAGATATGGCTGTCCGCATCCGCGAAGACATAGAGTTCGCCGCCACGCGCGCGCACTTCCTGCATATTGGATTTCAGCTTTTCCAATAGCGCGTCGTTGGGCGCGATGGTAACGACGGGCATTTGCTCGGTCACCAAGGCCAGTGGACCGTGCTTCAGTTCACCAGCAGGATATGCCTCCGCATGGATGTAGCTGATCTCCTTCAGCTTCAACGCACCTTCCAGCGCGATGGGGTAGTGCAGCCCACGCCCCAGGAACAGCGCGTTTTCCTTGCTGGCGAATTTTTCCGCCCAGCTGATGATCTGCGGTTCCAGCGCCAGCACCGAACCGATCGCGACCGGCAAATGGCGCAGCGCCTTGATGTGATCAGCTTCCTGTTCATCGGTCAGCCGGCCGTGCGTCTGCGCCAATGCCAGCGTCAGCATGAATAGCGCGGTCAGCTGCGTGGTGAACGCCTTGGTCGACGCCACGCCGATTTCGACGCCGGCGCGGGTAATAAAGGCCAGCTTGCATTCGCGCACCATCGCACTGGTCGCCACGTTGCAGATGGTCAGCGTGTTTTCCATGCCCAAGCCGCGCGCGTGCTTCAGCGCGGCCAGGGTATCGGCGGTTTCACCGGACTGCGAGATGGTCACGACCAGCGTGCGTGGATTCGGTACGCTGTCGCGATAGCGATACTCACTGGCGATTTCCACCGCGACGGGGATCTTGGCCAGGGACTCGATCCAGTACTTGGCGGTCAGCCCCGCGTAGTAGCTGGTGCCGCAGGCCAGGATCAACACCGATTCGGTGTCCTTGAACACGCGATACGCGCCATCGCCGAACAATTCCGGCGTGATGGTCTCGATGTCCTGCAGCGTATCGCCCACGGCGCGCGGCTGTTCGAAGATTTCCTTCTGCATGAAGTGGCGGTACGGGCCCAAGTCGGCCTCGCCGGTATGCACCTGCACGGTGTTGACCTTGCGTTCGACCGGACGGCCCTGTTCGTCGACGATCCATACGCGCGTCAGCTGCAGGTCGACGACGTCGCCGTCTTCCAGGTAGATGATGCGATCGGTGGTGCCGGCCAGCGCCAGCGCGTCGGACGCCAGGAAATTTTCGTTATCGCCGATACCGACCACCAGCGGCGATCCCTGCCGCGCGCCGACGACGCGGTGCGGTTCGTCGCGGCAGAACACGGCGATGGCATAGGCGCCCTTCAGGCGGCGCACGGCTTGCTGCACGGCCTCGAACAAGTCGCCGCCATACAGGTGATTGACCAGGTGCGCGATGACTTCGGTATCGGTCTGGCTTTCGAAGACGTAGCCGGCGGTTTGCAGTTCCTCGCGCAACTCGTCGTGGTTTTCGATGATGCCGTTGTGGACCAAGGCGATGCGCGGCGAATCCTTGCCGAAACTGGAGAAGTGCGGATGCGCGTTATGCGTGGCGGGCGCGCCGTGCGTGGCCCAGCGGGTATGCGAAATTCCGGTGAAGCCGGACAGATGATCGCGGCTGATCTGCTCGCACAGTTCCGATACCCGTTCCGTGCTGCGGGTGCGCCGCAGCTCGCCGTCGGCATAGACGGCCACGCCGCAGGAGTCGTAGCCCCGGTATTCCAGCCGCCGCAGGCCCTCGACCAGGATGGGGGTGATGTCGCGTTGGGCGACGGCGCCGACGATTCCGCACATGGCAAGCTCCAGGAAAAACTTTCGATGGCGGGATTGTGGGCTGGCTATAAAGAAATCGGATTTCTTTATTTCAGTGAAAATGAAATTTTCTATTCACCAATAACTGAAGTGAATTAAAATTCCAGATGAACAACACAAATTGTTTATAAATTTCTCGTCTGCACACTAAACACCATGAACATACCAGACAACCTAGCCGATCTGGATGAACTCGACCGCCGCATCCTGGATCAGCTTCAGACCGACGCATCATTGACGAACCAGGAGCTGGCCGAACGGGTGCATGCATCGCCGCCGACCTGCCTGCGCCGCGTGCGCCGCCTGACCGAAACCGGCGTGATCCAGAAACAGGTGGCCATCCTGGACCCCGCCAGGCTGGGCAGCACCCTGACCGCCCTGGTCGAAGTCACTTTGGATGTCCAGGCCGCGGAACGCATGGACGAATTCGAAGCCCGCATGCGCGACGAGCCCGCCGTCCTGCAGTGCTATCGGGTTTCGCCGGGACCGGACTTCCTGCTGATCGCCCAGGTCAAGGATATGCCGGCCTATCACGCGCTGGTGCACCGCGCCTTTACCGCGCAGGCGAACGTGCGGAACGTGCGCACGTTCTTTTCCGTCCACCGCGCGAAGTTCGAAACCCGTTTGACGATGTAAAAGCAGTAAGTCCGCATTGGTCCGGACAGCGGACCACGTTCAGGACGCTTCGATCCGCCGCGCTTCGCCGCGCTCGCGCAATATGCGCTCGAATTGCGCAAGATAGCGGTCGCCCATGCCGCGCACGTCGTGTTCCGCGCGCACATAGTCATAGGCACGCTGCACCACATCCTGCCGCAAGCCGGCATCGTCCAACAGGCGCGCCATGCCTTGCGCCATGGCCTGGTGGTCTTCCACGGCGCACAGAATGCCGCGGCCGTCGGCCAGGCTTTCCTTCAGGCCGCCGGCGTCGGTCGATACCACCGGTACCCGATGCAAAAAGGCGTCGAACACGCTGCTGCCCAGCGCTTCTTCGCGCGAGCTCATCGCGAAGACGTCCATGGCGGCGTAGAAGTCTTCCACACCCTTGCGGAAACCGGCGAACAGGTAGATCGATTCCAGCCCAAGTTCGCCGACCAGCGCGCGCGCTTTTTCCTCGTTGTTCCCGCCCGCGCCGAAATGCACGAAGATAAAGTCCACGCGCGTCTTGGCCAATGCGTCCACGGCGCGGATCATGGTCAGGGGATCCTTGTCGTGGATCAGCGCGGCCGAAGTGGCAATGATCTTCTTGCCGGGCCGCTTGAATTCCGACGATAGGCGGGCCAGATTATCCGTATCGATAAGCGCGGGCAGCACCGCGCTGCGGATGATGACGGGCTCCACGCCCAGGCGGCGCGGTTCGATGGCTGCCATGTCGCTGATCGCGACGAACAGATCCACGCGGCGCCACTTGCCGCCCGTCTTCCATTCCTGCTTGGGCTTGACCACAAAGGACGTGCGCCGCGAAAAGGCCACCGGACGGCCATGCAGCGGCTTGGTCAGCACCGCCCAGGTGACCGTATTGGCCGTCTGGGCGTGGATGATGTCGTAGCGCCGCCCGCGCGCCGCCAGGAAACCGATCTGCCCTGGCACGTGCCTGACGGCATGCACGGTAAAACCTTGCTCCGCGGCGCGCTGCGCCAACGGACCGCCGGCGCGCGCCAGCAGTTCGACCTGATGCCCAGCATCGCGAAAGGCCATCATGCAGTACAGGGTCTGTCTTTCCCCGCCGCGCCAGCCTTTCTCGAAATTGAGCTGCAGGATTTTCATGCGCGGCCGATACCCTCGTAGTCGAAGCCCAGCCCTCTCAACTCGGCCGCGTTGTACTGGTTGCGGCCGTCCAGGACCAGGGGTGACTTCAGCAGGTCAAGGATGCGTTCGAAATCCGGCGCGCGAAAGGCCTTCCATTCCGTGACCAGCAGCAGCCCGTCGGCACCGTCCAGCGCGTCGTACATGTCGGCCACGAACTCCACCTTTTGCTGGACGGCTGCATTGCCGTTCAGCACCTTGCGGGCCTCGTCCATGGCGACCGGATCATAGGCACGTATGCGCGCGCCGCGGCGCGTCAGTTCTTCGATGATCGTCAGGCTGGGGGCCTGGCGCATATCGTCGGTATTGGGCTTGAAAGCCAGCCCCCAGAGCGCAAAGGTACGGCCGCTCAGGTCTTCGCCGTAGCGGCGCACGACCTTTTGCGGCAGGCGGAACTTCTGCGCGTCGTTGGCGGATTCCACCGCCTGGATCACGCGCATGGGCAGGCCGTTCTGTTCGGCCGTGCGCACCAGGGCCTGCACGTCCTTGGGGAAGCAGGAACCGCCATAGCCGGCCCCCGGATACAGGAACTGATAGCCGATGCGCGGATCCGCGCCGATGCCGCGGCGGACATGTTCGATATCGGCGCCCAGCAACTCGGCCAGGTTCGCCATCTCGTTCATGAAGGAAATGCGCGTGGCCAGCATGGCGTTGGCGGCGTACTTGGTCAGTTCCGCGGAACGCACATCCATCACCATGAGCCGGTCGTGCGTACGCTGGAAGGGCTCGTAGATGCGCCGCATGACCTCGATTGCGTGATCGTCATCCGCGCCGACGATCACGCGGTCGGGACCCATGAAATCCTGGATCGCCGCGCCTTCTTTCAGGAACTCGGGATTCGAGGCCACGCTGAACGGAAAGTCGACGCCGCGCCGGGCCAGCACTTCGGATACGGCCTGGCGCACCTTGTCCGCCGTACCGACAGGCACGGTGGATTTATCGACGATGATCTTGCGGCCTTCCATGTGGCGGCCGATATTGCGGGCGGCTTCCAGCACGTATTGCAGATCGGCCGATCCGTCCTCGCCCGGCGGGGTGCCGACGGCGATGAACTGGACCTCGCCGTGCCGCACGCTCTCGGCGACGTCGGTGGTGAAATGCAGGCGTCCGCCCTTGGCGTTGCGCCGCACCAGGTCTTCGAGCCCGGGCTCATAGATGGGGATGTCGTTCTGCTTCAGGCGCTCCACTTTGGCAGCGTCGACGTCCAGGCACATTACGTCATTGCCCATTTCAGCCAGGCACGCGCCGGAAACCAGCCCGACGTAGCCCGTACCCACCACTGTGATCTTCATTGATAAGCGCCCTTCATAGACTGATCCGCGGCATGACGCGCGGCCATGGCGGCATTATAGGAGCGCTCTATGAAAAGCCAGTGTTAGCGGCTTGCCGTCCCCGGCACCTTGGTAAAACGCACGGTATTGACCAGGATGGCCATGATGGCGCACGTGGCGCCCAGGATGATCGCCACCAGCGGGCCGCGCGTCGGCGCCAGGCCAAAGGCGGTCGCCACCAGCGCGGTGCCGAAGCTTTGGCCGAAAACCCGGGTGGTCGCCTGCAAGCCGCCGATGGCGCCGCTGCGGCTGCGCGGCGCGGATGAAATCATGGACCGGTTGTTGGGCGTCTGGAAGAAACCGAAACCCAGTCCGCAAATGAACATGCCGGCGACGATCCAGGCGTTCGAGGCGCTGTGCGGCAGCACCGCCAGCCATACCAGCCCGACCGTCATGCATGTCGCGCCGATGCCGCTGAGCGACGCGGCCGAGTAGCGGTCGGACAAACGTCCCGCCAGCGGCGCAATCACCGCCGTGCCTATGGGCCATGCGGCCAGCAGCATGCCGACCTGCAGCTGCGGCCGGCCCAGCACGGACTGGAAATAGAAAGGCAGCGAGACGTAGGCGGCCATCTGGGCCGCGAAGGTGCAAGCCGACGCAGCCACCGCATACGCAATGGGCTGGATGCGCAGCAGGTCTATCGGCACCAGCGGCGCGGTCTGGCGGCTGGCGCGCCGCACCAGAAGGATGCCCGCCAGCACCGAAATCGCCACCATGCCCAGACCGCGGATCAGGTCTTCATGCAGGTTGTCGATGCCGGTGATGAACACGCCCAGCACTATCATGCAGAGCACGGCGCTGACGATGTCGAAGCGGGTCGTGACACGCGGCGGGTCGGGCAGGAAACGCACCAGGAACAGGCCGAAAATGCCGATGGGTACATTCACCGCGAAAATCCAGGGCCAATCGGCGACGGACAGGATGGCGGCGCCCAATGTGGGACCCAGCACCGACATGACGGCCACCACCGTTGCATTGAAGCTGATACCGCGGCCCAGCATCGACAACGGGTAGATGTTGCGCACCAGCCCCCCGAACAAGCACATCAGGGACGCGGCACCCACGCCCTGGAACATGCGCGCCAGGGTAAGCGTCGTCAACGAGCTCGCCATCGCGCAACCCAGCGAGGCCAGCGTGAACAGCGCGAGTCCCATGCCGAACATGCGGCGAAAGCCGACTCTTTCGGCCAGCGCCGACAAAGGCAGCAGCATGACCACGACCGATACGCTGTACGCGTTGACGATCCACACCGCGCTGGCGGGCCGGATCTGCAAGTCCGCCGCGATGGTGGGCAGCGCCACATTGGCGATGGTGGCGTCGAGCACGGACAGGGTCATGCCCAACATGACCACCGCGACCGCCCAATAGCGGCGCGGCGTGGGCAAGCCTTCGAAAACGGGCTTGGGTCCGGCGGTGCCCTCGGGCCGGGCACCGGACTGTTCGTTGGCGG
>DATJHN010000444.1:0-4723 GCA_035493915.1 Bordetella sp.
GCTCGACAACCTGCAGCCGGCCGATCTTGCCGCGCTCGGGGCGATCCAGGAGCAGTTTCGTGCCTGCCTGAAAACGCAGGACTACGTGGGTATGCGCATCGCCAACGTGAAGTTCCATTTCAGGCTGTACGAAGCGGGAAGTTGCCTGCAGACGCTGCAGTTCGTGCGCGTGCTGTGGGCCAAGTATCCATTCGGATTTCAGGATAGGAAAGACATCCGGAGATTCGAACTGATCGATCAGGAGCACCAGGCCGTCCTCGACATGCTGCATGCCGGGGATAAGCCAGGGGCGCTTGATTATTTCAAGAAGCACCTGACGTCGGGCAAGCGATGGCTGGATAACTCCGGCCCCTGAACGGGCCCGCATAGAAAAACCCGAATAACTCGGAGACAACCCATGCAAGTCAAAAGTACGCTGAAATTCGGCGGGGCCGCGCTCGGCCTTTTCGCAGCCCTGCTGTTGCCGGCCGCACCCGCGGCGGCGCAAAGCCAGGCGACATTGACCTTCGTCGTGCCATTCACGCCCGGCGGCGGCAACGATATCCTGGCGCGCATTCTGGCTCCCCATTTGTCCGAGGAGCTGCACCGGAATGTGGTCGTGGAAAA
Source organism: Bordetella sp. (assembly GCA_035493915.1). Classification (GTDB taxonomy): domain Bacteria; phylum Pseudomonadota; class Gammaproteobacteria; order Burkholderiales; family Burkholderiaceae_B; genus Bordetella_C. The sequence continues at coordinate 607 of DATJHN010000444.1, forward strand.
CAAGCCCGGCGCGTCGGGCAACATCGGCCTGGGCTTCGTGGCGCACTCCAAGCCCGACGGTAATACCATCGGGATCGCCGGCAGTCAGGTGGCGACCAACCCCGCGATGGGGATTCCAGTGTCGTTCGATGTGCAGAAAGATCTGGCGCCAGTGGGCATGGTGGCGGAAGTGCCGATGATTTTGGTGGTCAGCCCCAAGGCACCGTATCACACGCTCGCCGAGTTCATTGCCTACGCGAAGGAGCATCCGGGCCAGATCAACTTCAGCAGCCCCGGCGTGGGCGTCCCGCAGCATCTGGCCGGCGAACTGCTGAATGATATGGCGCACATCAAACTGGTTCACGTGCCGTACCAAGGTACGTCGCCGGCGCTCGCCGACGTGCTGAGCGGGCAGGTGCAGGCGACGTTCGGCGACTTGGGCGCGGTGCTGCAATACATTAAGAGCGGCGCCATGCGGCCGCTGGGCGTGGCGCGCAATCGCCGCACGCCGCTGCTGGATTCGGTGCCCGCCTTCAGCGAAAGCCCGGACCTGGGCCTGAAAGACTACAACGCGTCGCTGTGGTTTTCTCTCATGGCGCCGGCCGGTACGCCCAAGCCGGTCATCGACAAGCTGAATGCCGCGTTGAATGCAGCGCTCAAGCGGCCGGACGTGCGCCAGCAACTGGCCACCCAAGGCTTTGAAATCGATACGAGCACGCCGGAGGAGCTGCGCCAGATCGTTGCGCGTGACCTGGCGTTGTGGACCCAGGTGGCGCGCGAAAACCATCTTAGCGTCAAGGAATGACGGAGCGGGCGAAGCATGTTCAGGAATATTCTGACGGACGTTACGGTGGTCGACTTCACGCAGCTCGGCGCCGGGCCGATGTGCACCATGCTGCTCGGCGACATGGGGGCCAATGTCATCAAGGTCGAGTCGCCGCAAGGGGAGCTGGGGCGCATGCTCGGGCCGGGCTGGATCGGCGAGGATTGCACCGCCTATTACGGCTTCAACCGCAATAAGCGCTCCATCAGCATCGACCTGAAAACGGCGCGCGGGAAAGACTTGGCGCACCGGTTGATCGGCACCGCCGATGTGGTGGTGGAAAGCATGCGGCCGGGCGCCATGCAGCGGTTGGGGCTGGACTACGAAAGCGTGCGCCGCACACATGAGAAAGTCGTCTATTGCTCGATCTCCGCGTATGGCCAGAGCGGTCCTTACGCGGACCGGCCGGGCGTGGACGGCATTCTGCAGGCCGATTGCGGGCTGATGAGCATCATCGGCACGCGCGACAGCGCCGAGCCATGCAAGGTACAGGCACCGGTGGTCGATGTGACTACCGGTTGCCTGGCGGCATTGGGTGTGGTGGCGCAACTGCTCGACCTGCATCGGCAAGGTAACGGCGGCTATATCGATATAAGCCTGATGAACGCGGCGCTGACGCTGCAGCAGACGTCATTGACGAATTATCTGCACGAGCGTGTCGTGCCGGAACGCGTGGGCAGCGCCGCGCCATACTCGGCGCCCAACGAAGCATTCCAGACGCAGGACGGCTGGATCATGGTCGCGGCCTATAACGGCACGCGCTGGCAGGATCTGTGCAACGTTCTTGGCTTGCCCGCGCTGGCGCACGACGCGCGCTTTGTCAGCTCGTCGGAGCGCGTGCGGAATCGTGAAGCCATGCGCGCGGAGCTGACGCGTGCGTTTGTGCTTCATCCCACGGCGCATTGGCTCGAGCGGCTGACGCAAGCCGACATCCTTTGCGCCCGGGTGTCGGATTACAGCGACCTGGCGCGGCATCCGCAGGCGGCGCACAACCGCATGTTTACCCACTTCACGCATCCGCTGCATGGCGCCATCGGAACCGTGGGATTCCCCATCAATAGCGCGCAAGAAAATCGCGAGCCGCATGGGCTGCCGCCGGGCTGCGGCGAGCACACACGGGAAATCCTGGGCGAGTTGCGGCTCGACCCAGAGGAAATAGGCGCGCTGTGCGATGCGCGCGTGGTGTTCGAGCCGGCATCCCGTTGATGCCTGGCGACGCGGAGGAATGAAATGAGTGTGATCTATGAAGTCGAAGGCAATATCGCCATCATTACGCTGAACCGACCGGAGTCGATGAATGCCATCGACCCCGAAGCCGCGGCCGAGTTGCGCGAAACCTGGGCACGCATCGCGACCGCTGCCGATGTCCGCTGCGTCGTCCTTACCGCCGCCGGCGAGCGCGCGTTCTGCACCGGTTCCGATCTGAAGAAAACCATGCCGCCCAAGGAAGGCGTGGCCGAGCTGACCTTCGGCAAGACAACTACGCCGCATCTGCTGGCGAACATGGACCTGGTGCGGGTACCCATTATTTGCGCCATCAACGGCTATGCCGTCGGCGGCGGCTTGGAGTTGGCGTTGGCATGCGACATTCGCATTGCCTCGGAGCATGCGCGGGTCGGTCTGCCGGAAGTTTGCATTGGCAGCCTGCCGGGGGGCGGCGGGACGCAGCGGTTGCCGCGCATGATCGGGCTCTCCGACGCCATGTACCTGCTACTGACCGGCGAAATCGTCGACGCCCAAGAGGCGTTGCGCATGGGCCTGGTCACCAAGGTCACCACGGCTGGCGATTTGCGCGAGACCGCTCTGGGCATCGCGCGCCGCATCGCCGGCAACGGGCCGCTGGCGGTCAGTGCCGTCAAACAATTGGTCGCCGAAGGGTTGGACATGCCGTTGGCGCGCGCCATGGCGCATGAATCCATGGCTTTCGGCCTGTTACGCGATAGCCAGGATCGCATCGAAGGACGCCTGGCATTTCAGCAGAAGCGCAAGCCGGCCTTCCAGGCCAAGTGAACCCGTATATGGAGACGTCATGCATCCCTTCCTGAACCGCCTGGGTATTCCCGAAGACCATCTTTTCATCGACGGTGCCTGGGTCAGGGCCGGCTCCGGCAAGACCGATTCGGTACGTAATCCCATGGACGACAGCGTTATCGGCTCGGTCGCGTTGGGCGATGCGGCGGACGTCGACCGCGCCCTGGATGCGGCTGGACGAGCCTGGGCGACGTGGGCGCGCCGCCCCGCGGCCGAACGTGCCAACCTGCTCTATGCCTACGCCGCCGAAATTCGCGCCCATGCGGAAGACATGGCACAGCTGCTGACGCTGGAGCAAGGCAAGCCGCTCGCCGAGGCACGCGGTGAAATCGCCTTCGCCGTCGATTTCCTGGTCCATGCCGCCGAATCGGGCCGGCGGCTTCAGGGTGAAATCCTGCCGGGCGATACGGAACGCGAGCAGATTTGGATACAGCGCGTGCCCTACGGGGTGGTGGCGGGTATGACAGCGTGGAATTTTCCCGCGGCCCTGTTCACTCGGAAGGCAGGACCGGCGTTGATTACCGGCAATGCCATCGTGATCAAGCCGCATGAGCTTACTCCCCTGACGTCCCTGGCCTTGGCGGCGCTGGCGGCGAAAGCCGGCATTCCGGCGGGCGTGCTCAATGTCGTCACCGGCAACGGCCGCGACGCCGGGCATCGCATGACGACGAGTCCGCGTACCGACTTGGTATCGATGACCGGCAGCGTGCGCGCGGGGCGGGAAATCTATGCGGCGGCCAGCGCCGATATCAAATCGATCCGTCTGGAATTGGGCGGCAAGGCGCCGTTTATCGTGCTGGACGATGCCGACCTGGACCGTGCGGTGGAGGCGGCGGTGTTCTCCAAGTTCCTGAACGGCGGGCAGGTCTGCACGGCCAACGATCGGATGTATCTGCAACGCGGTATCCACGATGCGTTCCTGGACAAGCTATTGGCGCGGGTGCGAGCATTGCGCGTGGGGAACCCGTTCGAGAACGCCGATATCGGCCCGCGCGTCAGCGCGCCGGAGGTAGGCAAGCTGCGCGCAATGCTCGACAGTGCCGCCAAGGACGGCGCGGAAACCCTGCTGGACCTGAACGCCGTCCCGCACGGGGACTTCTATACGAAAGGAAGTTGGTTCTTCCCGGCGGTGCTGTCGGTACGATCCAACGACCTGGCCATCATGCGCGAGGAAACCTTCGGTCCCATCCTGCCCGTACTGCGGGTGGATTCCTTCGATGAGGCGTTGCATTTCGCCAACCAATCGGATTACGGGTTGTCGGCCTATCTGTTCACGCAAAACAA
>DATJHN010000445.1:0-4426 GCA_035493915.1 Bordetella sp.
GCCCAATTCGATGTGCGGCGCATAGGGTTGGCCGCGCGCGTCCAGTTCCCGCCGCGCCGCATCCAACGCCACACGCGTAGCCTCGACTTCATGCATGTGCGTGATCATGGGGATCAGGATACGCACGGGACCATGCGCCGAAGCACGCAGAATGGCGCGCAGTTGCGTCGCGAACATTTCCGGGTGGGCCAGGCAATAGCGGATGGCGCGCAAGCCCAGGGCCGGATTGGTCGCGACCGTCGCCTCGCCATCCAAGGTCTTGTCGGCGCCGATATCCAGCGTACGGATAGTCACCGGCCGGCCCGCCATGACCTTTACTACCGACGCATAGGCCTGGTACTGCTCGTCCTCGCTCGGCAGCTCCGCTCGTCCCATAAAAAGGAATTCGCTGCGAAACAGGCCTATCCCTTCGGCTCCGGACGCCAGCGCCAGGGCAGCCTCATCCGGCAATTCGATATTCGCGTGCAGCACAATGCCGATGCCGTCCAGCGTAATGGCCGGTTCGTCGCGCAGCAGCGCCAGCTCGGCGCGCTCGTCGGCGTAAACCTGCTGGCGGGCACGGTACTCGGCCAAAATGGCCGGCGAGGGATTGACGATAACGGCGCCGGTGGCGCCGTCCACGATCAGCATGTCGCCGTCGCGCACCAGCTCGCGCACGCGGCCCAGCGCCACCACCGCCGGCACGCCCATGCTGCGCGCCACGATGGCGGTGTGGGATGTCGCTCCGCCCAGATCGGTCACGAAAGCCAGGAAACGCCCGCCGCGCAGGCGCAGCATGTCGGCTGGCGAAATATCGTGAGCCACCACCACCAGGGGATCGTTGCCGTCGACACTCGACGGATCCGGCACCGCCGAGGTGCCGACCAACACATGCAGGACCCGCTCGATAACCTGCCTGACATCCGCGCCGCGCTCGCGCAGATATTCGTCGTCCATGGCCTCGAACTGCTCGCCCAGGATCTGCCCCTGGGTGGTCAAGGCCCATTCCGCGTTGTAGTGACGCTCTTCAATCAGCGCCAACGTTTGCTCCGCCAACAGCGGATCGCCCAGCAGCAGGCTGTGCACATTCAGCATGGCGCCGAGTTCGCGCGGGGCATCGTCCGGCAGGGTATCGGCCATCTGCAGCAGGTCCGCCTGCGCGGCTTGCAGTGCGGCCGTCAGGCGATCACGCTCCGCCTGCACGTTTTCAGGCGCGATGCGGTAGTGCGCGACTTCCAGGGCGGCGGCACCCATCACGACCGCGCGACCGATCGCGTACCCGCGCGCCACGCCCTGTCCATACATGCAAAGCACCGCGCCGGCCGCGGCGGAACCGTTCGAATTCGAGGCAGCTACTTTGGGAACCGCGAGCGTGATGCCGCCCGCGGGCCTCACGGGCGGAGGCTCGGAGACGTGCGAAATAGAAGCGGACTTATTCGTGCTCACCAAATTTGCTATCGAATAGGGCCTGGATTTCCGCAAGCGCCCGATCGGCATCGGCACCAGACGCTTCCAATTTGACCGTAACGCCCAAACCGGCCGCCAGCATCATCACACCCATAATGCTCTTGGCGTTGACCCGTTGGGCGCCACGTGAAATGTAGATCTCGCTATTGAACTTGCTGGCCAGTTGCGTGAGCTTGGCCGCCGCACGCGCATGCAAGCCGAGTTTATTGCTTATGACGATTTCGGAGATAGGCATAGGAAACGGATGAGCGGGAGCGCAAGGTCCTCAGTCTACACGCAATACGCCCTGAACTCCCCCGGCCAAGGCCTTTTCTCGCGTTTCAACCAATGGCAAATTTCGATAGGTCAAGGCACGCAGCAGCATGGGAGTATTAAGGCCTGCCAGCACCGCGCACTGCACCCCTTGGGCCTGGGCTTCGATAACCGCGCGCTTGGCAATATTGGCCGGTGTGGCGCCGACCAAATCCGTTAACACCAGGACCCCGTTGCCGCCTTCGCCCAGCCGCAGAATATCGGCCACCACTGCTGGCGCCCTGGCATCCGGCATATCGTCCGCCTGGATATCGTGAACGGCGACATTGTCGATTTTCCCCATGACATGGCTGGCGCAGTCCAGCATGGCCGACCCCAGCGGGGTATGCACGACGATGACGATGCCGGTCACGACGCGCTACCTACGCTGCCGCCACGGCGCGTTCGAGGGCCTGGACAAACATAGCCGCCACATCGAACCCGGTCTGCTCGGTGATTTCCACGAAGCAGGTCGGACTGGTGACATTGACTTCCGTGACATAGTCGCCGATGACATCCAGGCCGACCAGCAGCAGCCCGCGCGCAGCCAGCCGCGGCGCCACCGCGGCGGCGATCTGGCGATCACGCTCGGAAAGCGGCTGCGCCACGCCACGCCCGCCGGCAGCCAAATTGCCCCGCGTTTCGCCGGCCATGGGAATGCGCGCCAGCGCGTAGGGAACAGGCTCCCCGCCGATCAACAGAATGCGCTTGTCGCCACGGACGATATCCGGGATGTAGCGCTGCGCCATGATGGTCCGCGTGCCGTCACCCGTGAGGGTTTCCAGGATGGCATTGCGATTGGGCTCATTGGCCTGCAGGCGGAAAATGCCGGTGCCGCCCATGCCGTCCAGGGGCTTCACAATGACGTCACCATGGCGCGCATGGAAAGCCTTGATGCGCGCCATATCGCGCGTCACCAGCGTGGGTGCCGTGAATTCGGCGAACTCGGTAATCGCCAGCTTCTCCGGATGGTTGCGGATGGCGCCGCCATGATTGAATACGCGCGCGCCTTGCGCCTGGGCATATTCCAGCAAATGCGTGGAATACACGTATTCCATATCGAAGGGCGGGTCTTTGCGCATAAGAACCGCGCCGAAGGCCGACAACTCGCTATCCTGCGCCTCAGCCGTCTCGCGCCACCAATCATGCCCGTGCGGATCGGCGTCCGGCACCAGCTCGATGGGCGTGGCGTGCGCGTACACGCGCCCTTCATCGATGTACAAATCACCCTGCAACGCCACGCTCAACGTATGCCCGCGCACCGTCAAGGCGCGCATCATGGCTACGGAACTGTCCTTGTACGCCTTCAGCAGTGGCAAGGGATCGATAATGAAAAGAACGTGCATGCGGCATCCGAAGCGGAAACCGCCCACCGTTTCCGGCGGGCGGTTGGTTTAACGTGGTACGAACGGGCGGCGCTCAGGCCGCGGCATCCTTGCCCGGCGTCGCTTTCTTGCGCGGCGCCAACACCATGATCATCTGACGGCCTTCGAGTTTAGGCATCGATTCGACCAGGGCCAGTTCGGTCAGGTCGTCGCGCACTCGTTCAAGCACTCGCATGCCCAATTCCTGGTGAGCCATTTCACGCCCACGGAACCGCAACGTGACTTTCGCCTTGTCGCCCTCTTCCAGAAAGCGGCGCAGATTGCGCAGCTTGACCTGGTAATCGCCCTCATCGGTCGCCGGACGGAATTTCACTTCCTTGACCTGGATGACCTTCTGCTTGGAACGCGCTTCGGCCTGACGCTTTTGCTCTTGGTACTTGAACTTGCCATAGTCCATCAAGCGGCAGACCGGCGGCTCGGCATTCGGGGCAATTTCGACCAGATCCACGTCGCTTTGCTCGGACAGACGGAAGGCATCAGCGATTTTGACTATGCCTAGCTGTTCTCCGTCCAGACCTATAAGGCGCACCTCGGGAACGCGGATCTCACCGTTGATGCGATTGGCTTTTTCAGTGGCGATGTTGACAACTCCTAGAAGATTTAAGAACCCTGCTGTGGCTGGGCGATGTCGCGGCGTCCCGCGACATCTTCCGATAAACGCTCGACGAAATCGCCGAGCGGGATAGTGCCAAGATCCAACCCGCCCCGGGCGCGAACCGCGACCGTGCCGGCCTCGCGCTCCTTGTCGCCGACGACAAGGATGTACGGGATCTTTTGCAGGCTGTGCTCCCGAATTTTATAAGTGATTTTTTCGCCGCGCAAATCCGACTGCACCCTAAAGCCTTGTTTTTTCAGGGTTTGTGTAATTTCTGCCGCATAAGCCGCGGAAGGCTCGGAAATACAGCAAACCACCGCCTGTACCGGCGCCAGCCAGGGCGGCATGGCCCCGGCGTGGTTCTCGATGAGCATACCGATGAAGCGCTCCAGCGAACCCAGGATGGCACGGTGCAACATGACCGGCGGCCGCCGCTGATCGTCGGCATCCACGTATTCGGCCCCCAGCCGCACCGGCATGGAGAAATCCACCTGCAGAGTACCGCACTGCCAGTGCCGGCCGATGGCATCCTTCAGGGTGTATTCGATTTTGGGTCCATAGAAAGCCCCTTCGCCCGGTGAAATCTCGAATTCGCAACCGGTCCGGCGCAGGCTGTCCATCAACGCCTGCTCTGCCGCATCCCAGGTTTCATCCGAACCGATGCGCTTTTCGGGACGGGTAGCCACCTTATAGAGCACGTCGTGGAACC
>DATJHN010000446.1:0-8610 GCA_035493915.1 Bordetella sp.
CCAGCTCACACAGGATGGCGACGGCATCGAGATGGCCTTCCACCAGCTTTACCAGCGGCAGGGAGTAGCCGGCGATATCCGCCAGGACGCGCCACCGATGCAGCGTGCGTCCGCTCGCGGGCAAAGGGACTGTATGCGTCAGGCCGCCGGCCACGATGCGGAATATCGAGCCGATTTCCATGGCATCGCGGGAACGGCCGGCGGCGGCGTAAAGAGCGGCGCCCATGGCGGGCAGCGCCGGGGAAGTCCCCATGCGGGGCGCTTTCAGATAGGGTTTCGTCAGGGTTTCCATGCGTGTTGCCCATGCGTATCGGCGCGGATGCGCCCTTTAGCAATGGGTGTGCCCGGGTCGCGGACGCACGCTCGGTTTTTCTACCCCATCCTCAACCTTATTGCGGGGCGATCTTCGCTTCCTTGATGACCTGCGCCCATTTCGTGGTCTCCGATTGGATGAAGGCCGCGAACTCCTCCGGCGTGCCGCCGGCCGCCTGGCTGCCCGAATCCACAATGGCCTTGGCGACTTCGGGATCCTTCAGCACCGCGTTCAATTCCTTGTTCAGGCGGTCGATGATGGGGCGCGGCGTACCGGCGGGGGCGACGATGCCTTGCCAGTTGTAGGATTCGTAGCCCGGCAGGCCTGCTTCTTCCATGGTGGGAACATCCGGCAGCACGGCCAGCCGCTTGGACGCGGTCACGGCGATGGGCCGGACCTTGTCGCCCTTGATGGCCGGCAAGGCCGCATATCCCATTTCGAACATCATGGTGATATGCCCGCCCATCAGGTCCGTCGAGGCCAGGTTGCCGCCTTTGTAGGGCACATGCGTGATATCGATGTGCGCCTGTTCGGCGAACATTTCGCCGGACAAGTGATGGGCGCCCCCCACGCCGGATGATCCGAAGGTCAGCTTGCCCGGTTCCGACTTGGCCAGCGCGATCAGCTCCTTCAGGTTCTGGGCCTTTACGGACTTGCTGACGCTGAGCACGAGCGGGCTGTTCTCGATCAGGATGACCGGCGCGAGATCCTTCACCGGATCGTAGGGGATGCTTTGCATCAGGTTGGGATTGACCGACAGCGGGGCCAGGTTGCCCGTACCGATGGTGTAGCCGTCCGGGTTGGCCCGGGCTATAAAGTTGGTGCCGACCACGCCGCCGGCGCCGGCCCGGTTTTCCACGATCACGGATTGCTTCAGCAGTGGTTCCAGCTTGGCGGCAAGGAGCCGCATGCGGGTATCGGCAAAGCCCCCAGGCGCGTAGGGAATGACGATGGTGATGGGCTTGCTGGGCCAGTCGCCGGCATTCTGTGCCGACGTGGGTGTTGCCTGCATGGCCATGGCCGCGGCCAGTCCGGAGATGGCCAGGATACGTTTCGCTTGTGCCTTCATTGTGTCTTCCTCCCGTTGTTGATGGATGTGCCGATGGCGTTTGTTGTCTTGGTTCGCCAAGCGGTGGTGATTTTGCCTCGAATACGCGGGATGCGCTCCTGTCCACCGCGGAGGGAGACTGGAGGATGGTCATGCGGACAACGGCTTGGGCGCGGGTGGAGCCTGGCGAGCTGCTATTCGGATAAAGGCTTCAGTACAGGCGGGCGCTGCAGATCCGGCGCCGCCGCGGCCAGGATGTCCGCGCGATTGCCGTTGCGCGGCGGGTAGATGCGTTGCTGGTTGATGACCTGCTTGGTGGCCTTGGCCTGCTTGCCCTGCGCCACCACGACGCGGTCCCAGCCCTGGGCATATACCGCGCCGGTCGGTCCCAGGTCGATGATATTGGTGTACCAGTCGATATCGAGCGCGAGCATGTCCCGGCCGAAAAGTTCGCATACGGCGTTATGGCCGGCGTATCGCCCCATGGGCCTGGCATGCTGGCAGGACATCACCGATGGATGCTCGCCGTCGATCAAGGCATGCGCCACGTCGCCCGCTGCAAAAACATCGGCCACGTCCTGCACGCGCATATAGGGATCGACGAACAGCCGGCCCTGCGCGTCGCGCCGGCCCGGGATGCAGGCTGTCAACTCATTGGCGCACATGCCGGCGCACCACGCCACGGTGGCCGCATCGATATGAATGCCGTTCGACAGCGTTAACCCGCGCGCATCCACCGCGGCCACGGCTACGCCAGGCACCAGCTCGATGCCCAGTGCCCGGCACGACCGTTCGATGACCGCCTGGGCACCGCCGAGATGGCCGGCGATCTTTTCTCCACGGTCTACCAGGAGCACCCGGACCCGATCCAGCGCGTCCGGCTCGCCGGTCGCGCGCGCCACGGCACGCAGCCGTTGCGGCAGTTCGCAAGCCAGCTCTATTCCCGTCGCGCCCGATCCGATGACCACGGCGGTAAAGCGTCCCGGGTACGGCGCCATCTTCGCCAGGCCGGCGAGATGCCGGTTCAGGCGCAGCGCCGCCGCATAGGTGTCGACGTCGTACAGGCAGCCGTCCGCGTCGGGCAGCGATGGCCGCACCAGATGGCTGCCCGCGGCCAGGATCAGCTTGTCATAGCAAAGATCCTGGCCGGGCCCCTGGCCATTCAGCCGGACCGTGCGCTGCGTCGTATCGATGCCGGCGACATCGCCGACCACCAGTTCGACGCCGATGGGATCCAGCACCGAGCGCAGCGGCACGCGCGTCGGCGTCAGGTCATCCTCGTAGTTGCGCACGCGTATGCTGTGCTGGTCATCGCGATTGACCAGGGTGATATGCACTGCCTGGGCCAACTGATCCGCCATGCGCGCGGCCCCGGCGGCACTCCAAAGTCCGGCGAAGCCTCCGCCTATAACCAGTATGTGCTTCACGCCCGGCTCCTTGAACGGCCCGATGGCAGTTCCTGCTCGTCTTTGTACTTGCTTGCCTCCGGCTTGTCATCGTGCAGACGGCTACGTCACCGCCGTGCCGGCATCCGGCTTGCTGCATTGCACGCAGCGCCGGTCAGGCCGGCGTTCCGGAAATCCACGCAGATCAAGGAGTGAGTTATGGCAGAGGAACTGAAAGATGTATCCGTCGCGATCCTGGCGGTCGACGGCTTCGAACAGGCGGAACTGATCGAACCCTGTAAGGCCATCGCCGCGGCCGGCGGCAGGGCGGTGATCGTATCCAACAACCTGGAGCCCATCCAGGGCTTCAAGCATACGGACAAAGGCGATACGGTAAAGGTCGACCTGACATTCACCGACGCCGATGCCGAACCGGAAAACTTCGCAGCCGTAATGCTGCCCGGTGGCGTTGTGAACGCCGACGAAATCCGGCGGCACCCCAAGGCCCAGGAGTTCGTCCAGCGCATGGACAAGGCAGGCAAACCTATCGGCGTGATCTGCCACGGGCCATGGCTATTGGTGTCCGCCGGCCTGACCCGCGGTCATACCCTGACGAGTTGGCCGTCCTTGCAGGATGACTTGCGCAATGCCGGGGCGACCTGGGTCGACAAGGAAGTGGTGGTCGACCGCAATTGGGTCAGCAGCCGCAAGCCCGACGACCTGCCGGCCTTCAACCGCGAATTCGTATCGATGGTGGCCAAGAGCGCGCATGCGCACTCGGCTTGATCAAGAGACCCGGCAATCAGGCCGCGGCGGCCGCGGCCGGTCGCCGTGCGGCACGCGCAGAGCGTTGCGGCGCGGCGATCGTCTTGCCGGCTTCAGGTCGGGCGGCCTGGGACAGGGGAGTCGACAGGAATCGCAGCAGCCGTCTCTCGTCGGCGTCCAGCCCGCGCGGCGCGGCCGGAGCGGCGGCATGCGGCGGTAATTCTCCCGCCAGGTAGGCGTCGATGATGCGGGGATGGATATAGCATTTTCGGCACACCGTGGGGGTATTGCCCAACCGCTTGGCGACCGCCTTTACGACCTCCACGACCGTGCGTTTCGCTTCGGCCTGCGTAGTCCAGGGGCGTTTGCCCAACTCCGCCAGCGCCAGGACCGAACCGGCCCAGGTTCGATAGTGCTTGGCGGTGAATTCAGCCTGGCCCGCCTGCCGCAAATATTCGTTGACGCAACCGGAATCGACCTTCCGGGTCTTGCCGTCCTCTTCCCGGTATGTAAAGAGCTCATGCCCCGTGATATCCATGCAGCGTTTCACCACCGCCGCGATGCGGCGGTCATTTACCGTGACGTCATGTTCGACGCCGCTTTTGCCCTTGAATCTGAAGCGGATGCTGTTGCCGGCAATCGTCGTATGGCGGCGGCGCAGCGTGGTCAGGCCATACGATCCGTTGGCGCGCGCGTAGGCGGGTGAACCGATGCGTACCAGCGTCGTTTCCAGCAAGCGCACGACCACCGCGACCACCTTGTCGTGCCTCATGCCGGGGGCGCGCAGATCCCGTTCGACCTTGCGCCTTATGCGCGGCAAGGCCAGGGCGAAGGCGGTCAACTGCTCGTATTTGTCAGCGTCGCGCACGGCATGCCAGGACGCGTGGTAACGGTACTGCTTGCGCCCGCGCGCGTCGCGGCCGGTGGCCTGTATATGGCCCGAGGCGTCCGGGCATATCCAGACATCCGTATAGGCGGGCGGAATCACCAGCGCGTTGATTCGCGCGATCACCTTCGCGTCGCGGATGCGCTTGCCGCGGGCATCGAAATATTCATAGGCCTCGCCATTCAGGCGACGCGTGATGCCGGGACCGCTGTCCTCGACGTAGATCAAGCCGGCGATCGCGCAGCACGCGTCCTCTGCCGGGGTGGCATCCAGACCGGCGGCCTTGGAGGGGATGGTTTGGGATTCAACGTGGTCGAGCAGCATGGTGTGGTTTCCCTTGGGGCAGCCCGGCCATGCAAGCTCCGTGCCCGGCATGTGCCATACCCGCGGCGGCCGAGTCGGGAAAGATAGAATGGATCCTTCTTAACTGATCGTTTCAGGTATGGATCGGCACGCAGTAGCCCGCGGAGGTCTATGCCACCGTGCAAAAATCGCCTGAAAACCTTCCTTCCTTTTGCCGAGCTCCGTCATGATCCATAGCGCCGAAGACCTGCGCAGCGTCTCCCAGGAAACGCTGCGCCACTATCAGGATCGCGCCGACGCGTTTCGCGCCGGTACACAGGACCACGACGTCAGTCAAAACATATCCGCGCTATTGAGTAATATCCACGGCGCGCCTCCGTACCGCATCCTGGATTTCGGCTGCGGTCCGGGACGGGATCTATGCGTTTTCGCAGCGGCCGGCCACCAGGCCATCGGGTTGGAAGGCACGCCGGCATTCGTGGAGATGGCACGCGCCGCATCGGGCTGCGAAGTCTGGCAGCAGGACTTCCTGGCCCTGGACCTTCCCGCGGCGTTCTTCGACGGCATCTATGCCAACGCATCGCTGTTCCATGTGCCGTCCCAGGAGTTGCCGCGCGTGCTGCGGCAATTACGCGCCGCGCTCAAGCAGGGCGGGGTGCTTTTCAGTTCGAATCCCCGCGGTAATAACCAGGAAGGCTGGAATAACGGCCGCTATGGCGCGTATCACGACCTGGACGCATGGCGCCGATATGTGCAGGACGCCGGCTTCGCGGAGATCACGCATTACTACCGGCCCGAAGGGCTGCCGCGGGACCAGCAACCCTGGCTGGCAAGTGTCTGGCGCGCACAATAAGCAAACCGCGAGCAAACCGCCGGCCAAGCTTGATTTCCAGTCCTCCTTACCTTAAAGTAAGGAATCTGTGGTTAGGAGGAATATCATGGCATCCGCGACAATGACATCGAAAGGCCAGGTAACAATTCCGGTTGCCGTTCGGAGCGACTTGGGGTTGGATACCGGGGACAGAATCGAATTCGTCCTGAATGAAATCAGCGGCCGCTACGAGCTGGTACCGGCGACAAGATCCGTGCAATCGCTCAAGGGTCTTGTCGGGAAGCCGGCCCGGCCGGTATCCATCGACGATATGAATGCCGCTATTGCAGCACGCGGAGCTCGTGGTCGATGATCGGTCTCGATACAAACGTGCTGGTCCGATACATTGCCCAGGATGACGCAACGCAATCGGCGAAGGCAAGCACGCTGATTGAGTCGCTGACAGCCGAAGAGCCGGGGTACATAGCGCAGGTCGCCCTGATCGAAGTCGTATGGGTTCTTTCCAGTATGTACGCGGCGGATCGGGACCAGATCGCGAAAGTGGTAGAGGGCCTCCTTCGGTCGAAAGGGCTGATCCTGGAGGCGGCCGACACAGTCTGGAAAGCCCTCCACGTCTTCATCTCATCGAAGGCCGATTTTGCGGATTGTCTTATCGAGCGGGTTTGCCATGACGCGCATTGTGAATATACGGCAACGTTTGACGCGAGAGCCGCCAAGTCGGCCGGCCTGCGGTTAATCAAATAGGGCGGGTGCTCTCGTGCTGATACTTCATTCCTATCCTGAACTCTTCGGCTTGCCCGACAACAATCCTTTCGGGCTGAAGGTCTATGCCTTCCTGAAGCTTTGCGGCGTGCCGTTCGAGCACAGGCACGTGATGGATACCAGCCAGGCGCCGCGCGGGCAACTGCCTTTTGTGCTTGACGATGGCGAAACGATAGGCGACAGCGATGCCATCATCGCGCACGTGAAGCGCAAGTACGCGTTGACCATCGACGACGCGCTGACCGCGCAACAGCAGGACCTGGACCTGATGATCCGCCGCACGCTGGACGATCTGTACTGGGTCATGTCCTATTCACGCTGGCGCGACGACCGCTACTGGCCGGCGTTCAGGCAGGCGCTGCTTTCGACCCATAAGGAAATCGCAAGCGAGCAACTTGAAGCCGCCCGCGAATACAACTTCAAGCGTTATCACTACCAGGGCGTGGGGCGTTATGAGCCCGAGCAAGCCTATGCCCGCGGCATCGCCAACCTGAGCGCCATCGCCAACCGGCTGGCCGACACCGATTTCGTTTTCGGATCGCAGCCCACCAGCACGGATGCAGGCATTTTTGGCTTTGTGGCCAACATCTATTTCTACGATATAGACACGCCGCTCAAGCAGTTCGTGCTGTCCCGGCCCGAACTGGCAGGGCATTGCCTGGCCATCAGGGCCAGGGTGGATGGCAAGGCCGCCGCGTAGCCGTGCCACATTGATCAGGTATGGGCAGTAGTGGCATTTGGCCATGGTGGCGCCGCCGCGCGGCGCGCCGGCTTCCAAATCGTGGCTGCTAATGCATATGGACAAGCCCAAAAAGTCCGCCGCTTGACGCAGTTGTAACGCACGTTGTGCGTTATAAAAGCTTGACGTACAACTCCGCCAGCGCGGCCCGGCGTTGGCGTGCATGCAGCCATCATCGCGCGACTCGAACCCGATTCACTGGAAGGAGTATTTCCATGCGCTCTGGCATCCGCCGTCGCACGCTGCCGCTGGCCACCGTGCTGTGTGCTGCTCTTGCATCTGTTTGCGTGGCCCAGCCGACCGCGACATCGCCTGGACAATCCGCCTCCCCGCGGACCGGTGCGCCGCCAGCGGCCGATGCGCAGCAGGAACAGGCCGCGCTGCAGGCCGCGGATCACGCGCTGCAATGGCCGCGTACCATCGATGCCCCCAATGGGATGCGCGTCCAGCTATACCAGCCGCAGATCGACAGCTGGACCGGCGACAAGATCGGTGGCCGCATGGCCGTTGCCGTCGGCTCGGCCGACGGTAATCCCACGTATGGCGTAGTGGAGTTTTCCGCGAATGCCGACGTCAACAAACCCGCCGGGCTGGTCTACGTGGACCGCATCCGCATCGAGAAAATCGACCTGCCCACGGCGCCGCAGGATGACGCCAAACTACGCAGCCTGCTGGAATCCCACACTCCCAGGAGCCTGACGACGCGTCTGGAATCGCTGCAGACCAGCTATGCCGTATCGCAGAAGCTGGCGTCGCTGCCATCGGTGCCGGTCAGGAACACGCCGCCCGATATCGTATTCCGGTCGGTGCCGACCATACTGGTTCTGGTGGACGGCAAACCTTCGCTGTACAACGTCGACGGCGCGAACGGCTGGCAGCGCGTGGCCAATACGCGCGCGCTCATGCTGGCGGATTCGGCCGGTTATTTCTACCTGAACGTGACAGGGCACTGGTTCCAGGCGTCGTCGCCCACCGGGCCCTGGCAGGTGCTGAACAGTCCGTCGCAGCAACTGTTGACGGCGGCGGAGACCACTTCGCGCGCGGACAAGCCGGACCCCATGCTACCGCGCGACGGCAAGCCTTCCACTGTCGTCCCGCAGGTACTGGTGGAAACCAGCCCGGCGGAACTGGTCATCACCAGCGGCGTGCCGGAATTCGCGCCGGTGCAGGGCACCAGCCTGCTGTCCATGACGAACGCCGACCACGCGGTGTTCATGTATCCGTCCAACAATCGCTACTACATCCTGGTGTCGGGCCGCTGGTTCAGCGCATCGCAATTGAACGGACCCTGGGCCTACGTGTCCGGCAAGCAGCTGCCGCGCGACTTCGCCCGTATCGATCCGCACGACCCGTCGGCGGGCGTGCTGGCCTCGGTGCCCGGCACGCCGCAGGCCAAGGAGTCGGTGATCGCGGCCACCATCCCGCAAACCGCCACCGTCGTGCGCGACAAAGCGACGCTGACGGTGGCGTACCTGAATGGGCCGCCCGATTTCATCGCCATCCCTGGCACGCAGGTGCAGTTCGCCGCCAATAGCCAGACGCCGGTCTTCCGCGTCGAGGGCAGCGGCTACTACGCG
>DATJHN010000447.1:0-21233 GCA_035493915.1 Bordetella sp.
GGGCCAGCTGCACGCGTTCGTGCATGATGTACAAGTGCGGCGGCATCCCCATCGAGCGCTTAAACATGTGGGCAAAATGGCAGGGGCTCATATTGGCGACCCCGGCGAGATCATCGACGCGAATTGGGCCGCCCAGGTTATCGGCGATGAAACTGTGCACGCGCCGCAGGCTGGACGAGCGCAGACCGGTACGCGCCTGGCTCTTACCGTCCGGCGCCGACGCATATTTCCAGACGAGATGGTCGCGCAACGCGTTAGCCAGCGACACGATGTAAGTCGTACTCGCGGAACCCGCGTGTAGTTCCTCGTGCAAGGTTGTGCCGATGGCGCGAAGCAGCGGGTCCGCGATCACCCGCGCGCAAGGCTGACCTCCGTCGGGGGCGCGCGCCAGATATGGCACTGACGATATCGGCCACGCCGGCGATACGGCGATGGCCAGCAAGCCCTGTTCGTTGTCCAATTCAACGGTTTGCGGACCGCCCGACGGGATAAAGAACACTGATGGGTAGCGCACGGTGAACGTCGCCGGGACGGCCATTTCAGATCCCCGGCACGAGACGCGCAATGCGGAGCCCGGCGCGGGAAAGAGGAGCAAGCTGGTGTGATATACGCAGGGCCCACTATCGATAGAGCGCGGGCCAAGATGGCCGATGGTGACCGTCTCGCAGTGCCCCCCGCACAGCGGCGTCAGGTATTTGGGGAGCGACCCGCTTTCCGAATACGGTCGAGCTAACGGCACATCGCCTTCTGGTGCGGTTCGATCTTCCATATCTCCCCTTCCCGTGACCGGTCCCCATGTCAAGGTCGGGCAGCATTTCTCTTGCCAGCTGTCCACTGGAGCAATCCGCGGAGAGTCTCGGTGCCCGAGTCCGGTAGTGCGTCAACCGCGACGAAGGGGCTGCGTCGTCGCCGATGAGCAAAGTTTTCAATTCCGATTCCATTGGGCGCTGCCCGCTTGCGCCGTGGCTAGACGCTCCGGGACGCGATCAATGACGATCACATGTTTAGCGCCCAGCAGTACCGCACTGCGAATGGCCATTTGGCCAACCGGTTCTGCTCCCCAATGGCAATGGGTCGGTTGGCTCGATTTCGCAGTGCATGGCTGCCTGCCAGCCGGTAGGAAAAATATCTCCCAGAAAAAGAGCCTGCTCGTCGCTCAGACCGTCGGGCACCTTCACCTGGGTGCTGTAGTAAAGGGCACGATGACGCGATCGCCTTTAGGCAACGACGTGGTTTCCGTATTGTTAACTGCCAGTTAACGGTGTTTTGAGTTCAATACCGACCCCCCGACTGCGCGGGTTTGTACAGTGCTGCTCGTAACCGGCCGCAGGCCAGCTGAAGGAGCCACTGGATCATGAACACCTACCGTATCGCCGCCATCCCGGGTGATGGCATAGGCAAGGAAGTCATTCCCGCGGGGCAACGCGTCATGCAGGCGCTGGCCGAAGCCAGCGGCGGCGCGTTCCGCTTCGAATTCGAAAGCTTCGACTGGGGTGGCGACTACTATCGCAAGCACGGCATCATGATGCCGGCCGATGGCCTGGATGCCTTGCGCGACAAGGACGCCATCCTGTTCGGTTCCGCCGGCGATCCCGATATTCCCGACCACATCACGCTGTGGGGCCTGCGCCTGAAGATATGCCAAGGCCTGGACCAGTACGCCAACGTGCGGCCGACGCGCATTCTGCCCGGCATCGATGCACCGCTCAAGCGCTGCGCGCCCAAGGACCTGGACTGGGTCATCGTGCGCGAGAACTCCGAGGGCGAATATTCGGGCGTAGGCGGCCGGGTGCATCAGGGCCTGCCCATCGAAGCCGCCACCGACGTGTCCATGATGACGCGCGCCGGGGTCGAGCGCATCCTGCGCTTCGCCTTTCGACTGGCCCGGTCGCGTCCGCGCAAGCAGTTGACGGTGGTGACCAAGTCGAACGCGCAGCGCCACGCCATGGTCATGTGGGACGAGATCGCGCTGGAAATCAGCCGCGAGTTTCCCGATGTGCGCTGGGACAAGGAGCTGGTCGATGCCGCCACCGCGCGCATGGTGAACCGGCCGGCGTCGCTGGACACGATCGTGGCCACCAACTTGCATGCGGACATACTTAGCGACCTGGCAGCCGCGCTGGCGGGTAGCCTGGGCATCGCGCCCACGGGCAACATCGACCCCGAGCGCCGCTTCCCGTCGATGTTCGAACCCATACACGGCTCCGCCTTCGACATCATGGGCAAGGGTGTCGCAAACCCTGTCGGCACCTTCTGGTCGGTGGTCATGCTGCTGGAGCATCTAGGCGAGAATGCCGCCGCGGCGCGCGTAATGCGCGCGGTGGAAAGCGTGACCGCGAATCCGGCGCTGCACACCGGCGACCTGGGCGGCAAGGCGACCATGGAAGAAGTAACCGCGGCGGTCTGCGCGCACATCGCGCGCGGCTGAAGCGGCCGGCGGCAAGGGCCCCGCGGCCCGTCCGGGCACGCGGGCTCCCGATAAGAAACGGCACACGTTCAAAAAGACGGAGACAAGCATGCGATATCAAGGAAAAACCCTGCGGACGCTCATCGGCGCGGGCGCAATCAGCCTGGCACTGGCCGGCACGGGCGCGCAGGCACAAACGTATCCCGACAAGCCTATCAACCTGGTCGTGCCCTTCCCGGCTGGCGGCACCACCGACGTGCTGGCGCGCGCGCTGGGACAAGAGCTGGGCAAAAGCCTGGGCCAGACCGTAATCGTCGAGAACAAGCCCGGCGCGGGGTCCACACTGGGCGCGGAATTCGTGGCCAGGTCCGCGCCCGACGGCTACACGCTGCTGATGGGCGCGGTGCATCACACCATTGCCACCAGCGTCTACAAGCACCTGCAATACGACTTTGAGAAGGACTTCGCGCCCATCACCACCGTGGCGCTGGTCCCCAACGTGTTGTCGGTGGGCCCGCGGGTACCGGCCAAGTCGGTGGCGGAGCTGATCGCACTGGCCAAGGCGTCGCCGGGCAAGCTGACCTTCGGCTCGAATGGCGTGGGTACCGGCCAGCATCTGATCGGCGCACAATTCGAGGCGCTGGCCGGAATAAAGCTGCTGCACGTCCCCTACAAGGGCAGCGGACCGCTGACGAATGACCTGCTGGGCGGCCAGATCGACATGTCGTTCGACACCGTCACACCGGTGCTGCCTCATATCCAGTCGGGCAAGCTGCGCGCGCTGGCAGTGACCACGGCGCAACGCTCGCAGGCGCTGCCCGACGTGCCGACCATGGAGGAAGCCGGGCTGAAGGGCTTTGACATGGGAACCTGGTTCGGCGTGTTGGCGCCCGCGCAAACGCCGAAGCCCGTGCTGGACCGTCTCAGCAAGGAAATGATGAGGATCATCGCATCGCCGGATTTCGCCAAGCGGATGGCGGCAATCGGCGCGGTGCCCATCGGAGACACACCCGCGCAAATGGCGGCGCGCATCAAGTCCGACACCGGCAAATACGCTGTCCTGGTGAAGGACGCGAAAGTGTCGCTGGATTGATGCCACCGGGCCGCGGCGCCCGCGTCCGCGGCCCACGTGGTTTCACCAGATACTGCCGCCGCGCCGCTTGTCGTTGAAGTAGCCAACCAGGAAGTCGATGAACACGCGCACCTTGGTTGACAGGTGGTTGCGCTCGGGGAACACCGCATAGATGTCGGCGGGCGGCAGCGCGTAGTCCTCCAGGATATGCACGAGCCTGCCGCTGCGCAGGTAACGGGCCAGGTCCCATTCCGCACGCTGCAGTATGCCCAAGCCCGCCAGTCCCCACGTCAGCGTTACCTCGCCGTCATTGCTGCTATAGCTGCCGCGCACCTTCACGGTTTCCGTGTGCCGGCCCTTGGTGAATCGCCACAGGCTGTAGGCGTCGTCGTTCTGGCGCAGCACGATGCACTGATGCCGTGCCAGTTCCTGCGGCGTGCGGGGATATCCGTGCGACTTCAGATAGGCAGGAGAGGCGCATACCAGCCGCCGGTTCGGCGCAATCTGGCGCGCGATCAGGCGCGTATCGGGAATATCGCCGAAGCGCACCGCGACGTCGAAGGCGTCCTGCACGAAATCGCCGGGGCGATCGGTCAGTTGCAGCTGAATTTGTACGTCTGGGTAGCGCTGCGCGAACAGCACCGTGGCCGGCGCAATATACATGCGGCCAAAGCCGAGCGGCGCATTCACCTTCAACGGTCCGCGCGGCTCGCTGTGGCTGCTGGCCACCAATTCGTCGAGATTCGCCAGCTGGTCCAGGATCCGACGGGCGTTCTCCAGGTACACCTCGCCTTCGGCGGTCACGCTGATGCGGCGGGTACTGCGGTTCAGCAGGCGCACGCCCAGCCTGGCCTCGAGCTGCGCCAGGCGCTTGCTGATCGCGGCGGGCGTCACACCCATCTCCCGCGCCGCCGCGGAGAGGCTGCCGGCGCGCACAAGTTCGGTCAACAGCAGCAGTTCGTCGGAATGTCCCATGAATTTAGCGCCGGTTTGACCGGCAATGTTATTCGAATCGCACTTGCCGCGGCGGCGGGACGGTGGGCCTTGTGACCCGCATACATCCAGTTGTATGATAACCGTATCACCTGCTGACCATGATACCCACGGGAAACCAACCGCCATGCCGCCGGCCCTGCACAACGCCAATCTCACAGAGAAACTCAGCGAAATCCTGACCCGCCAGATCGAGTCAGGCGAACGTGCCCCCGGCAGCCGCCTTCCTACGGAAGAACAGCTGGCCGCCGAATACGGCGTCAGCCGCACGGTGATACGGGAAGGCATCGCGCGCCTCAAATCCGATGGGCTTGTAACGACGCGGCAAGGCCTGGGCGCCTTTGTCGCCGAAACGCTGACAGCGGCGCCCTTCCGCATCATGGCTGGTGCCGAAACGCCACAACAGACCGTCCAGCAGGTCTTTGAACTGCGCATCGGCGTCGAAACGCAGGCCGCCGCGCTTGCCGCGGAACGGGCCACGGCCACGCAACTGCGGGAAATCCGCACCGCGCTCAAGGAGCTGGAGCACGTGCAGAAGCACGGCGGTGACGGCGTGGAAGAAGACATGCGCTTCCACCGCGCCATCGCGCGCGCGACGAACAATCGCGTCTATGACGATTTCACGCGGTTCCTGGAGCGCCACGTGCGCGAGCAATTGGGCATCAGCCGCGGCAATAGCAGCATCGCCGGCTGGCTGCAGGCGGTGCAGCAGGAACACCAGGCCATCTATGACGCCATCGCGGCGCGCGACAGCGAGGCGGCCGCGAAGGCAGCCCGCGCGCACTTGCGCAACGGAATGGAGCGGCTGCGCAAGTTCCACGCTCATTAGGGCCGCCAGGCCCCGGGGCGACACCCCGCCTACACCCGGACACACGGGCGAGGCAAATTTCCGGAGGAGACAACATGAAGGCACGGCATTGGTTGGCCATCCTGGGCGCCGCATCGGTGCTCGCATTCGGCACGGCGCCCGGCGGCGCGCGGGCCGCGTATCCCGACAAGCCGCTGCGCCTGATCGTCGGCTTCCCGCCGGGCGGCGGCACCGACATGCTGGCGCGCTACCTGGCTCAGCAGTTGGGCAAATCCCTGGGCCAAGCCGTGGTTGTGGAAAACCGCGGCGGCGCGAACGGCGTGATCGGCACCACGGAACTGGCGCGCGCGGCGCCGGACGGCTATACGCTGATGCTGACGATCTCGTCACACATCACCAATGGCCTGCTGTACAAGGATCTGCCCTATAACGTACTGAAGGACTTCACGCCGGTATCCATCGTCGCGACTTCGCCCTTCGTCCTGCTGGCCAACCCTCATCTGCCCGCCAACAATGTGTCGGAGCTGATCGCGCTGGCCAAGGCTAAGCCGGGCAGTATCAATTTCGGTTCGCCCGGCAATGGTTCGACGCAACATCTGTCGCACGAGCTGATGAACCAGATGGCGGATATCAAGATGACCCATGTCGCCTATCGCGGCGGCGCCCCGGCCATGAACGATCTGCTGGCAGGCCAGGTATCGCTGATGTTCCTGACCACCGTCCAGTCCCTGCCCTTCCTGAAGGACAAGCGCCTGAAGGCGCTGGCCGTCAGCTCGGCGCAACGCGCGGCGGTGCTGCCCGACGTGCCGACCGTCGCGGAGACCGTTCCCGGCTACGACTCGGATGTGTGGTTCGGCGTGATCGCGCCGGCCGGCACGCCCAAGCCTGTCGTCGACAAGCTGAACAAGGACATCGTCGCGATCGTGCACACGCCCGAAACGCAGAAGTGGCTGGCTCAACAAGGGGCCGTTCCCGTCGGCGACACGCCCGCGGAATTCGCATCGCTGATGCAAAGCGAATACACCAAGTGGGCGGACGTTTTCAAGAAAACCGGCATCAAAGCGGAGTAAACATGGCAGCTATCGAATCGGTATCGACCTGCATCGCCAGGGTTCCCCTGGATAACCCGGTGCAGTTTTCCACGCGCACCGTGAATGCGCGCGAATATTGCCTGGTGCGCATCCGCGACACCGACGGCGTCGAAGGTGTGGGCTATTGCTACGCGGTCAACACGTCCGGACGCCTGTTGCAGGTCGCCGTGACGGACCTGTTGGGCCCACTGCTGCTGGGCCAAGACAGCTGGCGCGTGGAAGGTTTGTGGCGCGAGATGTATCAGGAAGCACTGCTGCAGGGCCGCGCGGGCGCGGTATTGCGCGCCTTGTCGGCGCTGGACGTGGCGCTGTGGGACCTGAACGCACGCAGCGTCGGCCAACCTCTGTACAAACTGTTGGGCGCGACGGTCGCGGACAAAGTGCCGGCCTATGCGAGCGGCGGCTACTACTGGCCCGGCAAGACCGACGACGATCTGGCCGCCGAAATGCGCGCCTTCGTCGATGAAGGCTACAAGGCGGTGAAGATCAAGGTCGGCAAGCTCACGCCCGGTCAGGAAGGCGTGCGAGTCGGCAAGGTACGCGCGGCGATCGGGCCGGACGTACACCTGATGCTGGACGCCAACAATGCCTGGCCCGACCTGCCTACTGCGCTGCAGTACATGGAACGCATCGAGCCGCACCATCCCTATTGGATCGAAGAACCCTTCTCTCCCGACGATATCGACAATCACGCCCGCCTGGCGCGCGCAACGCGGGTGCCCGTGGCGACCGGCGAGATCGAAGCCGGCCGCTGGCGCTTCAAGGACCTGCTGGAACGCGGTGCGACTAGCATCCTGCAGACCGATGCGACCGTATGCGGCGGCATCACCGAGTGGCGCCGCATCGCCGCCACGGCGGCCAGTTACGGCGTGCCGGTGGCACCGCACGCCTGGCACGACATCCACGTGCACCTGGTGGCATCCTGCCCCAACGCCAACTGGATGGAGTTCATGCCGGACGATCACATAGTCAATCTGCGCCGCCTGCTCGACCGCCAACTGGTGGCGCGCGAAGGTTATCTGTTATTGCCGACCGAACCGGGATTGGCATTCCGCTTCGACGACGAGGCGGTTGCACGCTATGGCGTCACCTATCCAGGCAACACCGGCCCGTGGGTCACGCTGACATCCAAATCGCAAGGAACAGCCGCATGAAGATCACCGCCGTACAGACCATGACGCTGGAAGCGCCGCTGGAAAAGCCCTGGCGGATCTCCACCTTTACACTTGCTTCGCTGACGGCCACGGCTGTGCGCGTCGTCACCGATGAAGGTGTCTACGGTACTGGAGAATGCATTGCCCGCCTGGGCCCAGGCGTGGCCGCCGCCGTGGTGCAAGAAATCCTGGCGCCCGTGTTGCTTGGCCGCGATCCGCAGCATGTGGAAGGCCTGTGGGAAGACATGTACCGTACGATGCGCGCGCGTGGACATACCCGTGGCTTCTTGATGGAGGCTATCTCGGGTGTGGATATCGCGCTGTGGGATCTGCTGGGCAAGGCTGCCGGCCGGCCGACCTGGCGGTTGCTGGCGGGGCATGGACGCCGGCAGATCGACGTTTATGCGTCATCGGTGCTGCTCGACACACCGGATGTCATGGCCGATGAATCCCGAGCCCTGGTCAAACAGGGCTACCGCGCCATCAAGCTGAAGGTCGGGCAAGGCATACACGCCGATATCCCGCGCATGGAGGCCGTGCGGGCGGCGGTCGGCCCCGATATCGAGATCATGCTGGACGCGAATGCGGGATACGATCCCACGTCCGCGATCGTGGTCGGCCGGGCAGCGGAACGCCTTGGCATCTATTGGCTGGAAGAACCGGTCCTGGCGGACGACCTGCCCGGTTATGCCCGTGTACGCGACGCCGTCAAGGACATCCGCATCGCGGCGGGCGAAGGCGAGTTCACCAGCGCGGGGTTCCGGCCTTTCTTTGAACAGGGGCTGCTGGACGTGGCCCAGCCGGATATCGCGCGGGCCGGCGGCTTTACGGGCTGCCGCCGCATCGCCGCGCTGGCGGATGCCTACAACATTGCCGTATGTCCCCACACGGGCGCGTCGGGACCGATCTGCATCGCGGCGTCCATGCATCTGTCGGCCGCGATTCCACGCTTCCGGTATTTCGAGGACATGTACATCCGCAATCCGCTGCACGACGTGCTGGCCACGCCGCTGCCGGCGCAGCGGGATAGCGTGATTACGCTGACGGACGAGCCCGGGCTGGGCTTGGCATTGGACGATGAGAAGCTGCGCGGCTTCTCGCGCGACGGAGCGGGATGGCGCGACTGCTGAACGGTCCATCAGACCTGCTCAGTTCGCCGGACCCTGCCGTACTCCTATCATTGAGCGTGACAAGCGGCTGGCGGCGGACAGGATTTCCTCTTTTCGCTCCAACAACACCTTCTCCGTCAGGCGCGACATCGGGCCCGAAATGCATATCGCGCCCACCAGTGACCAGTTGATGCCATATACCGGCGCCGAGATGCTTGAGACTTCAGCATCTCGTTCGCCCAGCGACATCATGTAGCCAGCGCGGCGTATCGACTCGTAAGGCTCGCCCGGCTCACCTGAAAACGCCAGCAGCACGCGTCCTGGGCTGCCCAGGTTCAGCGGCAACGCGGCCCCCACGCGCACATGGTGCCGTATGGACCGCGGGCCTTCCACACGCGCCACGCAAATACGCTGATCGCCTTCGCGTACATAGAACGTCGCACTCTCGCCGCTGGCGGCAGATAGCTCTCCCAGCACCGGTTGCACTATCTCCAGCACATTGAAGGTGGCTTGGTAGCACGCACCCAGCCAACCCGCGGCGCGTGCCAGTCGCCACGTGCCATCGGGCCGCTGCGCGAGGTAGTCGTCCATCGCCAGCGTGCGGGCCAAGCGCAACACGGTGGACCGGTGGCAGCCCGTACGGCGGCTCAGCTCCGCCAATGACAGATGGGCGTCTCCCACGCCGAAGGCCCCAAGGATACGCATGGCCCGGCGCACTGCCACCACGCCTTCTCCCGGGCCTTCATCATCCTCTTCCGTCACTGCATTTTCGTTCATCTGTCGAGACACGTTTCATTGTACGAACATGCATTGTATTGGACGGAACACGGATCCACAATGCGTGCAATGCATAAAAAACAATTGGAGACAACGCAATGAAATTCCTTCGTTATGGCCTGGCTTGCCTGGTGGTCGCCGGGGCTATGCAACCCCTGATCGCTCACGCCTATCCCGACAAGCCCATCCGCCTGGTCGTGCCGTTTCCGCCTGGCGGTGGCACCGACGCGCTGGCCCGCCAGGTTGCCGGCAAGATCTCCTCAAGCAAGGGCTGGACTTTCGTCATCGAGAACCGTCCCGGCGCGGGCGGCAACCTTGGCGTGGACCAGGTGGCCAAGGCCGCGCCCGATGGCTATACGCTGGTGATCGGCCAGACCAGCAACCTGGCCATCAATCCCACGCTGTACTCCAAGCTGCCCTATGACCCGGAACGGGATCTCACCCCTGTTGGACTGGTCGCCGACGCGCCACTGGTCCTGGTGGTTTCCAGCAAATCACCCTTCAAGGCGCTTGCCGACGTCGTAACGGCTGCAAAAGCAAAACCCGGTGTCATCACGTTCGCCAGTTCTGGCAATGGCACCGTTGCGCATCTAGCGGCGGAACAGTTTCAGAAGGCGGCCGGGATCCGGCTCTCGCACATCCCCTACAAGGGCGCGGCACAGGGTGCAACCGACCTGATCGGCGGCCAGATCGATATGTACATATCGTCCGTACCCACCCTTATCGGCCATGTCCGCAGCGGCGCGATGCGCGCGCTGGCGGTGACCTCGGAGAAGCGCACGGAGGACCTGCCCGAAGTACCGACCTTCGCGGAATCCGGCTTCAAGGATTTCGATGCCGTGACCTGGTTCGGTTTCCTCGGCCCGAAGGGCATGCCGGCAGATGTGGTGAAGACCTTGAATGAAGCGATGGTCGCGGCCTTGCAATCGCCGGACACGCACAAGCTTTTTCAGGCGCAAGGCGCGACAGCGCGCAGCAGCACGCCGCAAGAGTTCGCCAGATTGATCCACGACGACCGCATCCGCTGGGGCCGGATCGTGAAGGAATCTGGCGCGCATATCGACTGAGGGCCCTGTGGCATCGCCCATCCGGACCGTGACCGATTACCGGGCCCCGAGCCCGCCTTATCTCCATACAGGAAAAACCATGAGTATTCCCGACATCGTCAAGGATTTCCCCCGCGTACCCACGGACATCGTGGCACAGGCTGGGCGTTTCCAACCTGCGATCCTGGCCGACGTGGCCGGCCGCCGCGGTGCGCTGAATGGCCGTATCCGCCCGCTGCATCCCTCCATGAAATTCGCCGGTACGGCTTTCACCGTGGAGGTTCGGCCTGGCGACAACCTGATGATCCATGCGGCGATTTCGCTGGCCAAGCCGGGCGACGTGCTGGTCATCGACGGCAAAGGCGACCTTAGTGCCGCGCTCATGGGCACTATCATGATGACCGCATGCAAGCAGCTGGGCCTGGCGGCTGTCGTCATGGACGGCGCCGCCCGCGATAGCCTGGAAATCATCGAAATGGATTATCCGGTTTTCGCCGCGGGCACCAATCCCAATGGCCCTACCAAGAACGTCGGCGGCCGTATTGGCCACCCAGTCAGCGTCGGTGGAGTCACTGTGCATCCCGGCGACTTCATCGTCGGCGACAACGATGGTGTCGTGGTCGTCGAACGCGAGAAGATCGAAGGTCTTATCGCCATCGCGGACAAGAAGGTGAAGGACGAAGCCGCGCGCATCGCCGCCATCAAGGCCGGCGACACGTTGCCCAAGTGGCTGACCCCAGCCCTGCGCGCCGCCGGTGTGCTCAAGGAAGGGGAATCGGTGTGAACGCCCCTGCCCCGTCAAAAAGACCCGGCATGTCGGACGGCACGATCCCTGTGGCACTGCCCGGCACCGCGGAACGGCCTGCCATCCTGGTCACGGGCGCCGACCTGGCGCCGCAGGCGCTGGCCCTGCTGGACGCTTATGAAATCGTCTACGCCGGTAAGGCGCCGAGCGAGGAAGATATCGTCGCATTGTGCCGCCAGCACGATCCCGTCGCCATCATCGTGCGTTACAGCAAGGTGGGTGCTGCCGCCATGGATGCCGCGCCATCGCTAAAGGTAATCTCCAAGCACGGAAGCGGCACCGACACCATCGATAAGGCCGCCGCGGCCGAGCGCGGCATCCAGGTTGTGGCCGCCGCGGGCGCCAATGCGACCGCCGTGGCCGAACAGGCGCTGGCGCTGTTACTCGCCTGCACGAAATCGGTGGTGTCCCTGGACGCTCGCATGCATGCCGGGCACTGGGACAAGTCCACCCACAAGAGCAGCGAATTAGCCGGCAAGACTCTGGGTCTGGTCGGCCTGGGCGCCATCGGTCGCAAGATGGCGCGCATGGCCGCGGGCATGGACATGCGCATCATCGGTTTCGATCCCTACGCCAAGGACCTGCCCGACTATGTCAGCAGCGTGGACCTGGACACCATCCTGCGCGAATCGGATGCGATTTCGCTGCACTGCCCTTTGACTGATGAAAACCGCGGCATGCTGAACGCGCAGTCCCTGGCGCGTTGCAAGCGCGGCGTGATCATTGTGAACACCGCGCGCGGCGGCCTTATCGACGAGGCGGCGTTGCTGCAGGCTGTACAAGGCGGTCAGGTAAAGGCCGCCGGGCTGGATAGTTTCGCCAGCGAGCCCATGGAAGCCGGGCATCCGTTCCAGAGCGAACCGAAGATCATCCTGAGTCCGCACATCGGCGGTGTCACGCTGGAGGCCTACGTGAGCATGGGCGTGACCGCGGCAGAGAACGCGCTGACCGTTCTGAGGCATGTGCAGCCTCGCGGCTGACACAACGAGAAAAATTAAAGCGCGAGGAGCAGACATGATAGAACGATGGAAAAATGCGCCCCCTGGTAGCAACTGGGGGGAATTCGGGGCTGACGATCAACGCGGCCGCATGAACCTCGTGGATCGCGACAAGGTACTGCAAGGTATTGCAGAAGTACGTGAGGGACTTACGTTCTGCCTGTCTCTGCCGCTGGACTATCCAGGGGGCACGCAACTAAGCCCGCGACGCCTGCCCACACAACGCTTTGCCACGTTGCGAGACGGAAAAAGCGCGGGCGTCCAGGGTTTTTGTTGGTCCTACGCCAACGAGGACCCGGCGCTTACCGACGTGGTCTGCGATGACGTGCTGCTCATGAACACACAGTACTCAACGCAATGGGACAGCCTGGCGCACATGGGAAGCCGCTTCGACGCCGACGGCGATGGCGTGGCCGAGGCCGTGTTCTACAACGGTTATTGCGCGGGTGAACAGGTACGCGAAGCACCGGAAGATACTGACGCGGCCGCTGCCTGGGCTCGATTTCCGGGGCCCGTCGCCGGAGCGCTGGGCATCGAGAACATGGCGGAGCACGGCGTGCAGGGCCGCGCGGTCATGATCGATCTGGAACATCACGTCGGACGCAGGCGCCACGCCGTGGGCTACGAACAGCTCATGCGCATTTGCGATGCCGATGGCATCGTCATCGAGCCGGGCGACATGGTGTGCCTGCATACCGGCTTTGGAGACACGCTCATGTCCATGAAGCGCAAGCCCGACGTCGCGCAACTGCATGCCACGGGTAGCGGGCTTGACGGCCATGACGAGAAGCTGCTGGATTGGATCGTGGATTCGCGGCTCGCTTGCCTGGTCTCCGACAACCCCGCGGTGGAACTGGTGCAACCCGTCAGTTTTGGCGGATCGGGGCAACCCATGCGCGGCCCGCGCTTGCCGCTGCACGAGCATTGCCTGTTCAAGAACGGCATTCACCTGGGCGAACTCTGGTGGCTGACGCCGCTGGCCCGCTGGCTGCGTGAGCATGGACGCACGCGTTTCCTTCTGACGGCGCCGCCGCTCCGTCTGCCAGGCGCGGCAGGATCGCCCGCTACGCCGATTGCGACGGTCTAGATCAACCAGGCTCATCAAGAGAAAACAACAAAGAAAAGCTGGGCAAGAGAAGCACGCGGACGCGGCTTCCGACCCTGGCAAGGAGACATCATGAAGCAGTTTCGCTCGATCGCGACGACACTGGCCTTTACCGTAGCGTTATTGGCAAGCTCACCGGCTGCGCATGCAGCCTACCCCGACCGTCCCGTGCATATCATCGTCGGCTTCTCGCCGGGCGGGCCGACAGACGTAGTCGCGCGTGCCTTCGCCGCTTACGCCGCGCAGGCGACTGGCCAGTCCTTTATCGTCGAAAACAAACCGGGCGCGAATACCATCCTGGCGGCCGAGGCTGTGGCCAAGGCACCTGCCGACGGCTACACGCTGCTTTTCGGCGCGACCAACCACACGATGATTCCGGCGCTGTACCAGAACCGTGTGAAGTTCGACGCGCTGAAATCCTTCGCGCCGATTTGCAACGTCGCCGTCAGTCCTACCGTGCTGGTCGTCGGTCCTTCCATGCCGGTGAAGACCATGGGTGAATTCCTGGCGAAGCTGAAGGCCGAACCCGGCAAGCACACCTATGCGACGCCTGGCACCGGCAGTTCCGGTCATTTCGCCACCGAACAGTTCCTGCGGCTGACTGGCACGTCGATGAACCATATTCCCTACAAGGGCGCCGCGCAGGCCATCTCGGATTTGATGGGCGGACAGGTGGACAGCTCGCTGGCCACCCTGGGTTCGGTGCTGCCTCAAGTGCAGTCCGGCAAGCTAACCGCACTGGCTGTTGCCGCACAACGGACCATACCCCAGTTGCCCCAAGTACCCACATTCGACCAGGCAGGCGTACACGGTTATTCCGGCGACGCCTGGTACGGCGTGCTCGCGCCGGCCGGCATTTCCACGCAGGTGCAGCAGACACTGGAACAGCTCGCCACCGGATATGCGGAAAGGCCTGAAACAGCTAAAAGCCTGGACCTTCTGGGCATGCAACCGCGGCACACCTGCGGCAATGCGTTCCGGGATCAGATGGCAAACGAAATCAGCAGCTACACGACGCTGGCGAACGACCTGGGCCTGAAGGCGGAATAAGCCCTTCCCTCGCGCTTGCCACGAGACAACCTATTCACCTTTGCACAATCTCGCCCGGGAGACGCTTTCGATGTTTCTGATAAATCCATCCAGCGTGGTCGAATTCAGTATTTGGTCCGCCATGCCGGAATCGTTTCGCAGGCCCGAGCGAAGCGCCTGGGCCGACGCCAACCGCGGCGGCGCCAAGACTGACTCCTTCCTGGAAGGCCCGGTCTTCGACGACAGCGGCAACCTGTACGTTACCGACATACCGTGGGGCCGTATCTTCAGGATCGATCCCGCGGGCAACTGGGCGCTGATCGCGGAATATGACGGCGAACCGAACGGCATGAAGTTTCTGGATGCCTGCACGCTGCTCATCACCGACTACAAGAACGGGCTCATGGCGCTGGATGTGACCAGCGGCGTGGCCAAGCCCTATCTTGAACGCCGAAATAGCGAGCGCTTCAAGGGTGTGAACGATCTGATCTTCGACACCAAAGGGAACCTGTACTTCACCGACCAGGGCCAGACCGGCTTGCACGACTCCAGTGGCCGCTTGTTCCGCCTGCGCCGCAACGGCCAGCTCGACCTGTTGCTGAACAACGTGCCCAGCCCGAACGGTGTGGCCCTGTCGCCCGACGGCAAGGTGCTGTACCTCGCCGTTACGCGCGGCAACTGCATTTGGCGCGTGCCGCTGCTGCCAGACGGTAGCGTGAGCAAGGTCAGCCAGTTCTTTACCTCGTACGGCCCAAGTGGCCCGGACGGCCTGGCCGTCGACAGCGAGGGCAACCTGCTGGTCTGTAATCCCGGCTTGGGCTATGTCTGGCTGCTTAATCATCGTGCCGAACCCATAACCATATGGCGCAGCCCGAAGGGCATGTCGACCACAAATCTGGCCTTTGGCGGCGCGGACCGGCGAACCATCTTCTGCACCGAATCCGTGTCGGGTTCCATTCTGCGCGCCACCGCGCCGCATCCCGGTTTGCCGCTTGCGCGGCTGCAAAGCACGCCGGACTGACCACGGGCAACGCAGGCATTTCCACAACACACAACTAACAGGAGACAGCGATGTCTATTTTCCGAAGAACCAAGCCCTTGGTAACTTTCCGCGCGGTTCGCGCGCTTACGGCCGCCATGGCATTGACGGTGACAGCTGCCGCCCATGCGGAGTTTCCCGAGCGCCCGATCACCCTTGTCGTTCCCTACGCGCCGGGTGGCGCGGCAGACGCGCTGGCTCGCCTGTTGGCTCAGCGCATGGGGGCCAAGCTGGACGCCAGCATCGTCGTCGAGAATCGCCCGGGCGCCAGCGGCACCATCGGCGAAGCGTACGTCGCCAAGGCCGCGGCCGATGGCTACACCATGCTGTACGATGCCACGCCCTATTCGATCAATCCGCATCTATTCGCAAAGATGCCGTACTCCAATACGGCGCTCAAGCCTTTGGCCCTTGTTTCGCTGGCGCCCAACGTCCTGATCGTAAAGTCTGACTCCAAATACAAGAACGTGCAGGATCTGATCGCCCAGGCCAAGGCACATCCCGGCAAAGTCAACTTCGCTTCCGGCGGCAGCGGCACGGTGCAGCGCTTGGCGTCGGAATTATTCCGCCAGAAGCTGGACTTGGATATGGTTCACGTGCCGTACAAGAGCGGCGGCCCGGCCATCACTGACGTGATGACTGGACAGGTCGATTTCATGTTCAGCACGGTGGCCGCCGCCTCGCCACTAATCGATGCCGGCAGGCTGAACGCCCTGGCTATTTCGTCGCCGCAGCGCTCGGCCCGACTACCCAATGTGCCGACGGTAAGCGAAACGGTTATCCCGGGCTACGAGGTATACGAATGGAATGGCGTCTTCGTTCCGGCTGGGGTGCCCGATGCGATAGCCAACAAACTGCATGACACGCTGGCGCGGGTGCTGCAGGAAGAGGAAGTCAAAAAGCGCTTCAACGACCTCGGCGCGCAACCGGTCGGCTCCACGCCTGCTGAGTTCGCCGAGTACCTGCGGAAGGAAGACGCCAAATGGGCTGAGGTGGTCAAAAAGGGCAAAATCGTGCTGGATTGAAACCTTGTCGGCATCTCCTTATTACGGTTGGTCCGTTCACACACCAAGAAATTTCCGCGCCGGCACTGTTCGCATTCGCCGCAGGTGTCAGTACGTTGCCGCAGACAACGCCTGACACAACGCCTGTAGCGTCTCCGCCTTTGCGGATGGCTTTCGGCTATTCTCGAAACCGCAGCGCCAAACCGTGCGGAATTCTTAAGAAACGCTGAACGAACTTGCGCGGTCCCGCTTGTCGACGAGCCGGACGATTTGCGTTGCATGAGCAGTCACCCCAAGTTGCGTCAAATAAAAACGATGGCAGGAGACAATGCGGCGCGTCGGCGCGTGCTAGCGGCTGTCTCCTTGCCTGTAAATCAAAGGAGACACGATGGATCTGCGCACGGAAAAACCCTTGGCAACCCGAATTGGCGTGCGGCGACGGCTGTTGGCTGTGCCGGTCGCGGCAATGCTGGCGTGGGCGGCGACGACCGGGCCCAGCCCGGCGGCGGGCTTCCCCGACAAGCCGATACGAATGATCGTTCCATTCCCGCCGGGCGGTCCAAACGACATGTTGAGCCGTCTGTTGGCCGATGCAATGGGCAAGGAACTGGGCCAGGTCGTCGTGATAGAAAACAAGGGGGGAGCCGGCGGCACCATTGGCACCGACTACGTCGCCAAAGCACCGCCGGATGGCTACACCATATTGTTGGGCGGCACCGCATCGATGTCGATCGCGCCCAGCCTATATAAGAACCTGCATTACGACCCGGTCAAGGACCTCGCGCCCATCGGACTGGTGGGCACCGCGCCGTCGCTGCTGATCGTCAACCCCAAGCTTCCCATACACACCATTGGCGAATTGATAGCCTATGCCAAGGCCAATCCCGGCAAACTCAATTTCGCCTCGGCCGGAATAGGCACGCCACCCCATCTCGCCGGCGAACTGTTCAAGTCCATGGCGGGCGTCAATATCGTTCATGTTCCCTACAAGGGCGGTGGCCCGGCGATGGTCGACCTGGTCGCGGGCCAGGTGCAGCTGTACTTCTGCGGCATTTCTTCCGCGCTTCCGCAAGTCAATCAGAAAGTCGTGCGCCCAGTGGCGGTAACCAGCGAGGAACGTACCGCGCAGATGCCCGACATTCCGACTATTGCCGAATCGGGTTTGCCCGGCTACGCCGTCGAGAACTGGTATGCCATCGCGGCACCCGCCGGCACCCCGGCTGTTGCCATCAACCGCCTCAATGCTTCGCTCGTCAAGGTACTGAGCCTGCCCGACGTTAAAAAAGGAATGGTCCTGCTGGGAATCGATCCCAAAGGCTCTACGCCCGCGGAGCTGGCCACCTACCAGAAAGCCGAACTGGCGAAGTGGGCCACGGTCGTGAAGGGAGCGGGCATTCAGCCCGAATGAAATCGGGCCTGTTAAGCAACCTTTCTCGCAGGCAGTCGGCACCCGCAAGAAGCCGGATGTGGCGCCGGGGGTACCATGACGCTGCGCGGCACCGCGACGTTGCCGCACAGCACCTGGACCCCGCATGGAACTCCGACACCTCCGCTATTTCCTGGCGATTTGTGAAGCAAAGAGCTTTTCCCGCGCGGCAGAACGCCTGCATGTCACCCAGCCCACGCTGTCTCATCAGATCCAGCAATTGGAAGAACAGCTCGGTACCCGGCTGCTGGAGCGCCGCGGCAATCGCACCGAGCCTACCGCCGCGGGCGAGGTGTTCCGCGTCTATGCAGCGCAAGCGCTGCAGGACGTCGCCGCCGGGATCATGGCGGTTCACGAGCTGGAAGGACTGATCCGCGGCAGCCTGTCGGTCGCGGTGTTCCACTCTTTTTCCAACACACGGCTGCCCGCGGTCTTTGCCGACTATGCATCGCGCTACCCGGGGGTACGCATCGTCGCCCGCCAGTTGTCCCGCCATGACATGGAAAGGGAGCTGCTCAATGGCCGCCTGGATTGCGCGATCGGCTACCTGGAGCCGGCCGACGACGCGCAGATCGAGGCCCAGACCTTGTTCGACGAAGCACTGGTGCTGGTGGTGGGCGCGCGCCACCCCTGGGCCACGCGTCACAGCATACCGATGAAGCAACTGGCGGAACTCTCGCTGGTCCTGTTGACGCCCGAATTCGGCGCGCGCGCTTATCTGGACGACTACTTCGCAAGCGTCGGGGCAACGCCCCACGTCGTGCTGGAGATGAACGCCATCGATCCCATCCTGGCCACCATCCGGGACACCGCGCTGGCCACGGTCCTGCCCCAGGGCGCGGTCGGCGACACACGGCGGGTGCAGGTGGTGCGGCTGACCGATCCCGTACCCAGGCGCCGCGCGGCCATCCTGTGGCGACGGCATGGAACCCGGTCCGCGGCGGCGCAGCGGCTGGCGGAGATGCTGGCAGCGGAGTACGCCACGCAGGGCGCCGCCCAATCGCTATAACTGCCATCGATAGCCCGCATCGAAATTAATCATTTGATCTATGGGTCTTCCCCCAGCAGAATGAACCCGCCAAATCATGAGCCCAAAGGGCCGACGGCGAAATTCAAGGGGAAGTGTCATGGCTCTATTTTCCGCGGCCCGCCTGGGCCCGCGCGGACGCGCGCTCGTCCGTTATGCATATTCAATCCCACACAAGTCTCGCGAACTGCGTGGAATTCTCAAGGCCATCCTGCCGGCGCTCGCGGTCGCGGGAATAGTGAGCGCGGCGCCCGCCACGGCGCAGGAATGGCCAAACCGGCCGATCCGGATGTTGATTCCCTTCCCGCCCGGCGGCGTGTCGGACGTCATGGGCCGCTTCTGGGCGCAGAAACTATCCGACGCGTTAAAGACATCCGTCGTCGTTGAAAACCGGCCCGGCGCGGGTACCACCATCGCGGCGAGCATCGTGGCCAAGGCGCCGCCCGACGGCTATACGCTGTATTTCGCCGACGTCACCACGCACGCCATCAACGCCACGCTTTACAAGAACCTGCCGTTCAAGAGCGACAAAGACTTCACGGACATCTCCCTGCTGGCGGCGGCGCCGCTGGCATTTGTCGTGGGGGTCGACGTGCCGGCGACCAACCTGAAGGACTTCATCGCGCTGGCCAAGGCCAAGCCCGGCTACCTGAACTATGCGTCCTCCGGAAACGGCACCATCCTGCATCTGGCGGGCGAGACGCTGAAGCGCATGGCCGGCATCGACATGGTTCATGTCCCGTACAAGGGCAGTTCCGACGCGGTGGTCGCGACGCTGGGCGGACAGGCGGCGGCGACGTTCTCGGCCCTGCCCCCGGCATTGCCGCAAATCCAGGGCGGCAAGCTGCGCGCCCTGGGCGTGACGTCGACAGTCCCGAACGGGGCGCTGCCCGACGTGCCGCCCATCGCCGCCACGCTGCCGGGCTTCGAAATGGTTTTGTATTCCGGAATCATGGGACCGGCGGGCATGCCGCCAGACATCGTAAAGCGTATCAATGCCGCGGTCAGCGGCATATTGAAAGAACCGGAGACGCGCCGCTTCTACGAGAGCGTAGGCGCCGATCCGGTTGATATGAGCCCCCAAGCGTTCACGGCGCGAATGACGTCGCTGATCCAGGAAATGGGCACGGCCGTGCACGATTCCGGCGCGGTGATCAACTAAATGGAGAGAGCGGATCATGTCCGAAAGCAATAACCTGCGTATCGCCGGCCTGGAGATCCCGCCCGGCCAGCGCGCATCCACCATGCTGCACGTCACTCGCACCCTGCGCGGCGACCTTGCCGTGCCGGTGCATGTGATCAATGGTGCCCGGCCCGGCAAGGTTTTCGCGGTACTGTGCAATGTGCATGGCGACGAAGCGATGCCACTGCTATCGGCGCTACAGCTTTGGCGCGAGACGGATCCGGCCGCGATGCGCGGCGCCCTGGTGATCCTGCCTGTCTGCAATCCGCTGGCGTTTTCCGATTTCCGCCGCGAAAGCGCGGAGCAGCGCGAAAACACCGATATGCATCGCTGCTTCCCCGGCAACGCGCGCGGCTCGGTCACCGAAATGATCGCCCGCGTATTGACGGACCAGGTGCTGGACCACGTGGATGCGCTGTGCGACATGCATTCCGGCGGCCAGGGTGGCCGCATTCACCAGCGCTCCGACCTGAACGAGGAAGCCACCGGCCAGGTGCGCGAAGCCAGCCTGGAACTGTGCCGCGTGTTCGGCACGGGCGTGGTGCACGTGAACTTCCTGCCCCCATCCACGGCGGTGGGATACCTGAACAGCACGGGCCGCCCGGCGGCTGGGGTGGAAATCGGCGGCACCTATATGAGCGGGCCTATGACTGACGAATTCCAGGCTCGCGTGGTGCGCGGCTTGCGCAACCAGATGAAGTCGCTGGGCATCCTGGAAGGCGAACCCGAACTGAGCGGCAAGCAGTACCTGTTCACGCGCCGGGAGCGCAAGGAATCGAATCCCACGCGCGGCGGCTATGTCGTCTCGCTGGCGAACCGCGTGGAAGACCTGGGCCGGCGCGTGACCAAGGGTGAAAAGCTGGGCGTGGTGGTGGATCCCTATACCTTGCAGGAGTCGGAATCGCTGGCCGCGCCGTGCGACGGCATCCTCTTCTTCAGCCGGATGTCCGGTCCGGCCGAGGCTGGCGCCAAGGGATACGCAATCGCTGATGCCGCCGGCGTGCAGGAGATCTGATGCCAAGCGACGCTCGTTACGATGTGGCGCGGCTGCACGGCTTCTGCGCTGCCGCGCTGGAGGCCCTGCAAGTTCCGCCGGCTCACGCGGCGCTTGTCGCCGATTGCCTGGTGGCGGCCAATCTGCACGGCGTCGATACGCACGG
>DATJHN010000448.1:0-16349 GCA_035493915.1 Bordetella sp.
CCCAAGGAAAGAATGAAGGCCTGCTTCACCGAGTTCTTGCGGTCGCCCAGGGCCGAAATGAACGTGATGGCGAAAGTCGCCGGCAGCAGGCCGCCGTATTGGCCCAGGCCGATGAAAGCCAGAATACCGAGGATGATGCAGATCGAACCGCGCATGTCGGGCATGCCGGTGGGATGCGAGGAAGGAATATGCGTACCGCCCTCTTCTTTCGCTCCCGTCTTGCCCCCAATGGCGATCAAGAGTCCAGTGAAAGCTATCAATCCCCCTACCGCTGCCGGGAAGAACCCCGGTCCCATATGGCTTAGCGCACCGATCTGATAACTCAGACCACCGTATATCGACCCCAGGCCGATCAGGACCATCAGCGCTCCGCCGTAGTAGTCCTTGTTGTATTTTTTCAGTGTTTCCACTGCATTCCTCCGTGTACTAGGCTTACACCAGCCTTTATAGGAAGTACTCAGGGTGAGCACGTCCCTCTCACAAAGCACCGTGAGCCTGGAGGGCAGAATAAGGACGGAAGCTGCTAATCCGCTTTCTTTAGACTGTCTAGTTCCTGAATCCCAGGGTTATCCCTTAACAGGGGAATCCATAAGATGGCGCATAGCCCCACCCCCCCATGGGTATTCGTTTCACCATCGGCCAGAACGATGTCGCCGGCGTTGCGGCGGGCATAGGCCTGCGCGATCGCCAGCCCCAGGCCCGACCCCGAGGTCGGCGCGCCGCCTGCCTCCACACCGGCGCGATCAAAGCGTGCAAAGGCGCGGGCACGCAATGCCGGGTTGAGTCCAGGCCCGTTATCGGACACCCGCACTTCCACGCGTGTATCGCCTCGCACGACCGATACGGTGATGCGCGCCCCGCGGGGCGCATAGTTCACCGCATTGTGGACTAGGTTGGCGATCGCCTCGTGCAGTTCCACCTCGGAACCGGCGACTGGAGCCGCCGGGCCTGTCAGACCGCTTTCATCCGTGTCACTGCGGGCGTCGCTCCAGCCTAGATCCTGCTGCTTTTCGTGCGCCAGCGGCAGGTATTGCAGCACGACCTCACGGGCAACGTCGTTCAGGTCCAGGACGCGATGCGGCGATTCGCCCCCCTGGCTGGCGTGCGCCAGTTGCAGCAATTGCTCGGTCAGGCGCCGGGTGCGGCCCAACTGGGCGACGATGGCGCGCAGGCCATCGCGTATCAAGGCGGGGTCGCGTTCACGCAAGGCGTACTGGGCCTGCGTCGACATGATGGCCAGCGGGGTACGCAGCTGGTGCGAGGCGTCGTCGAGAAAGCGCGACTGCTCCTCGAGCATGTGCCGATGCCGGGCGATGTGATGGTTGACCGCCTCGACCAGGGGCGCGACTTCGGCGGGGACGCGCCGTGCGTCCAGCGGCGTCAGGTCCTCGGCGGTGCGCGCGCGAATGTCGTTGCGCAGCCTGGCCAGGGGGCGCAGGGCCCAGGCCACGCCCCACCCGACCATCAGGACCACCAGGGCCAGCATGCGTCCATCGCGCAGCAGCTCCTTGCGCCGCGCGGCGTCTTCGGCCTCGATGCGCTTGCCGGTGCTTTCGCCCACCAGTATCAAAACCTGGCGATGGGTACCGTGGTAATAGAGATCACGCACGAGCGCGACCATCCGGACCGGATCGTTGCGGTAAGCGCCGTCGTAGAACATCGGCTGGCCGTCGTTGCGCGGCCAGACCGGCGGCCGCGGGATGTCCGGCATGCCAAGCAGCGCCAGGCCGGGGATCGCGGGCGCCTGGCCCGAGGGCAGCGGCGGATCGATTTCCTCGATGCGGAAGTACTTGCGCAGACCGGCGCGCGACTCGAGCATGACCTGGGCATAGAGCGGCGTCACGACCTGCAGGGCGCCGTCGGGCGTGAACTCGATGCTGCTCTCGAGGACGCGCGCCGGCTCCAGCAGCGCGCTGTCGTAGGCGTCGTTGGTGATGTCGGCGAGCGTCAGGTAATCGTTATAGCTGTCGATGACGAGCAGCGCGATGATGCCGGGCAGCAGCAGGGTGATGAGCAGCGCCCGTATGCCTACCCGCGAGGACCATGGACGGCCGGCGCTTTGCTGCCTTGGCGCCTTTCGCGGCGTAGGGTGAGCGGCCACGGACCGGAGGCTAGGGCCTGTTCACACTAAGCGTCCGCGGATTCGGACTCGCTGGCCACGCTTTCGAGCATATAGCCCAGCCCGCGCACCGTAACGATGCGGATGTCGCTGCCGGCCAGCTTCTTGCGCAGGCGGTGCAGTACGACTTCTATGGCATCCGGATTGGCTTCGCTATCGTGGTTGAATACCTTGCCGAACAGCTGCGATTTATCGACCGGATAGCCGCTGCGCGTCAGCAGCGCGGCCAGG
The DNA here is from genome assembly GCA_035493915.1 of Bordetella sp. Lineage (GTDB taxonomy): Bacteria > Pseudomonadota > Gammaproteobacteria > Burkholderiales > Burkholderiaceae_B > Bordetella_C. The sequence goes on from DATJHN010000448.1 coordinate 2,351, forward strand.
GCGGCATGTTCGCGCGGGGTCAGGAACAGCAGCGCGCCGTCCAGCGTGAAGGCGCGGCTCTCGCTATCGTAGGACAGTGAGCCGCACTGCAGGCGGGGATGCTGCCGGCCGCGGCTGCGCCGGACCAGGGCAGTCAGGCGCGCTTCGAGTTCTTCGAGCGCGAAAGGCTTGGTCAGGAAATCGTCAGCGCCGAGGTTCAGCCCGCGGACGCGGTCCTGCAAGGCGCCCTGCGCGGTCAGGACCAAGACGGGCGTGCGGTCGTCGCGGTTACGCATTTCGCGCAGCACGACCAGGCCATGCTTGTCGGGCAGGCGCAGGTCCATGACGATCGCGTCGTATTCGGTTCCCGCCATGAAGGCTTCCGCCGTACGCGCGTCGGGCGCGTGATCGGGCACAAAGCCGCTTTGCGCCAGCGCGCGCACCAGCCAGGACGCCATGTCCCTTTCGTCTTCAACCAGCAATATGCGCATGGCCGTCAGGTCCTCCAGCCAGATTTTCGGCCGCGCGCTGCCCGTGCACCCTTTGGCGCAGGTAGCGTGTTTCGTGGTGCCGCTTGAACAGAATAGCCGAGAGCTCGTTCAGGGCTTGTGTATAGACGTCCCGCTTGAATTCGATGACCGCATCGAGCGGAACCCAGTATTGGCTCCAACGCCATGCGTCGAACTCCGGGTGTTGCGTGGCGCGCAGGCAGATGTCGCTGTCCCGACCGACCAGCTTGAGCAGGAACCAGATCTCTTTCTGGCCCTTGTAATGGCCACGCCATTCCCTCCGGACAAAATGGTCCGGTACGTTGTAGCGCAACCAATCGCGTGTGCGCCCCAGAATGCGGACATGCTCGGGCTTCAAGCCCACTTCTTCATGGAGTTCGCGATACATGGCCTGCACCGGGCTTTCGCCGTACTTGATGCCGCCCTGCGGAAACTGCCAGGCGTGTTCCCTGATTCGCTTGCCCCAAAAGACCTCGTTTTTGGTGTTGACGAGAATGATGCCGACATTGGGACGGTAGCCTTCGCGGTCCAGCATGGGCCACCCCCACCAAATTCAATACAATTACGTCTGATTATACGTACCTGCCGCCTCCTGGAAACCATGCGCGCCTCCAACTATCACATCAATACACTTAAAGAAGCGCCTGCCGAGGCCGAAATCGTCAGCCACCAGCTCATGACCCGCGCGGGCATGATCCGCAAGCTTGCCGGGGGGATCTATACGTACATGCCCCTGGGCCTGCGGGTCATCCGCAAGATCGAAAAGATCATCCGGGAAGAAATGAACGCGGCCGGCGCCATCGAGCTGCTGATGCCGGTGGTTCAGCCGGCGGAACTCTGGCAGGAATCAGGGCGCTGGGTCCAGTACGGGCCGGAGCTGCTGCGCATCAAGGACAGGCACGAGCGGGACTTCGTGCTGCAGCCGACCTCGGAAGAGGTAATCACGGATATCGCCCGCAATGAAATCCACAGCTGGCGCCAGCTGCCGTTGAATTTCTACCATATACAGACCAAGTTCCGGGACGAACGGCGCCCCCGCTTCGGCCTGATGCGTGGGCGCGAGTTCACCATGAAGGACGCCTATTCCTTCGATCGCGACGAAGCCGGCGCCCTGCGCAGCTATGACGCGATGTACGACGCCTATATGCGCATTTTTGGCCGGCTGGGACTGGAATTCCGCGCGGTGGCGGCGGACACGGGGTCCATCGGGGGTACCCGCAGCCATGAGTTCCAGGTGATCGCCGATACGGGAGAGGACCTGATTGTCTATAACCCGGAAACCCAATATGCGGCGAACATCGAACTGGCGGAAGCCGTCGCCCTGATCCCCGAGCGCCAGGCTCCGACGCGGGCCCTGGAGGCGGTGCCCACGCCGGGCGCCGCCAAGTGCGAGGATGTCGCAGCACAGCTGAACATTCCTCTCGAGACCACGGTCAAGTCCCTGGTGCTGGCGACTGAAACGGACAAGGGCGAAGTCACGATCTGGCTATTGCTGCTGCGCGGGGATCATGTCCTGAATGAAATCAAGACGGCCAAGGTGCCGGGGCTGGACAAAGGCCACCGGTTCGCCACCGAGGCAGAGATCATCGAGCATTTCGGCTGCAAACCCGGCTATCTTGGCCCCATCAATACGCAAAAGCCCGTGCAGGTGGTGGCGGACCGCACCGTCGCCAATATGGGCGATTTCGTCTGCGGCGCGAACCGGGAAGATTTCCACTATGTGGGCGTCAACTGGGGACGGGATCTGCCCGAACCCATGCAAGTCGCCGATCTGCGCGAAGTGGTGGCCGGCGACCCAGCGCCGGATGGCAAGGGCACGCTGATGATCCAGCGGGGCATCGAAGTAGGCCATGTTTTCTATCTGGGCGCGAAGTATTCGTCGGCGCTCAAGGCGACCTACCTGGACGAGACCGGCAAACCGGCCATTCTGGAAATGGGCTGCTACGGCATCGGCGTGACCCGCATCGCCGCCGCGGCGATCGAGCAGAACCACGATGAACGCGGCATTCTCTGGCCGCGCGCCCTGGCTCCGTTCGAAGTCGTGATTTGCCCTGTGGGATGGGGGAAAAATGAAACTGTTCGTAACAAAGCGGAAGCGCTTTACACTGCCCTGCGCGAACGCGGCGTGGACGTAATCCTGGACGATCGCGATACCCGTCCAGGCGTGATGTTCGCTGAATGGGAACTGATAGGCGCCCCCCTGCGCGTAACAGTTGGAGAGCGCGGACTGAAGGACGGTGTGGTCGAATTGCAGGCCCGGCGCGAAGCCAGCGCCACGACGGTGCCGGCCGACCAGGCGCTGGAGCAAGTACTGGCCAAGCTGGAAAACCTTTGACCTCGCCGTTGTCGCAGCATCTTCCCGTTGAATCGACCCTTGATGTCCGTGTCTATTACGAAGACACGGATGCCGGCGGCATCGTTTTCTACGCGAATTATCTAAAGTTCATGGAGCGCGGGCGGACAGAATGGCTGCGCGCGCTTGGTTTCGACCAATCCCGCCTGGTGCGCGAATCCGGCCATGTCTTCGTGGTGGCCGGACTCGACATCGCTTACCGCAAACCAGCCCGTCTGGACGACGTACTCACCATACGTTCGCGTGTAACACGAGTGGGCCGGGCTTCGATACACTTCGCGCAGCGGGCGGAACGCAGCGGGGAACTGTTGGCCGAAGGCAACATCCAAGTGTGCTGCGTGGATGCGATCAACCTGAGGCCCGCGGAACTGCCTCCGGAATTACGCGCAACACTTGAATCTATTCAGGGATAAAAATGCAAGTCTCCAACGACCTGTCGTTGTTCGCACTGATCGCACATGCGAGCGTGCCGGTCCAACTGATCATGCTCTTGCTCCTGGGCATTTCCATCATGTCCTGGACGTATATCTTCGCCAAACGCTACGCCATCAAAAGGGCCCATCAGCAGACGCGCCGTTTCGAGGACGACTTCTGGTCGGGCGGGGATCTTTCGATGCTGCAGCAGGCGGTGGCCAACCGCCGCGCCGAACAAGGCGCCCTGGCGCGCATCTTCGACGCCGGGATGACCGAATTCCTGAAAGCGCGCCGCGCCGCGGCCAACGATGCCAATGCCGTGCTGGACGGCGCCCGCCGCGCCATGCGCGCCGCCTACCAGCGGGAAATGGATGCGCTGGAGTCCCACCTGAACTTCCTGGCGTCGGCCGGTTCGGTCAGCCCCTACATCGGCCTGCTGGGTACCGTATGGGGCATCATGCACGCCTTCATCGGGCTGTCCAATATGCAGCAGGCCACGCTGGCCTCGGTGGCGCCCGGCATCGCCGAAGCCCTGATCGCCACGGCGATCGGCCTGTTCGCGGCCATCCCGGCGGTCGTGGCCTACAACCGCTTTACCAACGACATCGACCGGCTGTCCATCCGCTTCGATAGTTTCGTCGATGAATTCCTGAACATTCTGCAACGGCAGGTGCGCTGATGCCTTCGGTACGCTCGGGCGGCCGCTCCGGCCGCCGCATGAAAGCCGATATCAACGTCGTTCCCTATATCGACGTGATGCTGGTGCTGCTGGTGATCTTCATGGTCACCGCTCCGCTGATTACGCCTGGATTGATCAACCTGCCCTCGGTCGGCCAGGCGTCCGACGTGCCGGTCAAGCCGCTGGAGGTGCAGATTTCGCAGAATGGCGATATCGCCCTGCGCATGCGCGAGCCCGGCGCCAACCCGGAGAACATCGGCCGTTCGGACCTGGTCGCGCAGGTGCGTTCGCGTATCACGGCGGACACCCCGGTCGTCATCGCCGCGGACGGCAAGGTGCCCTACGAATCGGTCATGAAAGTCATGGACGAACTGCGTACGAATGGCGTGACGCGGCTTGGGCTGCTGGTCGATCAGCAGTCGTCCACGGGCGCCGCCGCGGCGGCGGCCGGGCAGTCGCAGCGTTCCGCGCCCGCCGCGCCGAAGCGCTGATCGGCGCCCTATCCATTTCATTCAATGACGCCTCCTCTAATCAAGCACAACAGCCGTCCGCCCGAAGCGCCGCCCGCGCAGGACAATCGGAAAGCGTTCGGTTTCGCCGTGCTGGTCCACATCATCCTGGTACTGGTTCTGGTGCTGGGCGTGAATTGGCACACGGAGAATCCGGGCCCGGTGCAGGTACAGCTGTGGGCCAACGGCGATTCGCCGGTCTCGCCGCCGCCGCAACCGCAGCCCACGCCGCAGCCGCAACCCCAGCCGACGCCCGAACCGCCGCCGCCCCCGCCACAACCTCAGCCCGCGCCGCCTCCGCCGCCGCCTCAACCCCAGGCGCAGCCCCAGCCCCAGGACACGCCGGATCCCGAGATCGCGCTGGAAGAAGCGCGCAAGAAGAAAGAACAGGAAGAAAAGGATCGCCAAGCCGCGGCAGCGGAGAAGGCGCGCCTGGATAAGGAACGCCAGCAAGCCGCGCTGGAGGAAAAGCAACGGCTGGAAAAGCAACGCCAGGACGCCGAGAAGGCCGCTGCCGCGAAGGCAGCCGCCGACAAGGCCGCGGCGGACAAGGCTGCTGCCGAGAAAGCCGCGGCGGACAAGGCGGCTGCGGACAAGGCGGCTGCGGACAAAGCGGCCGCGGAAAAGGCAGCGGCTGAAAAGGCCGCAGCCGACAAGGCAGCCGCGGAGAAGAAAGCCAAGGACGATGCAGCCAAGAAGGCGGCGGCGGACAAGGCAGCCGCAGACAAGGCCGCCGCCGAGAAAGCCGCGGCCGACAAGGCGGCTGCGGAAAAAGCCGCGGCGGAGAAAGCCGCTGCCGCCAAGAAGGCCGCTGCCGACCGTGCCCTGAAGGAAGCCTTCCGCAATGACGCGCTGGGTGCCGCCGGCATTCCCGGTGGCACCGCGGACCGCAATCAGGCGGGCGGCGGACGCGACGACGGCTACGGCGCCAAGGTGCGCGCCTGCATCCAACCCGGGGTGTCCTATCCGACACCTGGACGATCCGGCTCGGCCAACCCCACGGCGGAATACCGGGTACAGTTACGTTCGGATGGCAGCGTTTCCGCGGTTACCTTGACTTCGTCGTCGGGCAACTCCGGTTTCGACCGCGCAGTGGAAACCGGAATCCGGCGCTGCAACCCCTTCCCGAAACCTTCGACCGGACGTTACGAGCCGATCATCGACGTTATTTACCGTATGTATGACTGACAGGAGATTGCTTACCATGACTCCAGCTTATCGCCGATCCTCGATCCAGGCTGTGCTGAGGACCTACGGTTTCGGCCTGTTGGTGTTGCTGGCAATCCTGCTGGCCGGCCGGCCGGCGCATGCCCAGCTGCGCGTGGACATTTCGGGAACGGGCGCGACCCAGTATCCCGTGGCCATTGCCGATTTCGCCGGCGACACCACTCGTGGCCACGCCCTGGCCGAAATTATCCGCGCGGACCTGAATCGCACCGGCCAATTCCGGCTGATCGACGGATCCAACGCCGGCTTGACCGTGGACAGCAGCGTCAACTACGACGACTGGCGCGGCAAGGGCGCCGACTTCCTGGCCTACGGCAGCATCAACCAGACACCGGACGGCCGCTACGACATTCGCTATCGCCTGGCCGACACGGTCAAGCGCGGCCAGCTGGATGGCGTGGCGTTTTCGGGTTCCGAACAGGAACTGCGCCGTGTCGCCCACCAGATCGCCGACCGTATCTACGAAAAGATTACGGGAGTGCGCGGCGTGTTCTCGACCCGCATCGCATATGTCCTGAAACAGGGCAGTACCTATGAATTGCAGGTGGCGGACGCCGACGGGCAGAACCCCCAGGTGGCACTGCGTTCGCGCGAACCGATCATCTCGCCGCGCTGGTCCCCGGATGGCACGCGGCTGGCCTATGTGAGCTTCGAGTCGGGCAAGCCGGTGGTCTATGTGCACACGCTGGCCACCAGCGCCCGCGTGCCCGTGGCCAATTACAAGGGCAACAATAGCGCGCCGGCCTGGTCGCCGGACGGCAGCATGCTCGCCGTGGTACTGACGCGTGACGGGCTGTCGCAGATCTACACCATCAGCGCGGACGGCTCCAACCTGCGCCGAGTCACCCGATCGCCCGGCATCGACACCGAACCGATGTTCACGCCGGACGGCCGGTCCATCATCTTTACCAGTGACCGCAGCGGCGGTCCGCAGATCTACCAGGTTGGCATTGGAGGTGGCGAACCCCGGCGCCTGACGTTTAACGGTAGTTACAACGTCTCACCCCGTATTTCGCCCGATGGTTCCACCCTCGTGTACGTTGCGAGACGAGACGGCGCATTTCGCATCGCTTCGCTCAATCTGTCCGGCGGGAACGAAACTTTGCTGACTAATGGCAACGATGACCAATCTCCCAGTTTTGCGCCGAATGGAATGCAAGTACTATACGCGGCTATCCAAGGTGGGCGTAACGTTCTTGCAGTGGTATCGAGCGACGGGCGAGTCCGCCAAACGCTTTCGGTACTGAACGGGCAAATCAACGAGCCAACTTGGGGCCCATTTACCCGCTAACACGTGTGACTCACTTATCAACAAAGGAACCATCATGAAGTCGCGCATTGCCAAAAGCCTGACCGTTGCAGCGCTCGTCGCAACCCTGGCAGCTTGCAGCTCCGTCCCCCTGGATGACAAGGGAGGCCAGGGCTCTGGCTCCGGCGGCACCGCCACGTCCGGTTCGGGCCCGGTCATGGACCCGTTCAACCCCAGCAGCCCGCTCGCTCAACAAAAGAGCGTGTTCTTCGACTTTGACAGCTATACCGTCAGCGACCAGTACAAGCAGCTGGTGCAAATGCACTCTACTTACCTGACCGGTCACACCACGCAGAAGGTGCGCCTTGAAGGCAACACCGACCCGCGCGGCAGCGCCGAGTACAACCTGGCGCTCGGTACGCGCCGTGGCAACGCCGTTGCCGACCTGATGAAACTGAATGGCGTCAACGCCGGTCAGATCGAGGTCACCAGCTTCGGCAAGGAACACGCCACGGGCACGGACGAAGCCGGCTGGGCCCAGGATCGCCGCGTGGACATCAACTATCAGCGTTGATCCAAACGGCTGACCAAGGCTGATAGCTAGTGCCTTGCAACATGCGTCGGGATGGTCGAACGGCCGCCCGGCGCTTGTTTTTATTTTGACCCAGGAATTCTCATGAACGACCGAGTCCCGTCTTTGCGTATCCTGGTGGCTGCCGCCGGCATGGCCTTCGCCGCCCTGTCCTCTCCCGCTCATGCGTTCGCGGACGACGACGCGCGCAAAGCGATCCTGGACCTGCGTCAGCAGATCCAGCAGATGAACCAGATCAACAACAATGCCCGCATGCAGCTGGCGGACCAGATCCAATCGCTGCAGCAACAAGTGACCGAACTGCGCAACCAGATCGAACAGGCGGCGCACCAGGCGGTGCCCCGCGCGCCGGCCAACGGCAGCCAGTCCGATACCGGCGGCGCGACAGCAGGCGACCCGCAGGAACAATCCACCTACGACGGCGCCATCGACCGTTTCCGCAACGGCCAGTACAAGGATGCCGCCGAAGCGCTGACCGCCTTCCTTGCCCTGTATCCCAATAGCCAGTTGGCCCCCACGGCACAGTTCTACCTGGGCAGCAGCCGCTACGCGACCAAGGATTACAAGGGCGCGATCGATCAACTGCAGACCATGATCAAGAATGCCCCAGACAATGCGCGCGCACCGGATGCGCTGCTGGTGATCGCGGGCAGCCAGATCGAAATGAACAACCGCGCCGGCGCCAAGACGACCCTGCAGCGCATCGTGAAGGATTATCCCAGCACGCCCGCGGCCGACACGGCAAAGAACCGCCTGCAGCTGCTGCAATAGCGCGATGTCCGGCGCCGCGGCACGCGACCCGGTGCACGCCTATCGGGGCATACTGCGGCGGCGTGCCCTTCTTTTGTTGGCCCTGGCCGTACTGATCTGTGCGGCCATGCTGGCGGACTTTCTGGTGGGCAGCAGCACCGTCCCGATACGCACCCTGCTAGACGTGCTGCTGCATCCCGGCGGCGCGACGCAGGTCGACCGCATTATCGTCTGGACGATACGGCTGCCCTACGCCCTGGCCGCGGTCTTGATCGGCACGGCCCTGGGCCTGGCGGGCGCCGAAATGCAGACCGTGCTGAACAACCCGCTTGCCAGTCCCGACACCCTGGGCGTATCGTCCGCCGCCGCGCTGGGCGCATCGGTGGCGATTGTGTTCGGCGCCTGGCTCGCGCCATGGATTCCGGCGGACTGGATGATCGCCCTGTGCGCCTTTGCGTTCGCCGCGGCCGGGGCGCTGCTGCTGGACGCCGTGGCACGCTGGAGCGGCATGCGCGCCAGCGGCGTGGTCCTGTTCGGCATCGCCGTGGTTTTCCTGTGCAATGCGCTGGTGTCCGCGATCCAGTTCGTGGCCAGCGCGCAGGCCTTGCAGAACCTGGTTTTCTGGACCATGGGCAGCCTGGGCCGCATCGGCTGGACGCAATTGGCCGCCCTGGCGGTGGCATTGGCCGTGGCAATTCCTTTTTCGCTGCGCGCCGCGTGGCGGCTGACCGCGCTAAGGCTGGGCGCCGAGCGTGCAGCCAGCTTCGGCGTGGACGTACGGCGCGTCAGGCTGGGAGCGCTGGCGCGCATCAGCCTGTTGTCCGCGCTGGCCGTTTCCCTGGCGGGCGTGATCGGCTTTATCGGCCTGGTGGCGCCTCATATCGCGCGCCGGCTGTTCGGCGAAGATCATCGCTTTTATCTTGCCGGAAGCGCACTGATCGGCGCGATCGTCCTGTCGCTGGCGTCCATTCTGTCCAAATGCCTGGTGCCCGGCCTGGTGCTGCCCATCGGCATCGTCACGGCATTGGCCGGGTTACCCGTATTCCTGGCCGTCGTCCTGCGGCGGCAACTGCCATGACAAGCGGGCCATTCGACAGCGACCGAACGGGTCCGGACACCGGCCTGTTGATTGCCGGCATGCGTGCCGGTTACGGCAAGCGGGACGTCTTCGCCGGCCTGACCCTGGCAAGCCTGCAAGCCGGGCAGATCACCGCGGTGCTGGGCCCCAATGGCTGCGGCAAATCGACGCTGCTGAAAAGCGTGGCTGGACTGATGCCGCTGCGCGGCGGCAATGTCGTGCTGGACGGGCAGGATCTGACGGACCTGGCCCCCGCGGAACGATCCGGCCTGGTCGCCTACATGCCGCAGGACCTGCCGGCGGCCGTTCACCTGCGCGTGCTGGAGGCGGTCGTAGCCGCCCGCCGTGCGGGGGGGAGCAGCCGTGGGGGATCGGAGGATGCCGAATTCGCGCAGGCGCTGTTGGCGCGGCTGGACATCGGCCATCTGGCGCTGCGCCATTTGGACGAACTGTCGGGAGGACAGCGGCAGTTGGCCGGACTGGCGCTGGCGCTGATTCGCGAGCCACGCGTGCTGCTGCTGGATGAACCGTCGTCCGCCCTGGATCCGCGCCATCAATTCGAGGTCATAGCCCTGCTGGCGCACGAGACGCGGTCACGCGGTTTGATCACGCTGATGGCGGTGCACGACCTGAATATCGCGCTGCGCCATACCGACCGCGCCGTGCTGCTGCGCGCCGGCACGCTGGCCGCCGAAGGCAGCCCGGCCGGCGTTATCCGGCCCGACACGCTGGCCGATGTGTATGGCGTGCAGGGCCGCGTGGCGCGCTGCGAACGCGGATGGCCTTATGTGATGATCGACGGTGTGCTGGATCAGTCCCCCGACCGCGACTAGGGCCTGTTCACACTGGCAACAGGCTCTAGCCCGCATTGCCCCGCATCGGGGCCGTCGATGGCCCGCGAACCGGCGATTGCGCCGGTCCGCCCGCCAATGCCAGGCGATCCATGCAGTGGAAGCGTTGCAGCGCCGCCAGGCCGAAGGGATTGATGACGCTGCCGGCGTCAAGCACCAGCGAGACACGCTTGCCGGACAAATCGAAATCCAGATTGAAACGGTCGCTGCGTACCTGCCGCAAGGTTCCCATATCGAGCAGGCGGAACAGCGCCCAGGGTCCGCTTACGCTTTGTCCGCCCCTGCCGTCGGACGTCCCGGGTTCGTAACTGATACGCCCGGACTGCGCGGCGGCACTGTCCGGCCACGCAAAACTCATGGGCATCGCAGGCCCATGCGCGTAGCTTAGTGTCTGGGTTCCCAGCGACAGGTCGAACCGCGTGAAGTAAGGATCCAGGAATCGCGGCGTCAGCTGGAAATGGACCATCATCGTTTTCCCGTCGTCGGAAAAGAACGCCTGGCGTATCGTCGCCGCATCCTCGAATACCTGCAGCGCGGCACGTGAAAAGCCCAGGCGCACGGCACTGGGCCGCCAGCGCCATGGACTGTCGCTCATATCCACGTAGGTCAGGAGATTCGCGTGGAAGAAGGTATTGAGCAGGCCGGCCGGCCCGAACAGGCGATTGAAATCGTCCTGCGTCATATCCTGGCGCGAGCGGGGATCGATGGGATAGCGGCCGTCGACCGCGGCATGGCAAAACGGCGCCACGTCCGTGCGCCACAGCTCGTCGATGCGGCGCCGTACATCGTCCAGGGCGACTGCCTTTCCATCGTTCGCCAGTTGCCGGATCATATCGCCCAAGGGAAGCGGCTGGCCCTCGGCGGAATCCTGCAACCGCGCGATCGCATCGGCCGACGGTACCGGCATGCCGTGCTGCCTGGCCGCATCCACGGCATCCAGGAATTGCGCGGCGCCTTCGATCCTGTCCTGGATACCGGCGATGGGCGCCGCGGCGCCGGCCTGCGCCAGGAACAACTGATGCAGATTGGCGAAGTGGCGGTCGACCGGCGTGGCGCCCCCTGTCTTGCCGGCGAGCGTGGTCTGCGCGGCCACGCCGCGCAGGAAGATCCGCAAGGGCGAATCCGCGCCCGCCAGCAGGTGCATCTGTGCGGCGGCGTCGCGTGCGGCAATCGGCATGGCGCCAACCCGCACATCGGTCAGCAAGGTATCCCAGGCGGCGATGTAATGGGAAAAATAGTCTCTGTCCAGGGCATCCCGCAATCGACCGGCCTCTGTTCCGGAGACCGCGGTGCCGAGTACCCAGCCATCTCTTTCGATAGCGCCGACCAGCCTGTCCCGTATTGCCGGATAGGCGCGATAGCCGGCGAGCGTGTACATCCCGGGGACGCCCTCGGACAAGGACCGTCCGCTGATGCGGTGCAGGACCAGAGGTGCGTCCACTCCCTCCAGCTGCGCAACCGATAGTTCACTCGGAACCGCCGCGCTCAGGTCGGACCGCAAGGTGTCGGCCAGGCGAGTGACCAAGGGCCGCGGGGCAAGGTCGGCGCGCACCCGCGCGACCACCACCGCGTCAAGAGGAACATCCGCTTCGAACCCGGGCCCATCGAACAAGGCTCGCGCATGCGCCAGCATATCCGCGCGGAGCGCGGCGACCGGCGTCAAATCCCGTACGTCCAGGGTCAACCATGCCATGACAGTGGCGGCGTTGTAATGCTCCCGGTCGCCGAGCATCAGGTAGGCCCGCAAGGCGCGGAACCGCGACATGTCGCCGAGGGATGGGTCCGTCATCGCCTGGAGCGCGCGCGCCTGTACGAACGGCAGGAGCGTTTGCCGCAACAGGGCACGATACCTGGCATGCGCCACGGGCTCCAGCCTGTCGCCCTGGTACAGGCCTGTCCGGCGCAACAGTGCTGCCTCGGCGAACGACGATGCCGGCGCGATGGCGGGCCGGGCGGCCAGGTTCAGCAAGGCCACGATCCCGGCTGCATTGTCCTCGGACCCGCCCGCGTCCAGGCCGGCGGCCAATGCGGAGAGCCGTGCCGTATCGGCCTGCACCGCATCCATCATGGCCAGATTGCGCTGATAGCCAGCCACGAGCGCGGCGCCGGCCATCACGATCATGGTCGCGATGGCCGCCGGCACCACATAGCGCGACGCCGGCCGCCGCATGAATGCCGCCGCTTTGCCCGCGAGCCCGCATTCCCGGAATATCACATCCCGCAGCAAGCCGGTGATGAAATAACACTGCGAATGCGCGGCGTGCCGGAGAGGGGGAGCGGCGGCGCTTCGCACCGCGGCGGCGACCGGGCTGGAGGAAACCGGCAGCTCTTCGCCCTTCTGGACTCCGCTGGTGAAATACACGCCGCGGAGCCACGGTGCCGGAGCATGAAGAGAGCGGGTGAAGACATGCGTCAGTAAAGAAAGAAGCGGTTCGCCCACCGCTTCGAACTGCGTGGGAAAGCCATAGATCGCCCCTGCCTGCGCGCCATCGGCAGCGGCCGACAGAGGAATGACGCGATTCTGCAGGCTGCGCACCAAGGCCGCGAACTCCGTCGAAAACGACGCCAGCGGCGAGTCGCCGACACGCCCCATCGAACCCGTGAAAGTGACTCCCCAGACCTGTTCCGCCGCGGCGCGCTCCAGATGGGCGAAGAACGCATCGAATCCCGCCAGCCGGTCGCATTGCGTGATGACGACGTAGACCGGATACGGATGCGCAAAGCTGCGCTGTACATCGCGCAGGCGGGTCCTGATGTCGCGGGCGCGAGCCAGGGCGCCCTCTTCACTACCCAGGAGATCCGCCACGCTGACGGCGACGATAACGCCGTCGACGGGACAACCGCGGCGCGCTTGCCGCAATTGCTTCCGCAAGCGCTGCCAGAGCACGGCCTCGATATTGGCTGGCGTGTCCGCGGACGCCGGCATCCCGCCCGCCTCGATCAGCAAGGCCCGCTCTCCCAGCCAGAATCGGCACGCATCTCCTGGCCGCCATTCGCATTCGTCGCCGGGTGACGAAAAATCCAGACGGCACGCCGAAAGCAGCTTCGACCTGCCGCTGCCCTGGCTGCCCAGCACCAAATACCACGGCAGACGGTAAAGACTGTGGCGCCCCAGGCGCCACCAGGGGCCACCCTTGCGCAACACACGCCGCATCGATCGAAACAGACCGTCGAGCCGGTCTAGCGCTTCCACCAGCGGGCCCTCGTCGGGGGGCACGGGCAGCGGCTCCGGAGGAGCGGGCTCCCAGATGACGCGTACGCGATCCAGACGGCGCAGCAGCGCGACCAGGCCATAGGCGAACACCCACAACAGCACCAGCGCAACGGTAAGCCAGGCGCGGGCAATGGGCGTGGCGAAAGGTGCATGCCCCGCATAGGAGAATCGCGGCGACTGCTGCACGACGAACGCGATACCCAGCAATACGAGCAAAGCCATCGCGACGCGGCGGAAAGTCAATCCGGCGAAAATTTTGTTGATCATGAAGCGCGTTCTTTGAGATGGAATCCGGACGCGGTGCGCGCCGGGCACAGAGTGCGTTACGGCGCGGCACCTGGCGCAAGCAGGGTGATCACGACCCGGCGGTTGCGCGCCTGGCCCGCGGGCGTGTCATTGGATGCAACGGGATCGGTGCTGCCTTCGCCCTGCACCACAAAGCGCCGGGGCAGATCCGTCTGTTGGCGTAACAGCTCCACGACCTGCGTGGCGCGCGCCAGCGACAGCGCCCAGTTCGAGGGCCCTCCGGGCGCGGGGAGCTGATCATCGGTATGCCCTACCACCATGATTTGCCCGGGCACGTCGCTTAGCGCGT
>DATJHN010000449.1:0-7176 GCA_035493915.1 Bordetella sp.
CTGCAAGCCGTCGAAAGCGCCGCGCTAACCCTGCGCCAACGCGGCGCGCAAATGCTCTTGATGGATTGCATGGGCTTCGTCGAGGAGCACCGCGCCGCCGCGCGCCGCGCCAGCGGTTTGCCGACCGTGCTCTCCAATGCGCTGATCGCAAAGCTCGTTGCCGAGCTTGTGCTGTGATGTTGCAGCCGCGGAGTTTGTGCCGTGATATCCGCCCCTACCCCGGAACCCTTGCCCTGATTTCCAATCCAGCCGCGGAGCCCATGCTCTGATGTCGCTCCGGTCACGGAGCTGATACCCTGGCCCCCATCCAATTCGTCGCGGAGCTCGTTCCCATGTCCACGCAACTGCTTCTTCTAAGCAATTCCCGCTCGCCCGACGGCAGCTATCTCACGCATGCATTGCCGGCGCTGCGCGCGCTGGCAGGCGACCGCCGCAAAACGCTGTTCGTGCCCTTCGCCGGCGTCACCACCAGCTGGGACGAATACACCGCCAAGGTGCAGGCCGCCCTTGCGCCGCTGGGCCTGGTATTGACCGGCGCCCACACCGTGCAGGCGGACGCCACGGACAACTTCGAACTCATCCTGGTCGGCGGCGGCAACACCTTCCAACTGGTGGCGGAATGCCGCCGGCGCGGCTGGCTGCAAGCCATACCCGAACGCGTCAAGGCGGGCACGCCCTACGCCGGATGGAGCGCCGGCGCCAACCTGGCCTGCCCCACGCTGTGCACCACCAACGACATGCCCATCGTCGACCCGGGCGGTTTCGATGCCCTGGGCCTGATCGACTTCCAGATCAACCCGCACTACACCAACGCCCTGCCGGCCGGACACCAAGGCGAAACGCGCAACGACCGTATCGCCGAATTCCTGGTCGCCAATCCTGCCGTCACTGTGGTGGCCTTGCCGGAAGGCGATTGGCTGGCCGGCGACGGCAAGCGCATGACCTTTCATGGACCGCACACGGGCTATGTGTTCCGCCAGGGAAAAGAGCCACAGGAAATGCGCGAAGGCATGGCCGTCATCCAACGCTGACCGGTTTATGCGGTACAGCCTGGCACGCGGGCACGTTCACGCACCTCGTTGCCCGCTATAACGAGGGAAGTACGATGCTTTACCCCGTGACCGCGGCTGCCCGCGCTGCTCGCCCTAGCGCAGGCAAACGTGATAGCGGAAGCGGTCGGCCCGGCCAACCGCGCGCCGGTACTCCACAGGTTTGTCCGCGAAGGTGTACGAGGTCCGTTCGACGCGGATCACGGCACTGCCCACATTGATGCCCAGCAAAGCTGCTTCGGCATCGTTGGCGAGATCGGCGCGCAGATACTCTTCGACGCAGATCACATACAGGCCGCAGGTCTGCTTGAATTCGTCGTACAGGGAAGCGGAATCGAAGTCCGCGCCGGCGATCGTGTTCCACACCGACATGGGAAAGAACGAGTCGACGATCAGGAACGGTTCGTTCTGGTGATAACGCAGGCGGCGCAGATACGCGACTTCGGTATCGGCGGGAATGCCCAGCAATGGGGCAGCCTGCTCGTCGATGGGTACGAAGCGCTGGTCCAGCACTTTGTTATGGGGAACGATGCGCGGATCCTGCGCCAGGCTTTCATAGCGGAAATAGCGCTCCAGGCTCTTGAACGAAGGCCCCAGCACGAAAGTCCCACTGCCGGCCTGGCGATGCAGCAACTGCTTGCGCACCAACTCACTGATGGCCATGCGCAGCGTGCCGCGGCTGGCGTTGAACAGCGGCTCCAGTTCGGCCTCGGTAGGAATACGGTCGCCCGGCTTCCAGACGCCGTCGGCGATCGCCTTTTCCAGCGCGACGGCGACGTCCCGGTAAAGGGGCGCCTGGGTCCGGGTAAATGCGATTCGAGGCGTCGCGGCGGGAGCGGATCTGGCTGCGTTCTTGCGCATGATAGGCATAAATGTTTAGCTCTTTTGGCGGGCAGTATACAAGGCCACGTCGCACCAAAATTATCTATTCATTTATACCTTTCAAACTTTCTTCCACGCGATCAACGGGCTCCGGCAGCGGATTTCCCGCCGGGCTTGGGCGCCAGATAGTCGGCCACATACTGATCGTAGAGCGTGGTCCGGCTGAGCCTATCCATCAGCGCTGCGGGCGCGATGGGTTCCGGCATGGCGCAACCCAGCCGTTCCCGTTCGGCCCGCACGGCGTCGTGAAACGCGCGTGCCGCTTCGGCGTACGGCCGATGTCCGGAAAAGCAGATACGCACGCCGCGGCTGGCCAGGTACGCCGAGTCGCCCAGCAGGTCGGCACTGCCGCCGCCCAGCACGATGGGCAGCCGTACTTCCTGCGCGATGCGGTCCAGGTCGGCGCGCTGGCTCAGGCCGGGAATGAACAGGCCGTCGGCGCCGGCTTGCTCGTAGGCGCGCAGACGGCGTAGCGTCCCGTCCACGCCTTCCAGCGCCAGCGCGCTGGTGCGCGCCAGGATCGCCATACCCGAATCGCCGCGCGCCCGCACCGCCGCACGGATCTTGTCCGCGCCCTCTTCCACCGTGATCAGTTGGAAAGGATCTGGCGCGCCGTAAGCGCGCGGCAGTAGCGTGTCTTCGATAGAGATGCCGCAAACGCCGACGTTCTGCAATTCCTCCACCGTCCGCATCACGTTCAGGGCATTGCCGTAGCCGTGGTCCGCGTCCACCAGCAGGCTCAACCGCGCCACGCGGGTGATACGCCGCGCCTGTTCGACCAGCTCCGACAGCGTCAGCACGATCAGGTCAGGCGCACCCAGCACGGCCAGCGAGGCCACCGAGCCGCCCAGCACGCCGACCTGGACGCCCAGCTCGTCGCCGATGCGCGCCGACAAGGGATCACCCACCGAACTGGCCAGCACGCAATCGCGGCCCTGGAGTATCTGCCGCAGGCGATTACGTCGTTCGTTCACATTCATGCGATATCTCCGCTCAATTGGGCTTGACGCCCGCTGCCTCGATAATAGGCGTCCAGAAGGCAATCTGCGAAGTCAGCCGCTGGTGCAGAGCCTCGGGCGTGGCCAGCTTCGGATCGAACAACGTGGTGTCCATCTGGGCCAGACGCTCCTTGACCTGGGGATCCGCATCGGCCTCGGCCAAGGCCTTGGAGAGCTTGTCGACCACAGCCTGTGGCGTGCCGGCTGGCGCGTACAGACCGTACCACGCACTGATCTTCAAGTCGGGCATACCCACCTCGTCGGACGCCGGCAGGTTCGGCAGCGTGGGAAGACGCTTGTCGGTGGTCAGCACGTATCCGCGCACGCTGCCCGAGGTAATGTACTTGGACATGCTGGCGGTCACGTCGCACAACAGGTCGACGCGATTGGCCTGCACGTCGAGCAGGGCCGGACCCGAGCCCTTGTACTGGACCATG
Source organism: Bordetella sp. (assembly GCA_035493915.1). Classification (GTDB taxonomy): domain Bacteria; phylum Pseudomonadota; class Gammaproteobacteria; order Burkholderiales; family Burkholderiaceae_B; genus Bordetella_C. Next base: position 3,367 of record DATJHN010000449.1, read on the forward strand.
GTTACCTTGGCACCGACCTCTTTCTGGAACAGCAGGGCGCACAGATGCGTGGCACTGCCGCTACCCGATGACGCGAACGTGACCTTCTCTTTATTCTTCCGCACGTAATCGGCCAATTCCTTCATGTTATGCGCCGGCAGCGAATTGGACGAAACGATGATCATGGGCGTGTCGGCGAACAGGCCGACGTCCGCGAAGCTCTTTACCGGATCGAAGGTCAAATGCGAGTACAGCGCCGGCGCGGTGGCCAGGCCGGTGTGGTGCAGAAGCAGCGTGTAGCCGTCGGGCGCGGAACTGGCCACGTGTTGCGTGCCGATAATGCCGCCGGCGCCGCCGAAGTTCTGCACGATGACCTTTTCGCCCAGGTGGCGTGTCAGCGCCTCGGCCAGCACGCGGGTAACCAGATCGCTGCCCCCACCCGGCGCGAAAGGCGTCACCAGGGTGATCGCATGCTCGGGATATTCGGCCAACGCGGGCCCGGCGATAAGCGTGGCGCAGCCAGCGGCAAGCAGCAGGCGAGTAAGCCAATTCTTCATGTTGATGTCTCCAGATTTTGTTTTCGTCGCGCCGGCGTGTATCCGGCGCGCAAAGGAACCAGGTGCCCGCCGGCCGGCGGGCACCTCGGGATTGCTCAGTAGGGATAGGCCGGGTCTTCCATGATCGTGACGCGCCAGTGGATGCGCGACTCGTTCAGGGGATAGCCGCCGCCGGCGGCGTGGATCGAATGCCGGTTGTCCCAGATGACGGCGTCACCCACCTGCCAGTTGTGGCGGTACTCGGCGCCGGGCTGCAACATATAGCTGAACAGTTCTTCCATGAGTTCGGTACTTTCCGACTCGGACATCCCCACGAAGCCCATCAGATGGCCCGGGTTCACATACAGCGACTTGCGGCCCGACGGCTTGTGCACGCGCACGACGGGATGCACCGCCGGCGGCCGCACCTGGTCCTCGGGTTCCAGCCGTTCTATGCCGGTGCGGGGGCGGCCGCCGTAGGCAAACTCGCCCTGCAGGCCCTCGATACGCTGTTTCAGCGCCGGGGGCAGGCTGTCGTAGGCGGCGAACATGCTCGCGAACAAGGTGTCGCCGCCCTTCGATGGAATCTCCACGCCGTACAGCTGGGTCGCCTTGCAGATCTCCGTATCCCAGGGACCGTCGGTGTGCCACTCCAGCCCGCGGTTGTAGATCAGATCGTTGGCCTTGCCGTCCGCGGTACGCGCGCCCACGCCCATCACGGTCAGCTCGGGATAGTCAGGGTGACGCGTGCGCCGCACGCGGTGAGGCTTCAGCCGCCCGAAGCGGGCGCTATAGGCCAGGTAGTCCTCTATCTGAAGATCCTGGCCGCGCACCACCAACACGCTGCGCTCCTGCCATAGGCGGTACAACGCGTCCCACTCCTGATCGCTCAGGCGCTTTACGTCGATGCCGGTGACGAGTGCGCCGATCAAGGGCGCGGGGTGTTCGATATTCATGTGGGATCGCTCCTGTACAGGCTCATTGCTCGATGCGGTTCTTTCGGTGAACTGACGCCGCCGTTGCGTTCGTCGCAAGCCGGCGGTTAGGCTGTTGCGGCGTCAAAATCATCTATTCATATATACATTTTGGTTTTGCAAAACAAAATCGCCCCATGGGCCTGATGCCGATTTCCGATTTTTCTTAGGCCAGCCGCCGGATGTTCCGCCGCGGCTACCTAGTTATTTTGTATAAATGTTTATACAATATCAAACACAAAAAATGAACACGAGACAAATGATGCGGAGATACGACAAAGGCCCCATCCGTCCCGCGGAGGGTCAGTTAGAACGCGCGCTCCAGCATCGATTCGTAATCCGCGGCCGATGCCTCGCGCGGATTGGTCTTGTGGCTGTGGTCGGCCAGCGCCCCGCGCACGATATCGGCGTAGCGTTCGCGCGTCACGCCCACCTGGGACAGCCGGGTAGGCAAGCCCAGCGCTGCCGTGCGCGCCTCGATCGCCGCGCCGATGGACGCCCCTTCGGCGTCCGGCAACTCCATGGCCTGCGCCATGCGCCGCAGCTTGTCCTCGACCCGCATGGAATCGGACTGCGCGTTGAATTCGATGACCGCCGGAAGCAGAATCGCGTTGAGCGTGCCGTGGTGCAGGCGCGGATCGATGCCTCCCAGCGAATGGCTGATGCTATGCACGCAGCCCAGCCCTTTCTGGAATGCCATCGCTCCCTGCATGGAAGCGCTCATCATGTTCAGCCTGGCCTCGCGATCGTGCGGAACGTGGGTAGCGGTTTCGATGTGCCGCCACGCGCGTCGCAATCCGTCGAGCGCGATGCCGTCGGCGGGCGGATTGAACGCGGGCGACATGAACGTTTCCAGGCAATGGGCAATAGCATCCATGCCGGTGGCCGCGGTAAGCATGGCGGGCAAGTCCAGCGTCAGGGCCGGATCGCAAATCGCGGCGCGGGGAATCAGGTACTGCGACAGAACACCAACCTTGCGCCCGTCGTTCAGGATCAGGATCGCGGCACGGCCGACTTCACTGCCAGTACCGGCCGTCGTGGGAATCGCGATGACGGGCGCGGTGGCCGCCGTGATGCGAGCCACGCCGCCCTCGATCGCGGCGTATGAACGCAGCTCGCCTTCGTGCGTACCGCAAACAGCCACGCCCTTGGCGAGATCTATCGACGAACCGCCGCCTACCGCTACGATGCCGTCATGGCCGCCCGCGCGAAACTGTTCCGCCGCGGCGCGTACCTTGGCTTCATTGGGATTAGATGGCGTGCCGTCGAAAACATCCGCTTCCACGATGCCGGGCAGTTGGGCCAGCACGCGATCGAGCAGTCCCGCTTTGCGGACGCCCGCGTCGGTAATGATGAGCGGCCGCGAAATACCGACACGGGCGCACTCCTGGGGCAGCAACGCCAGCGCGTCAAAGCCGAACTGGATTTGCGTCAGATAGTTGATTAGCGCCATGTCTCATCGTTTCTCGTTATGGTCGACGGATACGCCGAAGGCCGGCATCGCTCACGAACAATGCCCTGCCCTCTTCGAACACGTGTTTTCCTGCAACCGCGATGGAAATTTACGGAAAGCCGGGTCTCTTGAAAATTGACGGCTCCACATACAGGCATAAGAGATTCTCATGAGCAACCTCCCCACCCTGGCAACGCTGATGTCCCGTTTGCGGCTCAAGCAGTTGCATCTGCTCAGCGCGCTGGCCGATCAGGGCTCGCTGCAAAAGGCCGCCGACCGGGTCGCGCTGACGCAGCCCGGCGCAAGCAAGGCATTGCAGGAAATGGAATCGATCATCGGGGTACCGCTGTTCGAGCGCACGTCCCGCGGGCTGGTGGCCACCGAGGCCGGGCATTGCGCCATCCGCTATGCGCGCCTGATCCAGACGGATGTCGCCCATCTGCGCGAGGATCTGGCGGACGTGCTGCAAGGCCAGGGCGGCCGCTTGGCCGTGGGTACCATCATGGGCGCGGTACCGCTGGTGGCCGATACCTTGACGGAGATGCTGGGCCACGCGCCCGACCTGGCGATCGAGGTCGTGGAAGACACCAGCGGGCGGCTGCTGCGGCTGCTGGATCACGGCAAGCTGGACGCGGCCATTTGCCGCAGCACCGTCGCGGTCCAGCCGGAGTTGTATGAAAGCCTGGATGTGTACCAGGAGACCCTGGCCGTCGTCAGTAGCCGGGAACATCCCCTGGCCTCGCGCGCGCATCTGGAACTGGCCGACTTGAGCGACTCGCGCTGGGTGGTGTATTCGGCCGGGATGCCCATGCGCCGCCTGCTGGAGCGCGAATTCCATGAAGCCGGCCTGCGTTTTCCGCATCGATTG
>DATJHN010000450.1:0-15135 GCA_035493915.1 Bordetella sp.
TCTTCCCACGAATTTCCCCCCAGGCCTCCGGATCCACCTCGGACCGTGACGGTCGACGGAATGTTCACCGACATAGGCGCGCCCGTCATGAAGACGCCGGCTCCACCGCCCCCGCCGCCGCCCCCGCTACCGGTCTGGCTATTGGGAGCAAAGCCGGCGCCCGCGCCGCCGGAACCGCCCGTGATGTTGCTTGTCAGGCCGATCACGCCGCCGCTTTGAACAGTCGCGTCCGACGGCAGGTTGCCCGGAGCCAGGGCGAAGCCGATACCGCCGCCACCGCCTCCTCCAGCGCCTTTTCCGTCGCCGACGCGAGTCCCGGCGCCACCGCCGCCGCCGCCACCGCCAATTCCTCCGTTCTCCAGGCCGCCGCCGCCGCCGCCGTCGCCGCCCAGGACGCCGGGCGCGATAAGAGCCGTGTCGCCGCCCACACCGCCACTGTTCGCGGTACCGCCTCCGTCCGATCCGAAGACGGCCTGGCCGACTCCGCCGGCCCCACCGCTATTGAAGACGTCGCTGCCCGCCCCGGACGCGGTGATATCACCGCCCAGCCCACCGGCGCCGCCAGCGATGCCTGTTATCGGGTCGGCCAGGACCGGGGACTGGCCGGTCCCCAATCCCACCGCCAGGGCCGCCAGGGCGAGCGCGCCGCGGCTTGCCAGGCGCGGGCCTCGTCCGCTGCGTGTACCGCCTTGTCCTTTGCCGCGCCCACGGGCAGTTTCGGGAGCGGCCTGCCAGGCGGCGAGCGTGCTGTTCCAGACTAGACGGTAGATGCGATTCATGTGTGCGGTTTCAGCGAACGAGCCATCCCGCAACGCGCGGCGAAATCGCCGGCGCCGGAAAACCCGCTGGGCTGGTGCGAAGTGAGTGAAGAAAAGTGTCGCGATTCTAGGCAAGAAGCGCGCAGCGCACATCCCATGTTTTAGGTAGGCGGCCGGCTATTCCCCATACGACAAGCTCTACGCACCGGACCTTGGGACTATGATTTCGCCTCAAGCGATCACAGGTGTCTGGTACATGAAAGTCCGATTTCACGTATTGCCCACGGTGTTACTGGCTGCCTTTGTCGTTGTATTGACGGCGGGCACCATCGCTTTCTCGATCGCGAAACTCAGGGGCCTTGCCGAAGAAAGCGCGCGCGCCACGTTCTCGCTGATCGCACAGCGCAATGTCGACCAGTTGCATGGGTTGCTCGCCGATGCCGGCGCCGCGGTGCAAGCCCAATCGATGCTGGAGCCGGAGCGGGTCTTGCTGAACGGCCAGGTGAACCAGCCCGCGCTGATTCCGGCCCTGGTCACCACGCTACGCGACAACCCGCGCATCTATAGCGTCTATTACGGTTTCAACGATGGCGCATTCCTGCAAGTGATAGGCGTGCGGGGAGATGCCCGCATCGCGAATACCCTGCAGGCGCCCGCTGCCACCGAGTTCGCCGTGCGTTTCATCGATCCGGCGCCGACCGGCTCGACCCGCCGGGAACACTGGCAGTTCCTCGCCGCGAATGAGAAATCGATAGGAAGCGCGGTTCGCGACTCTACCTACGTCCCTGGCACGCGCCCATGGTACGACGCAGCCAAGGCCACACCCGGCCTGCATGTGACCGAGCCTTATGTGTACGAGTCGCTACGGGGTCTGGGACTGACGCTGTCCCGCGCGCTGGCCGGCGGTGCCGGCGTGTTTGGCGCCGACCTTGCGCTCGGAGACCTGGAGAGCTATGCCGCGTCCTCGCTGGAAGGCAGGGACGGCGGCATCGTCGTGACCGGCGGCCATGGGCAGGTGCTGGCCGCGCACGCGAGTCAACGCTTCAGCCGCTCGATTCCACAGCTCTTGCAGCCCGTGGCGCGATCGACCAATCCCCTATACGCGGCGGCCGCCGACATGCTGCAGCGAGACGGCAGCCGCATCGAAACCGTGGATGGTAAGGAATTCGCCTACGCCAGCCGCTCGGTGGTCGTGACGCCCACTGTTTCCCTGCATGTGGTCGCGTTCGCGCCCATGAGTCTTTACACCGGTCCGATCGACAATGCCCGCAATGGCATCGTGCTGCTCGCCGCCGTCATCCTGGTCATTTTTCTGCCCCTGAGCAACGTCGTCGCCCGTCGAATTTCCGGCGGCCTCGCGGCCTTGACCAGCGACGCCGAACGAATCCAGCGCCTGGACTTCAGCGGCGACAAACCCGTGCACTCAATATTCCAGGAAATCGACCTTCTTGGCACCGCGCAGCATACGATGAAGACGGCGATACGTGAGCGCACCGAGGCGCTTGACGCGAGCCTCGCCAAAATGGAAAGACTGCTGGAAAGCGGTACGCAACTGGCGGCGCGGCGCAGCAGGGATACGGTGATGCAGCAGACGCTGGACAGCGCGCGACGCCTGGTGGATGCGCGGACCGGCCAGTTCTGGCTATGCACTCGCGACGATACCTTGCGGCTCGCGGCCACCTCCCAGGACGAAAAGCGCCAGGACGACCAAACGAATGCGCCGCCGCGGGATATGGAGCTGTCGTCGGCCGGCGCACCGACCGATCCCTGCGTGTGGGTGGTGACGCACGGGCAGCCGCTCAGGCTCGATAGGACAAGCCAGGACTTCGATATGCGCATGCAGCGCTTGCTGCTGGGCGGCGATCCGCAATCGCTGCTGGTGGTCCCCGTTCTGGCGCATGGCGATCAAGCCATCGGTGTCATCGCGTTGGCCGATGCGCGCCAGCACGGATCGCCCGCCGCCGCCTTCGATCCGGGCTTGGTGCGCTATGCGGAGACGCTGGCCGCGCAGTCCGGTATCGCGCTCGAAAACATCGAACTGCTGGAGTCCCAGCGCGTGCTGATGGATTCGATGCTGCAGTTGCTCGCCAGCGCCATCGACGCCAAGAGCGCCTATACCGGTGGCCATTGCGCGCGGGTTCCGGAACTTGCGCGCATGCTGGCCGAGGCCGCGTGCGAGATGAAAGAAGGGCCGCTCGCGGATTTCCGCTTCGAGACAGAGGACGAATGGCGCGAATTCCGTATCGGTACCTGGCTGCATGACTGCGGCAAGATCACCACGCCGGAATACGTGATCGACAAGGCCACCAAGCTCGAAACCATCTTCAACCGCATCCATGAAATACGCACGCGCTTCGAGGTATTGCTACGCGATGCCGAGATCGAGCGCCTGAACGCCCTGCTGGCGGGTGCCGATCCGGCCGCAACCCAGCAGGCCTGCGAGGCCACGCGTCTGCAACTGATCGACGACTTCGCCTTTGTGGCCAAGTGCAACGTCGGCGGCGAATCCATGCTGCCGGAGCATCTGGAGCGCCTGCGCGCCATCGCTCAAAAGACCTGGTTGCGTCATTTCGACGACAGGATCGGCCTTTCCCACGCGGAAGAAGGCCGCCTGGATGGCCTGGCTATCCAGCCATTGCCGGTGGTCGAACGCCTGCTTGCAGACAAACCCGAACACATCGTGCCGCGTACCGACCAGCACCGTTACGACGACCGCTATGGGTTCCGCATGCAAGTACCGGAACACCTTTACAACTTCGGCGAGCTGTACAACCTGTCCATCGGCCGCGGAACCCTGACCGCCGAAGAGCGGTACACAATCAACGAGCACATCGTGCAAACCGTGGTACTGCTGGAGCAGTTGCCTCTGCCACCCGAGTTGAAGCGTGTACCCGAGTACGCTTGCACCCATCACGAAACACTGACCGGTAGCGGGTATCCGCGCGGGCTGGGCGCCGATGAACTTTCGGTGCCCGCGCGCATCATGGCGATCGCTGATATCTTCGAAGCCTTGACGGCGTCCGACCGTCCCTACAAAAAGCCGAAGTCGCTTTCCGAATCAATCCGCATACTCGCGTCCCTTAAAGCGCAGGGACACATCGATGCGGACCTGTTCAATCTCTTTCTGACCTCCGGCGTGTATGAACGCTATGCCGAAATTTACCTGTCGCCTGACCAGATAGACGAGATCGACGTCAAGGCTTACAGCCGGTAGACCCTTTCCGCGGTACGGCGGAACAGATTCGCCTTTTCGGTATCTGTCGCCTTGGCAGCCAGCCGCTTGAATGCATTCCACAGCACGACGTAGCTCTGCGAACCCTTATCGACCGGGAAGTTGCTTTCGAACATGCATCTTTCGGTGCCGAACGCATCGATGCAGGTTTCGATATAGGGCCGCCAGGCATCCGCGACTTGCGCTGAACTGGGCGGCATGGCAGCCTGTTCGAAATCGAAGCCATTGATGCGCATGCTCAGGCCGCCCAGTTTGACGATGACGTTTTCACGCCGCGCCACTTCGCGTATCGATTTTTCCCAGACCTTGAAGGTTTCCTGTCTTTTGTCGTGATATTTTCCGCGTCCGATCGGACCGCCGGCATGATCCAGTATCACCGTGGCGTCCGGCGCCGAATCCACCAGATCGGCGAACTCGCCCAACTGCGTATGGAACAGCCACGCGTCGAAACTCAGCCCCAACTTGGCAAGGCGGGCATAGCCCTGCCGGAATTTCCGATCGGCCATCAGCCCTTGCGGCGCGGCGCTGCGTGGATTCAGGAAGGTGGGATCCGGGTCCCACGCTGTGATGTGGCGTATGCCTCTGAATCGCCCGTTGCCGGCCGCGACCTGGGCCAGCAGGACTTCCTCGACGCGGTCGCCCAGGGTCAGGTCGGCGTGGCCGACAATGCCCGCACAGGCTTGGGTGGGACCATAGTGGCCACTCGCCGCGGCGGCCGCGATGCCGTTGATGAATTCAATCTCGCCCACCACCCGCATCTCTTGCGGCCCCGATGCCCGGTACATCGCCTGGCACTGCATGAAGACGGTGGACAGTATGTTGTGGCCGCTGCCGGTGTCTTCGAGAAGTTCGGCAAGCAGGTATCTGGCGCCGGGCCGATCCCACAGGTGATGATGCGGGTCGACGATTTCCAGTTCCGGCTCCAGCACCGGTTCGTTGTGCAGGGCCAGCCAATCCGGCCGCACCGGCAGATGGACATCGGGTTTACCTTGCGTATTGGGGTTGCTCGTAGTCATGCCGTCATCCTGTTCCTTCGTGCGTGCATTGCACAGTGTTGACTGCCGTCGTATTACTGCCCCGATTTCTTCAGGGCATTGTTCACGAACTGATTCGTGTAAGTGCTGTCCAGATCGATGTTCTTGGACGCCAGGCTGCTATCCGACGTGGACATGATATTGAACACCTGTTGTGCGCCCGAAGGCGAGGTCAGGCCGTCCGGCGACAGGCAGGTCCTGATATTGCCGAAAGCGTTCTCCAGCAAGCTCTTGTCTTCACCGACGAATTCCTTGGGCAGGGAGTCGACGACTTCGGCCGGCTTGGCGGTTTGCAGCCATTTGTTCGCCCGCACAATGGCATTGGTCAGGGCCTGGATGGTTTTCGGGTTGTCGTGTATGAACTGATCGCTGGCGTACAGGCTGCCTTCCGGATATTCGCCGCCGAAGGCCTTGTCGTTGCCGTCGTGGCCGCGCATATCGACAAGCAGGCGCGCGACTTTCCGCGACAGTAATTCCGAGCTGACCGGCTCGATGACGATCGTGGCATCCACCATGCCCTTGGCGACGGCGGCGACGGAACCGGCCGAGTTGCCGATACCGATGGCCGTGTAGTCGTCTGGCTTCAGTCCGGCCTTGACCATCAGGTACTTCATGGACTGATCCGTGGACGCCCCGGGCGCCGAGACACCGATCTTCATGCCTTTCAGGTCCGCGATGGAATGCGCCTGCAGGCCATTCCGGACGAGCACGGCATAGCCTGGACAGCGCAGGAAACTGACGAAGGTTTTTATCTTTTGTCCTTTGGAGGCCATCGTGATCATATGGCCGTACGAGCCAAGCCCGATATCCGAGCTGCCGCCAATGACAGCGTTCAAGGCCTTCACGCCGCTTTGGAAGTTGGCAATGGATACGTCCAGGCCCTCGTCCTTGAAATAGCCTTTGGACAGGGCGACGAAGGGCGCCACATAGCTGACCGCGGCCGCCGCCGCGGCGATGTGGATCTTCGGATGTTCAGGCGCGCCCTGTGCGCCGCACGACATGGGAATCGCTATCGCCGCGATGGCGGGAATGATGAATGTCCGCATAGTTTGTCTCCTGACTGGCATGTTTGAAAATCGCCGGACTACATTTGCCGACCGGCGAGCGCGATCAATTCGCCTGGATCCCCGCCACCTGGACGATCTGCGTCATCTTGTCGATTTCCGCGTCCAGATACTTCCTGAACTCGGCCGGGGTACTCGGCGTCGGAATCGCGCCCAGCTCCACGATTTTCGCGGCCACCACCGGATCGCGCAGGATTTCGCCCACGCTTTTCGAGATCGTATCCACGATGGCTGGCGGCGTACCCGCCGGCGCCATCAGCGCGCTCCAGCCAGCAAGCTCATAGCCCGGCACGCCGCTTTCCGCGAGTGTCGTGACGTTCGGCAATTTTTGCGCCCGTGCGGTGGTGCTGACCGCGGTGGCCCGGACCCGTCCGCCGTTCACATGCGGCAGGCCGGAAGGCAGGCCGACGAAGCCGATGGGTATGGTGCCGCCCATGATGGCCGTGATGATGTCGGCATCACCCTTGAACGGTACCGCCGTCAGGTTCTCCAGCTTGCCCGCCTTGAACCTTAGCCACTGCGCGGCCATGTTGGGCGTGCTGGAGCTGCCCGGCGAACCGTAGTACACCGGTCCGCTGTTCTTGCGGATGTACTCCAGCAACTGCGCGCCATTGGTCAGGTTCAGCTTGGGATCGGTCAGGACCAGCACCGGAAATGTCGCTACATGGGCGATCGGCACCAGGTCCTTCTTCAGGTCGTAGCCCGCGTTTGGAAACAGGGCGGGGTGGCTGGACAGGATCGAGGGGGCCACCAGCAGGGTGTAGCCGTCGGGTGCCGATTTGGCGACAGCCTGCGCACCGATGATGCCGCTGGCGCCAGGGCGGTTTTCGACGACGACGCTCTGGTTCCAGCGTTTGCTCAGTTCAGTGGCCACGATACGGGCGACGATGTCGTTCACGCCGCCCGGCGGAAAAGGAATCACCATGCGCACCGCATGATCGGGATAGGCCGCGCGGGCGCCTTGCCCGGCGCCCAGTGCCAGCAGCGCAGCGGCAGCCAGCATCGCAAGTAATTTGCGCATGGTGTTTGTCTCCTTGATTATTTTTTGCCGGGGGTCGCGCCGGCTGGTGCTCGCGGGCTGGACCCGCTAGTCGGTCAGCGCATCGAATGACACCTCGCTCAAGCCCTCGATACGCGCTGAAACCCGCTGGCCTGGCTTTATGAAACGCAAGGGCGTGTAGGTACCCGTGGTGACGATATGTCCTTTGCGGATCCTGCCGGTGGTCCGCAGCGAGTTGGCCAAGGCCAGCGCGGGCAGCAGGGGATCGCCCGCTTTGGCGTTGCCGCTGCCGGAAGACAACAGTTCACCATCGGCCAGGATCTGACCGGCTGCATGGGGAAGATCAAGCTCGCGCCATTTCGGCTCCGGCTGGCCGATTATCAGCATGCCGAAGGATGCGTGGTCCGCGGTTCTATCCAGATTGGGCGTATCGCGATAGCTCGCGAAGCGCGAGTCGACGATCTCGATCGCGGGAACCGCCGTCACCAAGGCCGCAAGCTCTTCGGCCGTATACGGGCTTTGCCGCACGGGCAAATCCTGGTCGAAGCGGAATGCCACTTCGATCTCGACCCCAAGCAGTGGCACGTCCGAGCCGCGGATGCGCGCCGGGCTGGCGTGGATCCGGGATGTGAACATCGCGCCGCGCACGGCATCGCCATTCTTGTCTACCGCTACCTTCCATCCGCCGACGGTTTCGCCCAGCTCGGCCGTCACGGCATCCTGCATCGCCAGGGCTTCGGCAAGCGTGGCGGGCTTGCCAGGGGCGGGTATTTCGGTCAGGCGTTGGCGCGTGATACGGGCCTGCGCGAGCAGGCGGACGGATTCTTGCAGCGCGGGCGTCAGGGCATTCGCAGTCATGGTCATCTATCCAGGCGATAAGGAAAACGATTAAATCAACACGCGAGAAACAGGCTCTTCGCCTCGCGCGAAACGTTCGATATTGTCGGCGGTGAAATCCGCCAGCGCGGCGTAGCCTCCGCCCGCGGCAACATGCGGCGTAATAAGCACATTGGGGGCCGACCACAACGGGTGGGAAGTGGGCAATGGTTCGGGATCCGTCACATCCAGCCCCGCACCCGCGATGACGCCCGCGCGCAAGGCCCCCTCCAGCGCCTGCGTGTCGACGATAGGGCCGCGGGCAATATTGACGAAAAGAGGTTGCCGGCGGCATGCCGAGAAGCGTTCCGCATCGAACAATCCGCGGGTCTCCGCGGTCAGTGGCAGCGTGACGGCTATCGCGTCGGCGCGTGCCAGGGCCGAGTCCAGGTCACCGACCGCCACGGTTTCATCGGCCAATGGGTCGGGGTGGCCGTTGCGGGTCACGGCGATCACGCGGCAACCGAATGGGCGGGCTTGATTCGCCAATGCCTTGCCGATCGATCCGAAACCCACAATCGCCAGATTGGCGCCGCGCAGCGATCGCAGGCGCTCTTTCAGCGTTTTGTCCCAGCGACCGGCGGCGGTCAGCGCGGCGAAACCGTCCACGCGGCGTCCGAGCGCCAGCAGCAGGGCCATGGCATGTTCGGCGACGGTAGGCGCCAGCGCGGCACTGGCATTGCATACGACCAGCGTCTTGGGCAGGGAGCCGGGCGGAATCCGGTCGAAGCCCGCATTCAACAGTTGCAGCCAGCGCAGACGGGGCGCGCTGGCGATGTCGTCGAGTATGCCGGGGTTGATCCGGGGGGTACTGATTATCAAGGCGTCCGCGGTAGCCAGCGAGGTCCCCAGATCAGTCTCGTTCCCGATCCAGTCGAAATCAACGTCCATTCCCGTCAGCGTCTCCAGGCGCGCTTGCAGCGCGGCCTGGGCATCGGCATTCGGCCATAGGGTGATACGCATGGCGCGCCTCAATCCGCCAGGGGAATCAGTGACGACGGCAGGATCTCGAAACCGAAACCCGGTGCGTCGGACGGCACGAGCTTGCCGTTTCGGGGCACCGCCGCGCCTGGATACGCCGACGCCTTCTCCAGCGGCACGCCCGGGTCCGAATTCATCCAGAATTCCGCCATGGGCGCCTCTGGCAGCGCGAACGAGAAATGCTGCGCATAGGGAATATTGGCGCCGGCATGAGGAATGGTTGGAATGCCCGCCGCTTCACCGATGGCGTAGATTTTTAGCGCCTCGGTCAGGCCGCCGCATATACGCAGGTCGGGCTGGAAGATGTCCACGCAGCGCCGCTGGGCCATGTCCAGGAAGACGTGCCGCCCTTGGTGATCCTCGCCCGTGGCCAGGGGAATCGTCGGGACCGCGGCCTTGATGCGCGACAGGCCCTCGATGTCGTGCGGCATCAACGGTTCCTCGAACCAGCTGAGCCGATAGGGCTTGAGCCGTTCCATCACGCGCACCGCGAATTCGACATTGAACGACATGACGGGGTTGTACATCAGCGCGGCCTTGGGCCCGACTGTCTCGCGGGCCTTCGCCACCTTTTCCTCGATGATGTCGATGCCTTCCGCGCCTTCGCTGTGATGGACCGGGTTGCTTATCTTGAATGCCTTGAAGCCCAACTCCATCGACCAATCCAGGTCATCACTGGTGCAGTAAAGGTCGATGGATTCGCGCGCGGGGCCGCCCAGCAGTTTGTAGACCGGTTGCTCCAGCAGTTTTCCCTTCAGGTCCCACAACGCCAGGTCCAGCGCGCTGCGCACCACCGTGCCCAGTCCGCCCGTTCCGAAGCGCATGGTGGAGCGCCACATCATGTCGTTGATCAGCTCGGTCGCGAAACAGTCGCGGCCGATAAGCAACGGCGCGAAGTGCTCACGAATCAGGGGCGCGACCATATTCGACCATCGGCAATTGCCCAGGCCATAGGTGCCGTCTTCGGCCGTAACGCGTATCCAGACCTCTTCAAACGACTGGCCGGGCGTGCGCCCGATCGCGCGCGGGAATTCGGGGTATTTGTGAATAGGAAAAGCGCGGCGCGCCGTCTTGTTGTAGCAGGGCCGGCGGGACTGACTGTCGTCCACTTGGGGTTTGCTGAGTTTGTGCAGATCTATCGCGACAATCTTCATGAAGAGGTCTCTTGCTGCGCGGTGGATGTTCGGCCTCCGGCGGCAGTAGCGCCGCGCGGAGCCGGCGTGGCGGTGCTGTATCAGTGCCGGCTGGCATTCGGATCGGTATCGATGACGCGAATCGGCGATCCATCCAGGAAGGCCAATATGTTCTCGATACTTTGCCGGTAGTACGTCTGCAGGGTTTCAGTGGAGCCGTAGCCCAGATGAGGCGTCAGGACGGTATTCACCGATTTGCGCAGGGGGTCGTCCGCGGCCAGCGGTTCGGTGTCGTAGACGTCGACGGCGGCAAGGATGCGGCCAGCGTTGGTCGCCTCCAGCAGCGCGCCTTGGTCCACCAGGCGGGATCGTGACGTATTGACCAGCAGCGCGCCCGGCTTCATCGACGCGATCTCGGCGCGCCCGATCAGGTTCCGGGTTTCTTCGGACAACAGGACATGCAGGGTGACGATGTCGGCGCCGCGAAGCAACTCGTCCTTCGTCACCAGGCGGGCGCCCGCCGCCAGCGCGCGCTCCGGGGTCAGGTTCCGGCTCCACGCAATGACCTGCATTCCCAGTGCATTGGCGTAGCGTGCAACCAGCGAGCCTATGCGGCCCAGGCCGATGATGCCCAGCGTCTTGCCGCCCAAGGTAAAGCCAGGCGCCACGCCTTCCTGGAACCGGCCAGCGCGCAACGCGGCATCGCCCGCCGCGATGCGCCGCACGGCGGCCAGCATCAGCCCGAGCGCCAGTTCCGCGGTCGCCGCGCCGCCGCTGCCGTCGGTGTAGCTGATGGCGATACCACGCGCCAGCAGCGCCTTGAAATCGATTTTGCCGCCGCGTACGCCGGTGAAGGCAAACATGCGCAGCTTGGGCAGGCGCTCGATCAGCGATGCAGGGAAGGGCGTACGTTCGCGCAAGGCGATGATGATGTCGAAATCCGCCAGTGCCGCCGCGGCTTCCTGTTCATCCCCGAACACGTTGTGGAAGAAACGCACTTCGGCCCGGGCTTGCAAAGGGCTCCAGTCGGTGGATGCCTGGGCAAACTGCTGCCAATCATCCAGGACAGCGACGCGGGTCATGGCAGGACCCTTTGAAACAAGTTCACGATGTCTCCAGTGCGCGGCGTCGCCTGGCGCGTCCGCGCTGTTATTGCCGGACCTCGGATTTCCCTGGTCCGGTCATAGGATGCGCATCAGAATATCCACTTGTTGATATTTGATCAAATATTTTTTTGCAGGACAGTCTGCCTGGGCGGAGTAGTTGGACACCCCCAACGGCACCATGACAGGACGAAAGAGTGCCGCGTCAGCGCAGGGCAACTCTAGCGAAGGATGGGTAGTGCCGCTTGTATTCCGCGGCGGGAACGCGACGAAGGGAATGCCGGCTGTGGATCAGTCGGGCAGCAGCTTCAGGACATCCTCGCGGGCGTGCACGGAATGCAGTTTCGCGATTTCCTCGGCGGCGGCGCCATCGCGCCGCTCGATGGCCGCGATCAGGTCGGCATGTTCGCGCAGGATCTGTTCCATGCGGATGGGGGTGGGGCCGTGCCGCATGCGAAATCCAAAAATCAGTTCCCAGCCATGGTCCAGCAGGCGCAGCGCATGCTCGTTTCCGACGATCAGGGTGATGCGCCGGTGCAATTCGCGGTTGGTCTGCACCATTGCGGGCAGATCATCGCGGCGCGCGGCCATCGCATACGCATCCGTCAAAGCCTTCAATACGCGGACGTGATCGGGCGTGACTCGTTCGGCACAGCGGCGCGCCATCATTCCTTCCAAGGCGCCGCGCACGTCGTACATCTCGTCGATGAACTGGCGATCCACCGGACGTACCGTGGCTCCCTTGTTGGGCAGCAGTATGACCAGTCCTTCGGCGCTCAATTGTCCCAGGGCTTCACGGACCGGCATGTGGCTGACGTTGAAGCGCTCGGCTATCTCGGCGAGTTTCATGCGAACGCCAGGCTCCATCCGTCCAGCCGCGATTTCGGCACGGATACGCAATTTCAGGCGGCTGACCGTGGTTTCGGAGAGGTTGTCCGGCGTGTCCGAAACCGATTCGTTCGCCGCGCTCATGACTGAGTTGTTCAATGGTTCGATTGCGGGCGATGGGCCTGTCAGTATACCCAAGCAGGTTTACCTCCCGATACGAGTGTGCCGCTCGACCTCCCGCACCGCCAGAGCAAACAAATTGTGGACAAACAATTTCCATTCCGACGCCAGAAAAAAATGAAGTCCGCAACCCTTGGCGCCACAGCCGGCCGGACAGCGGCGGCAGCCCTGGCCTTGACCGGTGCATTGGCAGTCATGCCGGCACAAGCGCAGAACCTGATCATCGGGACCGGCGGCAACTGCGCAACGCCCACCGACTACTGCTCCGGCGGCGGTGGGGGTGGCGCGGTTGTCGACGGCAATCGACAGAACGCGGGCAACATCCGGGTAAGCTGGCGGTTCTAAGGGGATGATCTAGAACATCATCCTGAAGCCGACAGGGGCGGTGACGTCATAGCTGCCGGAGAAGTCGGCGTCGGTGCCGACTTCTCCGTAGAGCGCATAGCGGCCGCCCCAATCAACCCGGGTACCTTCACATAGGGCTTGACCATGCACTCATTCCCAGCAGCCCACCTGGAAGACAGAAATAGCCGGCACCCACTGCTGCGGCAGCGCGGCGAAGGTGAAGCGAAGGTCACCAATGTCGAACTGTGCTTCGACCTGGTCTACGCATTCGCGGTTACCCAGCTCAGTCATTTCCTGCTGCATGAACTGACGCCTTACCATGCGCTCCAGACACTGGTCCTGTGGTTCGCGGTCTGGCTGGGATGGCAATACACCTGCTGGGTCACGAATTGGTTCGACCCCGATACGCGGCCGATCAGGCTGCTGATTTTCGCCGCCATGCCCGTGGCCTTGATCATGGCGGCGGCTATCCCGGAGGCGTTCGAACATCGCGGCCTTGCCTTCGCCGGCGCCTACGTCACTCTTCAGGTCGGCCGCACGGCATTCGTTCTTAGCCGACTTGGACTGCGCCATTCCCTTAGCGCCAATTTCCTGCGCATGCTGATCTGGCTGGTGATTGCCGCGGGTTTTTGGATCGCCGGTGGGCTTGCCGAGCCGGAAGCGCGTCTCGGCTTCTGGATCGCCGCCGTCCTGATTGAATACTTGTCACCGATGACGGGTTTTGCCCTGCCGATTCTCGGCCGCTCCCGCACAAGCGACTGGACTATCGAGGGGGGGCATCTGGCCGAGCGCTGCCAGCTCTTCGTTATCGTCGCGCTGGGCGAGACTATCCTGACGACCGGCGACCGGATCGCCGAGGCGGAAGTCTGGAGCGCCCCGATCATGATCGCGTCTGCTGTCGCGTTCCTAGGTTCGGCCGCGGCTTGGTGGGTCTATTTCGGCACCAGCAGCGAGGACGGCAGCCATGTGATCAGGCACTCACCCGACCCTGGCAGGGTGGGGGCCTATTTCCATTATGTTCATGTGATCCTCATCGCCGGCATCATCGTCATGGCCGCCGCCAACAATCTGATCGTCTCGCAGCCCGACGGTAGGATGACCGCCGTCCTTACGGTCACGCTACTCGGCGGTCCCGCCTTGTACCTTATCGGCAGCGGACTCTATAAACGCGTTGTTTATGGCTGCTGGTCCCCCGCCCATATAGGGGGCCTGGTTGCCTTGGGTATCCTGGCTGCATTCGCCCAGCTTACCGATCGGCTTTTGGTCGGAGGGCTTGCGATACTGATTTTGCTGGGCGTTGGCGCGGTGGAAAGCTGGTTTTTTGCGCCTCGGGCGCTGACTTCCACACCCCGCGACGCAGATACGCCGCACTGATCCATGGCTTCCGGTCGTGGGTAAGCGCGAACGGAGTTACTGCACGGCGATGCGGTTGAAATGGATCTTATAGGTAAGGCTGGGAGCTTTTCCGTCGGCCTCCAGCGCGATGCCGTAGCGAGTCAGGTAAATATCCCGATAGCGCGGGGTGTAACGCCATTGCTGTTCCGCGATATCCAGAGTCGTCCGTGTCCGATCGAGCATGCCTTACACATCGATCAGGCTCATAAACGACTTAAGGAATATCTTTTAAGTCATTAATTTTATAAATTTTCTTCAATGACTTGACGCGGCCGGTAGGCGGGGTAGGGAACGGCGGAAGTCGGACAAGCCCTGACTTCCCCCAAGCGCCCGGAACGCTTACTGGCCGCCCAGCTTGGAGTCCACGCAGCCTGTGCTGCTGCACTCGCGCTGGCGTTCCTTCAGGAAGGTCTGGCGCTGCTGCGTCATTTCCACGGCGCAGGTCAGGTTCACGTAGTAGCCGTTCGACTTTTCCTCGCTGCAGGCCTGGTCGCGCTGCTTGATCCATGCCAGTTGGCCGGTACGCAGCGTGGCCTGCTGGGCGGGCTGCAATTGCTTGCGGAGGTCGCCATAGGCGGTGTTCAAGTCGTGGTCGGCCTGCGAGAAGAGATTGCCGGCGCAATACACCTGGTCGAAGGCGTTGCGCGGCGCGGCGCAGCCCGCGGCATGGGCGCCCGCCGACAGGCCGGCCAGCAACAGCATCAATCCGATCTTCTTCATGCGAATACTCCTTGAATGATGGGTAGGACAAGCAACAGGAAACCGGGTCTACGACGGCTGGCAGGCATGCACGCCAGCGGCAATGGCATGCGCCACTTGCGCAATGGTTTGCGGTTTGGCCATGTCGGCCTCTTCATCGGGGTTGGCGATTACGCCGGCTTCAACCAGCACCGCCGGCACGGGTGCCGTCTTCAGCACCACCAGGTCGTCGAAACGGTGGATGCCCAGGCGCTTGTCGATGAGAGGCCGGTTTTCGCCGGGGATAGGGGTGGCGTGATAAAGCGAGGGATGCCGGCCCGCTGCCAGCATCTGTTCACCGATGGCCCGCGCGCAGCGCAGGCTCTGCTCATAGTGGGGATTCTTCTGCGAGACAAAGATCGAATAGCCGGAAAACTCGCGGCGGCGGCCTGCGTCTATCCACGCCTGCTGCATGGAGTCGTGGTGGATGGAAATGAAGAAGCCGGCGCCTGGAGTATGCGTAGCGCG
>DATJHN010000451.1:0-2101 GCA_035493915.1 Bordetella sp.
AGCCGTCTTCGGCCAGGACCTGAAACAAGGGAAAATTCCCGCGCGGCAAGGCGCGTAAGGCGTATAAGGCGCGGGGAACCTTGCCGCCGGGGGCGGAACTCAGCGCACTCTCTCAATTACACCGAGGAATTCCGTCGTGACCATATCGATCAACGCATCCAACGCGCAAATCCTGGATACCCTGTCGCTGGTGCAGGACGAACCCGCCAGATCCGCTCCGGCCGGCGGGCTGCGGGATTGGCTGCCGGAAGGTTCGCCGGCCGACATCATCGCCAAGTACCTGTCGCAAATCACAACCTCAGATGTCGCCCAGGTCGGGGACCTGATGATCAACGGGCGCGACAACGCCGTGCTGGCGCCCAAGCCACCACCCGTGGCATAACGATCCCTGTCCAAGGCGGATCCGCGGCCTGCGCCACTACAATTTGTCCGTTGCGTTTTCCGGATCCGCCTTTCATGACCACGCGTTCCCTACACCGCTGCAGCTGGGCAAGCGACGATTCCCTGATGCAGGACTACCACGACCAGGAATGGGGCGTGCCGCAGCGCGACAGCCGCATGCTGTGGGAAATGCTGATGCTCGAAGGCTTCCAGGCCGGGCTGTCCTGGATCACCGTCCTGCGCAAGCGCGACGCCTTTCGTGCAGCGTTCGCCGGCTTCGATCCCGACATCGTCGCGTGCTACGGCGAACAGGACATCGAGCGCCTCATGGGCAATCCCGGCATCATCCGGGCCCGCGCCAAGATCCAGGCCACCATCGGCGGCGCGCGCATTTATTTGGACATGCGGGACAAAGGGGAAAGCTTCAGCGACTTCTGCTGGTCTTTCACCGATGGCGCCCCCATACAGAACGACGGCAGGACCTGGATCGCCACGTCCCCGCTGTCGGAACGGATTTCCAAGGAAATGTAGCGCCGGGGCTTCAAGTTCGTCGGGCCCACCATTGTGTACGCATGGATGCAGGCCGTCGGTATCGTCAACGATCACGCCATCGATTGCTTCCGGCGCCCGCAGGTATCCGTGCCGGCCAAGGCTAAGCGGCGTTAGCGTTCCCCGGCGGGGCAGCCGGCGGCGGCGTGCCGAACAGCCGGCCTTGCGCCAGCCGCCAGACCGTGCCCACCGCCACCACGCCGACGATCACGTTGGCCAGCACGAACAGGATGGGTGCCAGCACCGTCACTACACCCTGGTCGCCGTGTCCCACCAGGCGGATCGGCGCGGTCGCCATCGCGGTCGCGCCGAAAGTAAAGGCCCAATAAGACGCGGTGAACGGATCTTTCGCGATCCACGGCAGCAGGCGCAGCAGCACCAGGCACTGCAGCACGCCATAGCCGATCATCATGTGGGCGAAGATCACGGGCGCATCCGGCGCCACGCTGATCAACGTGACCGCGCCGACCACCGGCGGCGCCAGCTGGATGCCCAGCGTCGGCCGCAGCGCGCTGGTCATGCTGGGCGAGTTGTACATGCGGTTCAACAGTATCGACTCCACCGCCAGCCAGGAAAACAGGCCCGCGCCGAACGCATATTGGCCCAGGTCGGGAAAGCCCAACCCCGCCGCGACGATGCCCGCGACAAAGCTGCCCGCCACCGTGGGCAGGTACAGCACCGGTGTCGTGCTCGCCAATTCGCGATCGCCGCGCCACAGGCCGCCGGTACGCCAGACCGCGAAGCCCAGGGTAAACAGGCCGCCGCAGAAAAACAGCACCAACGCCAAGGGCCGCGAATAAGGCCCGACTGCACCCGCGATCAACATGGTCGCGACACCGATCAATCCGATGAAGCAGCACTGCACGGGATGCGCGACTTCGCCCAGCACCGTATCCCGGGCGACGAACCACTTCATCATGTAAAGCACCAGCAGCACGCCCCAGACGACGGTCGCCACCAGCATGATGGCCTCGCCCACCGCCGCCGGCAGCTGCCAGGCCTGGTGCGCCGCGCGCCAGGTCCCGCCCAAGCCCGCCAGGCCCAGCACCATGCCGAAAAAACTCGCCGGAATAACTGGCATACCCTTGCGCATTCCCACCTCCTTCCCGTGCGCGGCCCGGTTGGCCGTTGCTGGCCAGACCGGGCGAAGGCGGCGTACTCGCGGCCGCCT
>DATJHN010000452.1:0-11861 GCA_035493915.1 Bordetella sp.
TCGATCAGCCTGCGGGTCCATTTGACGCTGTGCTGATTGGTCTTGATGGATACGAAGACGGTCAGCTTCAGTCCCAGGGCCAGGGGATTCAGCAGCACGGCATTGCGGGCGATAACGCCGTCTTCCTTCAGCTTCTGGATACGGCGCCAGCAGGGAGTCACCGATAGATTGACCTGCTCGGCGATCTCGGCGACCGAACATCCGGCGTCTTTCTGCAACAGGCTCAGGATCTTGATATCGGTCTGATCCATGGTTTTTCCTCCGCAACGGGCGCCGCCATCTTGCCCGTTCCGTCCGGCCGCGTCCATCGCCGGCCGCGCCGGCGCTTTGTGTTAAACCACCAGGATCATGCCATCGACCGTCCAACGCTATCCCACGCTGTCGCACTGGGGCGCCTATACCGCCGTGGTGCGCGACGGCAGGCTGGTCGCCTGCGAACCGTTCGTGCCGGACCGCGCGCCCTCGCCGATGATCCACACCATGCCCGACATGGTGCATTCCCCGCTGCGCGTCGCCCGGCCCGCGATTCGCGAAGGCTGGCTGCGCAAGCGGGATGACGGAGCCGGGCGCGGCAGCGATCGCTACGTGGAAGTAAGCTGGGATGCCGCGCTGAAACTCGTCCACGAGGAACTGGGCCGGGTGCGGGAAGCGTATGGGGCGCAAGCCGTTTTCGGCGGTTCCTATGGCTGGGCGTCCGCCGGGCGCTTTCACAACGCCATGAGCCAGACGCGCCGCTTCCTGTATGCCGGCGGCGGCTGCACCGACCAGATCGGCAATTACAGCTGGGGCGCGGCGCAGTTTCTTTTGCCGCACGTTGTCGGCACCTGGCAGCCGCTGACCGGCAAGGTCACCGACTGGAACAGCGTGGCCGCCCACACCGACCTGATCCTGGCATTCGGCGGCATGCCGCTGCGCAACGCGCAAGTCATCGCCGGCGGCGCCGGCGAACATACCACCGCCCACTGGCTGCGGCGCACGGTGGCGCGCGGGGCCCGCATCGTGATCATTTCCCCTACGCGCGGCGACATGCCGGGGGATATCGAGGCGGAATGGATACCCATCCGCCCCAATACCGACGCGGCGCTGATGATAGGCATGGCATATGTCCTGCTGGAAGCAGGCCGCCAGGATGCGGACTTTCTGGGCCGCTGCTGCCAAGGATACGAACGCTACGCCGCCTACCTGCGCGGCGACGGCGACGGACAGCCGAAGACGGCGGAATGGGCGGCCGCCATCTGCGGCGTGCCGGCCGACACGGTACGGCGGCTGGCGCGGGATGCGGCCGGATGCCGCTCCCTGATGAACTGCACCTGGTCGCTGCAACGCGCCCATCATGGCGAACAACCCTATTGGGCCTGTATCGCCCTGGCCGCAATGCTGGGGCAGATCGGCCTGCCGGGCGGCGGATTCAGCTTCGGCCTGGGGTCCATCAACAGCGCCGGCAACCCGCGGGTCGACGCCGCCGTGCCGGAACTGCACGAAGGCATCAACCCGGCGCGCCAGTCCATCCCGGTGGCGCGTATCACGGACATGCTGCTGAACCCCGGCGCACCCTACCGGTTCAACGGCAAGACATATACCTACCCGGACGTGCGCCTGGTTTACTGGGCCGGCGGCAATCCCTTCCATCACCACCAGGACCTGAACCGCCTGCAACAGGCGTGGCGGCATCCCGAAACCATCATCGTCCACGAGACCTGGTGGACGCCCACGGCGCGGCGGGCCGATATCGTGCTGCCCACGACCACCACGCTGGAACGCAACGATATCGGCGCCTCGTCGCGCGACCGCTATGTGTTCGCGATGCACCAGGCCTTGCCGCCGCAGGGGCAAAGCCGCGACGACTTCGAGATCTTCCGCGAATTGGCGGCGATGGGCGGCTACCAGGCCGCGTACACCGAGGGCCGCGACGCCTGGGAATGGCTGGCCCATATGTATGCGCGCATGCAGGACAGGTGGAGCAGATCGGACGAACTGCCCGATGCGCCGCCATTCGAGGAATTCTGGCGGCAGGCATATCTGGCACTGCCGCCGCCGCGCCGCGACTTTGTGCTATTCGAGGATTTCCGGCGCGATCCATTGGCGCATCGATTGCACACGCCATCCGGCCGCATCGAGTTGTATTCCGAACGCATCGCCGGCTTCGGCTATGACGATTGCCCCGCCCATCCGGCCTGGTTGCCTCCCGCCGAATGGCTGGGCGCCGAGATCGCGCGCCGCAATCCGCTGCATCTGATCAGCAGCCAGCCGGCGCATCGATTGCATTCGCAGCTGGATCCCGCGCCGCTGTCGAACACGCACAAGATACAAGGCAGGGAGCCTGTCCACATCCACCCCGCCGACGCCACCGAACGGGGTATCCGGGATGGCGCACTGGTACGGATCCATAATGGCCGCGGTGCATGCCTGGCCGGCGCGGTCATCGACGACGGCGTCATGCAAGGGGTACTCGTGATGTCCACGGGGGCATGGTTCGATGCCGACGACGCGAAGCTGGAGCGGCATGGCAATCCCAATGTATTGACGTTGGATATCGGTACTTCGCAACTGGCCCAAGGCAGCAGCGCTTTGTCGGCCCTGGTCGACATAGAAGCCTGGCACGGAGAGGCGCCGGCGATGCGGGCCTACGATGTGCCGGTCGTCACCCACGCGGACGACGACCGGGATTAATCCAGCAAGTCTGTTCCAACATCGTTGAATCGTCGGCCGAATTGAGCAAATTTTTTGCTCTGTTTCCGGTATAGCATCGAATTTATCTGCCATTCGGGATAAAAACATGCAACACCGTTCCCCGCCGCCCCTGCTCGCGCCGATTTGCGACTCCATCCTGGCCGCCCGTCATCTGTCCGGCGACGGCCTGCTCGGCGCCCTGGCGAAGGGCGTGGCCGACACCGATACCGGCAGCGCTCTGGACGCGCTGTGTCCAGATGCCCTGGCCATGCCGCGCGGCGGCTACACCCGCCACGTGGCGTATGCCGATCCACAAGGCCAGTTCACCATCGTTTACCTGGTCTGGCCGCCGGGCCAGTTCAGTCCCGTGCATGGGCACCATACCTGGTGCGCGTACCGGGTCGTCAAAGGCGAACTGACCGAAACGCTGTATGTCTGGGACGAGCAGGCGCAGTGCGCGCGCGCCCAGCGCGATGTTCCCCGGCGTCCCGGGGACATCGTCACCTCCGCCTCGGGCCTGCTCCAGATACACCGGCTGGGCAATGCCGGCGATGACGTCGCCGTATCGCTGCACGTCTATGGCATAGACGCGCAGGCGCTCGCGACGGGCGTCAATCATGTTGTTGCAAGCATGCCGGCATCGGCGGCGGTCAAGGCCTAGAGGCTCCTGGGGTCCCCAGGGCCCCCGGCGTCCTTACACCGCCGGCATTCGCCAGGCCAAAGCCCTTCCCTTTTAGCCCATCCACTGACTGACCGGAGCCGCGGTATCCTGCAGCGGCTGCGCGAGCACATCCACCAGCGCCGGACCGTCGTGCTCCATGGCGGCGCGCAGCGCCGATTCCAGCTGCGACGGATCCTCTACCCGCCAGGCCTTGACGCCGTAGGCTTCGGCCACGCGGGCATGGTCGGTTCGATTGAAGTCGACGCTGTAATACCTCTCGTCGTAGCCGGCCTTCTGGCTCGCCTTGATCCAGCCGTAGACCGAATTGGAGAACACCACCATCAAGAGCGGCGCCTTGTGGCGCACGATGGTTTCCAACTCGCCCACCGTAAATCCAAAACTGCCGTCGCCCATGACCGATACGCACTTGGATTGCGGACGGCCGAACCACGCGCCGAACGCCGCCGACAGGGAATAGCCCAACGCCCCATGCGCGCGATTGGTGATGAAATGGCGTCCCGGCCGCGCGGCGTCGTAATAGGCGGAAAAATATGGGCAAGGCGTGCCCGGGTCGGCGCAGATCACCGCGTCCTCGGGTAACAGGCGATTGAGCGTCTTGACCACGCGTTCCGGCCTGATAGGCTGCTCGGCCGACGAGGCCAGCGCGTCAAGCTGGGCGGCGCGCGCGGCGCGTGCCTTGCCCGCCAGCTCCGATCCGTCCACGGCATCGGCGCGGCGCCGCGACAAGCGTGGCGCGACCTCGGCATTCAGGGCTTCCAGCGCCAGCTTGGCGTCACCCACCATACCGACTTCCGTGCGGTAGTTGGCGCCAACGACCATGGGGTCGATATCAATGTGCAGGATGGTCGTATCGCGGTCCGGGAAACGCCAATGTTCGGTAGAGGTCGAACCAGCCCGGCAGCCGACGAACAGGACCACATCGGCGGCCGCGACCACGTCGCGCGTGGCCATGATGCCGCCGTTCGAGCCGACCACTCCGGCGTTCAGCGGATGCGTATCGGCCAGGCTGCCCTGGCCGCTGACGGTTACGCAGACAGCGGCCTTCAGGGACTCGGCCAGCGTCTTCAGGGCATCGCACGCCCCGGCGATCACCACGCCGCCCCCGCACAGGATGACCGGCGCGCGCGCCTGCGCCAGGATGGCGCCGGCACGCGCGATATCGGACGGGTCGGGCGCGTAGCGCATGGCGGGAAAGCGGCCGTGTTCGGGTTGTGCCCAGATGTCCGTGGCGTCGACCTTCTGCTTCATCACGTCGTAGGGAAAGCACAGGTGCGCCGCGCCCGGTTTGCCGCTGGTCATGGCTCGGAATGCCGCGCGGACCATGCCGGGGATCTGATCGGCGCGGTCTATGGTGCGGTTCCATTTGGTCAGTGGACGATAGAGCGCCTCCTGGTCAAGTTCCGTCAGGGGATAGCGCCCGCGCGAGCCGACGGCCACGTCCGACGTAATGCCAAGTACCGGAATCGAGGACTCGTTGGCTTCGACCAGGCCGGGCAGCAGATAGGTGGCGCCGCCCCCGCTGGGGCCCTCGCAGACGCCGACCTTGCCGCTGACGCGCGCATAGGCATCGGCCATGTAGCCGGCGCTGCGCTCATCGCGCGTCAGGACATGCCGTATGCCGTGGTCCAGGCGATGCAGGGCGTCATAGAACGGCAGGCTGGTGTCGCCGCACAAGCCGAAAATATGTTCCACGTCATAGGCCTGGAGCATGCGCACCATGGCTTCCGCGCCATTCAATTGATCCATGTCAGTTTTCCAGATTGATGTGGTTGGTCTTGATGAACTGGTCCCAGCGCTGGTATTCGCGCTGGACGTAGGCATCCAGCGCCGGACCATCCGATCCGATGACTTCGAATCCGGCTTCGGTCAGTTTGCGATGTACCTCGGGATCGGCCAGCACGGCCTGGAAGTCCACCGTCAGTGCCTTGACGGTCGCCGGCGGCGTCTTCGCCGGGGCGAACATACCGCTCCAGGAATAGGCTTCGAAGCCCGGAAACCCCGACTCCGCCACGGTCGGAACGTTGGGCAGGTCCGGCAGGCGTTTTTCGCCGGCAATGGCCAGCGCCTTTATCTTGCCGGCCTGGATCTGCCCGCGCAGGGCAGCGTAGCTAAGCCATGTCATGTCGGCCTGCCCACCCACCACGGCCTGCACGGCCGGGCCGCCCCCGCCATAAGGCACATGCAGCAGATCAACGCCGGACAGCCGTTTGAGCTGTTCCGGGGCCAGGTGATTCAGCGATCCCACGCCGGTGGATGCAAAGTTGTATTGCTTGCGCGGATTCTTGCGCGCGGCGTCGAAGAACGCGCTCAATGTGTCGCCCGGCACTTTGGGATTGGCGCCGATGACAAGAGGGAAGCGCACCGTCAGGCTGATGCCAACGAAGTCCTTGAACGTGTCGTAGGGCAGATTGGATTTGGCGGCCGGATTGATCGCGTGGTTGTCGAAGCTGACCAGCAGCGTACTGCCGTCCGGCGCCGCCCGCGCCACGAAACCGGTGGCGATCTGGCTGGCGGCGCCGGTACGGTTTTCCACGATAACCGTACGTCCGTGCATGCGCTCGGAGAGTTTGGGCTGCATGATGCGCGCCAGGATGTCGGTGCTGCCGCCGGGTGGATACGGCACGACCAGGATCAGCGGTTTTTCGTCGGCCGCCTGGGCGGCCGGTGTACCGGCCAGCATGCCGAATACCGTCGCGCAGAGCGCCGCGGCGATGGCCAGGCAGCGGCGAGCGCGGCAGCCTGGAATGGAATGATGCTGGATTGTTGACATGATTTTCCCCCTCTTGGTTGTCAGGCCTTGTCTTCGAGCTGGTCCCGCATATAGATCGTCGAAAAGCCCGTTCGGATGACATCGGTGAT
Source organism: Bordetella sp. (assembly GCA_035493915.1). Taxonomy (GTDB): domain Bacteria; phylum Pseudomonadota; class Gammaproteobacteria; order Burkholderiales; family Burkholderiaceae_B; genus Bordetella_C. The sequence goes on from DATJHN010000452.1 coordinate 6,212, forward strand.
CTGATCCAGGCGGCGGCCGATGTGGTGTGCCACCAATTCCTGCAACAGCGCGTCGTCGCGCGCGCGCAGCGCCTGCACGATGCGCAGGTGTTCGGACTGGGTATGGGCGCGGCGCCCCTGCCGCATATCGATCCAGCGCACGAAATGGATGCGCCCGTTGACACTTTCCAGGCTGCGCACGAATTCGTCATTGCCCGTCAAGCGCGCAAGCGACACATGGAATTGCTCGTCCAGCGCCAGCAGGCGCACGGCGTCGGTGTCCTCGGGTACGTCCCGTGATGCCTCGACCGCGGCCAGCAGCGCGTCCAGTTGTTCGTCCGTGGCGCGCTCGCAGGCGGCGCGCACGATGCCGCATTCCAGCACGGAGCGGAATTCATAAAGACTGTGTATTTGCTTGGCGTCGAGCGGCCGGCCGATGAATCCGCGATTGACGGCGCGCGTCACGAAGCCTTCCACCATCAGCTGGTTCAGCACCTCGCGCAGCGGTGTGCGGCTGACGTTCAACTGGCGCGCCAGTTCGACTTCGTTGATGCGCTGGCCAGGCTTGAAATCGAACTGCACCGCCATGGTTTTGACGGCGTCGTACAGGTCTGCCAGGCCGGCCGAAGTCCGTGCGGCGTATCGGGGTAATGCCATCGGGCGTCTCCACAGGAAAGTGCATACTAAGGTGTATACACTTTGGAACGCCACGGTGTTTTCCCGCAGGCAAGACGAAAGAACGCCGGCGCTGGTCCGCGATGCCGAACACTGCGGCTTGACGGCCGACCGGCGTGTTCAAAACCGAAGGAAAAATAAAAAACGCCTGGCGCGGCATTGCCGGGCCAGGCGTTTTAGTCCGGAGTCGATCCGCGCCCTGACAAGGCCCGGCCGACACCAGGAATCGAAGATCAGAACTTCGTATCGAGCAGGCTGCGCCGCCCCACATTGTCTTCCAGCGTCAGCGCATCCAGGGCATTCCCCTGTCCGGCAGGCGCCTGGGTAATGCGCAGGCGCGCATGGCCCAAGGGTACGATCCACGCGCCCTCGTCGACGGGCTGCGCGGCCGTGTCCGCCAGATCGGCGAAACGGGTCGCGAAAGCGGCCGGGTCCTGTGCACGGACCGAGACTTCCACGACGTTGTGGGCGCCGTTGGCGTGGTTCATGAGCGCCGGCTGCCACACGCATTCCGGCGTGAGGTGACGGCAGAAGTACAGCCGGACGCCGGGAATGGGCTGTTCGGCGAAGCGAACGGTATCGAAACGGGCTTCCATGATCTTGCCGTCGACGCGGGCCGGGCGGGTCAGCGCCTGGACAGGATTCACCGCGTAGCCCGCCGCGCGCAGCCGTTCATACGTCGCGCCGGCGTCTTCCGTGCGCAGGACCAGCGCTTCCAGGCCCAGCGGCGAATCGGCGATTTCCTTGCGGGCCGGCGGTTTGCCGGGCGGCCATCCCAGCAGCTCGACATAGGAATGCCGCAGGACGATCAGGCGGTTCCAGGAGCCAAGATTGTGGACTTCCGTCTCGCTCAGGGTGTATCCCTGGCGTTCGAAATGGGGAGCCGCCTGCTCCAGGCGGTCCCGCACCATGATCACCGCGTGATCTAGTTCCGTCGTCCAGGCCGCCGCCGTCATCGCCCGCCCCTTATGCCAGCTTGCCGTGGCACTGCTTGTACTTCTTGCCGCTGCCGCAGGGGCAGGGATCGTTGCGGCCAACCTTGGGCATCACATTGCGTACCGGCTGCTGGCCCTGCGGGCGCTCGTCCTGCCCGGCCGCCAGCGCCTCGTCGTAATCGGCATGCTGGTACTGGACATTCTGCACATGCGACTGGGCCGCTTCGGCTTCCGCCGCCGCCACTTGCTCCTGCGACTGGATGCGCACCGTCATCAGCACCTTGACGACGTCGTCGCGGATGCGATCGAGCATGCCCGAAAACAATTCGAAGGCTTCGCGCTTGTATTCCTGCTTTGGGTTCTTCTGCGCATAGCCACGCAGATGGATGCCCTGGCGCAGGTAATCCAGCGACGAGAGGTGTTCGCGCCAGTGCTGGTCGATCGCCTGCAGCGTGATCGAGCGTTCGAATTGGCCCCAGGCCTCGGCACCCACCTGTTCCACCTTGGCGCGATAGGCCGCGGCGCCGGCTTCGCGCACGCGCTCGAGCAGATCGTCGTCGGTCAGGTTGGTTTCCTTCTCCAGCATTTCCGTCAGCGGCAGGGATATCTGGTAGTCGGCCTCCAGGGCGCGCTGCAAGGCGGGGATATCCCACTGCTCTTCCACCGATTCCTCGGGGACATGAGCGCGGAACATTTCAACGATGGCGCCGTCGCGCAGCCCTTCCACCGTGGCAGTGACGCTATCCGCTTCCAGTACTTCGTTGCGCTGCGCGTACAGCACCTTGCGCTGGTCGTTGGCGACGTCGTCATATTCCAGCAGCTGTTTGCGGATGTCGAAGTTGCGCCCTTCGACCTTGCGCTGCGCGGTCTCGATCGAACGCGAAACCATGCCGGCTTCGATGGGCTCACCTTCCGGCAGCTTCAGGCGTTCCATGATGGCGCGCACGCGGTCGCCGGCGAAGATGCGCATCAGCGGATCTTCCAGCGACAGATAGAAGCGCGAGGATCCGGGATCGCCCTGGCGTCCTGCGCGGCCACGCAGCTGGTTATCGATACGGCGCGATTCGTGGCGTTCGGTGCCGATAATGCGCAAGCCGCCAGCCTGTTTCACTTTTTCGTTGGCGGGCTTCCATTCGGTACGGATCTTTTCGATGCGGGTTTCCTTTTCCGCCTCGGGCAGCGCTTCGTCCGCATGGATCAGGTCGATCTGTTTGTCGACGCTGCCGCCCAGCACGATGTCGGTACCGCGACCCGCCATGTTGGTGGCGATGGTGATATGGCCCGGCTTGCCGGCCTCGGCCACGATTTCCGCCTCGCGCGCGTGCTGCTTGGCGTTGAGCACCTGGTGCGGCAGTTTTGCTTTCTGCAGCAGGCCCGATAGCAATTCCGAATTTTCGATGCTGGTGGTGCCCACCAGAACGGGCTGGCCGCGTTCGTGGCAGTCGCGGATATCGCCCAGGATCGCCTCGTACTTTTCACGCGCGGTCTTGAAGACCTGGTCGTTCTGGTCCTTGCGGACCATGGGCTTGTTGGTCGGGATAATGACCGTTTCCAGCCCGTAGATTTCCTGGAATTCGTAGGCTTCAGTGTCCGCGGTACCCGTCATGCCCGACAGCTTGTCGTACATGCGGAAGTAATTCTGGAAGGTGATGGAAGCCAGCGTCTGGTTCTCGTGCTGGATCTTCACGCCTTCCTTGGCTTCGACGGCCTGGTGCAGGCCGTCGGACCAGCGGCGGCCCACCATCAGGCGTCCGGTGAATTCGTCGACGATGACGACTTCGCCTTCCTGGACCACGTACTGCTGGTCGCGGAAGAACAGCGTGTGCGCGCGCAGGGCCACCATCAGGTGATGCATCGACGCGATATGGCGCGGATCGTACAAGGACTCGCCCGGCGGCAGGATACCCACGCGGCCCAGGATGGCCTCGGCATGCTCGTGCCCGGCTTCCGACAGGTAGACCTGCTGGCTCTTTTCATCAACCCAGTAGTCGCCTGCGGGTTCCGGTTCCTGCGGTTTGGGCTCGGACTCCATGCGCTTGAGCAGCGGAGGCACCGCGTTCATGCGGATATAGAGCTCCGTGTGATCCTCGGCCTGGCCCGAAATAATCAACGGAGTACGCGCCTCGTCGATCAGGATCGAATCGACTTCGTCAACGATCGCGTAGGACAGGCTGCGCTGGCGGCGATCCTCGACGCGATACTCCATATTGTCGCGCAGGTAATCAAAACCGAACTCGTTGTTCGTTCCGTAGGTGATATCCGCCACATAGGCGGCCTTTTTTTCTTCGTTGGGCTGCTGCGGCACCACGACGCCGACGGTCATGCCCAGGAAGCGGTACAGGCGGCCCATCCATTCGGAATCCCGGCGCGCCAGGTAGTCGTTGACGGTGACCACGTGCACGCCCTTGCCGGACAGCGCGTTCAGGTACACCGGCAGGGTCGCCATCAGCGTCTTGCCTTCGCCGGTGCGCATTTCGGCGATCTTGCCGTTGTGCAGGGCAATGCCGCCCAGCATTTGCACATCGAAGTGGCGCATGCCGAAAACACGCTTGCCGGCCTCGCGCACGACCGCGAATGCCTCGGGCAACAGGTCGTCCAGCGTGGTGCCTTGCTCAACGCGTGTGCGGAATTCCTGCGTCTTGGCCGCCAGTTGCTCATCCGAGAGCGCGGCTATGGTGGATTCCAGGCCGTTGATCTGGCTCACCACCTTGCGGTACTGCTTAAGCAACCGGTCATTACGGCTGCCTATGAGTTTTTTTAGCAGAGAAACCATGCGTATGTCCGCGCGCGCCCGCCGTCCGGAATATGGGACGCCGGCACGCGACAAGTTTTATAGTCGGTGAAGCGGAAAAGTCCGCCGGGAAACGATCGAGTGTAACGCACCGCGATGGTAACGTTTCGAGCTGTGAAACCGGCATTCGCTGCCGGCCGCGCCCTGCCCGCGTCAGCGGACGACGGACATGGTCGCGGAAGCCAGCGCGGGCGGCGCCGTGGCCAGGCGGCCCAGGAAAAGACGCGGGTCCAGGGCCTGCCCGGCCAGCCGGATTTCGAAGTGCAGATGCGGCCCGGTGGAAACGCCGGAGGAGCCGACGCGGGCGATCAGTTGCCCGCGCTCGACCAGATCCCCGGCATTGACCAGTACCCGGGAAGCATGCGCGTAGCGCGATATCAGGCCGTCACCATGATCGATGTCGACGCGCTTGCCATAGCCGGCGTCGGGTCCCGCCGCCAGCACCACGCCCGCGGCGGCCGCCAGGATGGGTGTGCCGCGCGGCGCGGCGAAATCCAGTCCATCGTGCAGCGTGTAGCGGCCGGTGACAGGGTGGCGGCGCCAGCCGTAGGAAGAGCTCAGGTAGGGATAGTCCGTTACCGGCATGGACGAAGGCAGGCGCGCCAGGTCAGCGCGGCGGCGGGTGAGCGCCATGTCGAACACCTGCAATGCCGCCAGGCGTCCGGACAATTCATCGGACAGGACATCGATATCGCGGCCGAGCGTTTGCGCCGGTCCGGGGCGATCGATTTCAGCTTCCGTGGGGTCCGCTTCCGCCGCGTCGGCGTTCGACGCGCCATCCATCGCTTCCGCGGACTGGGAGCCAGCGGCCTCTGATCCGGGCGGCGGCGACGCGATGGCTGCGGCAAATGTTTCCGGCAAGGGCACGCCAGCCGCAATCGCCAACCTCCGGCTCAGCGCATCGACGCCAGCGAGCCGGGCCTGGAGCGTCCCGACCTTTTCCGCCAATAGCGCCAGCGTGCGATGCAGCGTATCGTCGGAATACGCGGCCTGAGGCTCCTGCGGCGCCGTGCCGGCCGGGGTCGCGGGCAGCACGGCACCCGGCGCCATGCCGCGGTAGATGAGCGCGCCGAACAGTGCCGCGAACAGCAGAACGCCGCTCATCAGCATAGCGAGCCGGCTGCCCTCCAGGGTGAAATGCCCCGTCGATCCTCGGCGGGCATGCATAATGACAAACTTCAATCAAGTAATCCTATTCCGGACCGGCATGAACAAGCGCGCGCCATACCGTCCCAATCCAAAGCCGGGCCGCAGCGAAACCGCCATGGGC
>DATJHN010000453.1:0-9572 GCA_035493915.1 Bordetella sp.
CGCAAGCGCGGCAGGTCGGGAGCGGCGGCCGTCCCGGCCTGGCTGGACGCGGCGCTCATATGGCCCTCTTCATCGTGCGGCCCTCTCCATCATGTGGCCCTCTTCAGCTTGGGATCCAGCATGTCGCGGACGCCGTCACCCAGCACCTGCAGGGCGAGGGCGGTGACGACGATCGCCAGGCCCGGGGAGAAAATCGTCCAGAACGCGCGATCGGAATATTCGATGCTGCCGGCGATCATGGTGCCCCAGGTGGGAATCTCGGGCGGAACGCCGACGCCCAGGAAGGACAGTGCGGCCTCGGCCAGGATGGCATGGGCGAAGCAGAACGTCGCCTGCACCAGGATGGGCGATATGAGATTCGGCAGGATGTGCCGCAGCAAAATCCCGTGCGTGCGCACACCCAGCGCCCGCGCCGCGTCGACGAACAGCAGTTCCTTCAGCACCAGGGTGCTGGCGCGCACCACCCGCGCCACGCGGGGCGTGTAGACGATGACCAGGGCCAGGATCACGTTCCACAGCGATCCCCCGAAAATCGACACCAGCGCGATACCCAGCAGAATGTCCGGAAACGACATCATCGCGTCGACAATCCGCATCAGCAGCCCATCGACCCGGCGGAAGAAACCCGCCAGGATGCCCAGCGCGGTGCCGAGCAGCACCGCGCCGGCAGCGGTCATGAAGCCGATCAGCAGGGAGTAGCGCGCCCCGTACACGATGCGCGACATCACGTCGCGGCCCAGCTCGTCGGTGCCGGCCCAATGGCCGGCGTTGGGCGCGCGCAGCCGCAAGCTGGGATGCATCGCGTTGGGATCGACGCCGGACAGCCAGGGATAGGCCACGGCGACGATCACCACCAGGAGCAGGACGAGGGTCGCGGCCAGCACGATCCTGCGCGCGAAGAGGCGGCCCAGCAACGGAGACAGACGGCCCAGCAACGGAGACAGGCGCCGCCGGACGGAAGGACAGGAGAGAGTCATGCCGAGGTCTCCAGCCGGATGCGCGGATCTACCAAGGTGTAGATGATGTCGATGCTGAAATTGATGAACACATAGATCGCGGCGATCACCAGCAGGGCGCCCTGTATCACCGGATAGTCGCGGCGCAGCACCGCGCGCACCACGAGGTTGCCAACGCCGGGGAGGTTGAATACCGTCTCGGTGACGACCGTACCGCCGATCATCACGGCCATGGTCAGGCCCAGCACCGTGACGATGGGCACCAGCGAATTGCGCAGCACATGCTTGAACATCACGGTGGCCTCGGCCAGGCCCTTGGCGCGCGCTGTGCGTACATAGTCCTCGCCCAGGATGTCCAGCATGGCGGCCCGCGTGAAACGAATGATCAGGGCCGAGTTGACCAGCCCCAGCACGATGGCCGGCAGCAGAAGGTGCTGCAGCCGCTCGCCGAACGAGGCGGTGGGATCGCCGTAGCCGGACGATGGAAACCAGCTGAGCTTGACCGCGAAGACCTGGATCAGCGTCAGGCCCAACCAGAAGCTGGGCACGCTGGCGCCCAGCATGGCCAGGCTGCTGAACACCTGGTCGGCCGCGCTGCCGCGCCAGATCGCGGCCGCCATGCCGGCGGGTATGCCGATGAGAGCGGCGATGGCCACGGCGAAGAACGCCAGCAGCAAGGTGGGCTCGGCGCGATCCAGCAGCGCTTGCGTCACCGGCTGTTGCAGGAACAGCGACTGGCCCAGGTTGCCGTGCAGCAGTTGTCCCAACCACAGCACGAACTGCGCGGGCAGAGGCTGGTCCAGGCCGTACTGGGCGCGCACCTTGGCGATGTCGGCGATGCTGGCCTGGTCGCCCAGCAGCAGTGCCACCGGGTCGCCGGCCGCCAGGCGTGTCAGCATGAATACGATTACCGCGACCAGGGCGAGCACCAGCAAGGCGCCCGCCAGGCGGACGATCAAGAAACGCAACATGGCTGGATCCGTCTGTGTCTAGGCGCTCAGGCTGGTATTCCAGAAGAACGGCCAGTTCATTGGCGTAAGGCCCTGCAGCTTGGTCGAACGCGCGGCCAGGCTGTTGAAGTTGCCGATCCGCAGGAAGGGCACCTCGTCGTAGACGAGCTTCTGCACCGAACTGAATAGCGCGCCGCGCTGCGCCTGATCGGTGGCGGAGTTGAACTGCCCCAGCACTTTCTTCTTCGTGTCGCTCTCCCACCAGCCTGGTGCGCCGGCGCTGAACTGTGGGGGCGAGAGCATGGGTTCGGGCTGGATGTTCGAGTGGCTGATGAAGATGTCCCACAACTTGGGATCGGTGCGGCGCTGTATCAGCGTGGCCCAGTCCACGACCTGTAGATCGGTCTTGAAGCCGGCCTTCTTCAGTTGCTCGTTGAAGACCAGCGCCATGTTGTAGTGGAAGCTGTATTGGCGGCTCGCCAGGATGCGGATGGGGCGCCCGTCGTAGCCTGCCTTGGCCGCCATTTCCTTGCCAGCCTTCGGGTTGTTGTTGTCGTACAGATCGGCGCCCGCCATGGAGTAGAAGGGGGTGCCTTCCGGGAAGAAATTGGCCCCCACGCTGTAGAAGCGCTTGTCGCCAAAGCCGGCGTCCATCAGATCGCTGTCGCCAACCGCCGTCTGCACCGCACGGCGCATCGCCTGCGACGCCAGCACGCCTTCCTTATTGTTCAGGACGATATAGGGAAAGCCGAAGTCCTTGATCATCACCGGCACGGCGACCGAACCGCTTTCCTCCAGCCGGGAGATCGCCTCCAGCGACAACTGGTCGGAGAAGTGGAATTGCCCGGACAGCGCGCCCTCGACGCGGGTGTTGGGACTGGGCACCGGGACGAATCGCAGCTCGTCCAGCAGCGCCTCGCGCCGGCCCGCGTAGCCGCTGGCGGCTTCGGTGCGCGAACTGTAGTCGTCAAAGCGCACCAGCACGACGAACTGGTCGGGGCGGCGCTCCTTGAACTTGTATGGACCGGTGCCGATGAACTGTGTGATTTGCGGGGCCAGGCTTTCCTTGGCCATGATGGCCGCCATGCCGCTGGTGGCAGCCAGTTGGGAGAGGAGCGGTGCGTAGGGCTCCTTCAACGTGATCCGTATCGTGGACGCATCCAGCGCCGCCAGGTCCGTAATCTCCTGCTTCACCGCCTTGCCGCGCGGCGCAATGTCCAGCCAGCGCTGCAGCGAGGCGACCACATCGTCGGTATTCAGCTCGCGGCCGTTGTGCAGCTTCACACCCTTGCGCAGGGTGATGGTGTAGACCTTGCCGCCCTCGGTGATGGTCGGCATGTCCCGGGCCAGCATGGGGGCGATATTCCAGTGGGCGTCCACCGTGTACAGCGGCTCATACACGTGCTGCATGATCGTGCCGACCAGGTCGGCGGTGCTGATCATCGGATCCAGCCCCGGCGGTTCGGCCACGACGGCGATATTGGCAGCTCCGCCCCTGCGTCCCGCCCCAGCGGGCGCTGCCTGGGCCCATGCGGCGCCCGGCAACGCGCACAGTGGTGCCGCGGCCGCGGCACCCAGCCACTGGCGGCGGGTCAGGGTGACGGCGTCCAGGCCCGTCCCGGCATCCGCATCGGCGCGGCCCGGGGGCGAAGATCGGTGGTCAGGCTGGAATGATTGCATCGCTAACCTATGTGTAATAAAATTACATTATTGGGCGGAATTGCGGAAGGTGAACCGTGTGGGAGCAGGGTTCTCTTGCAAATTTGGGGGATTTCCGCCAGTGTCCGGCGTGAACGGTCAGTCTTTTGGTCAGGCAATGTAATCCTATTACACAAAAGGAAGACTTTCATGCCGGTGGAAACCCTAGGGCAAGCGCCCCTCTCCTCAGACGGCCGCGCCCGTCCCATCTCGCCCGCGACCCGCGCGGGCGACTACATTTTTGTGTCGGGACAAGTCCCCCTCGACGAGCAGGGCAAGGTGGTTCCGGGCGGAATCGGCGCCGAGACCCGCCAGGTCTTCAAGCGCATCGAGGGCATCCTGGCCCTGGCCGGGTGCACGCTGGCCGACGTGGCCAAGGCCACCGTCTGGCTGGCCGACGCCGCCGACTTTCCCGAATTCAACCAGGTCTACATGGAATGCTTTGGAGCGCACCGCCCGGCGCGCTCCACGGTACAGGCCCGGCTGATGGTGGACGCGCGGGTCGAGATCGAAGTCATTGCTCACAAGCCGGCCTGAGGAGGCAACATGCTAGACCTGATCATTCGCAACGGCTCGGTCATCGACGGCACGGGGGCGGCGCGCCGCGACGCCGACGTCGGCATCTCCGGCGATCGCATCGCCGCCGTGGGCGACCTCTCCGCCGCGGCCGCCCGCCGCAGCATCGATGCCAAGGGTCTCGTCGTCGCGCCCGGCTTCATTGACGCGCACGCCCACGACGACCGCATGCTGCTCTCCAGCCCCGATATGACGCCCAAGCTTTCGCAGGGCGTCACCACCGTAGTGACCGGGAACTGCGGCATTTCGCTCGCGCCCATGCCTCGACAGATACCGCAGCCCGTCACCCCGCCGCTGGACCTGCTCGACCGCGACGGCGCGTGGTTCCGCTTCGAGACCTTTACCGACTACCTGGACACACTGCGCGAGAAGCCTGCCGCCATCAACTTCGCGCCCCTCGTCGGCCATACCACCTTGCGCGTGGTCGCGATGAAGGACGTACTGGCGCCGGCCACCGATGCAGAGATCGCCCACATGCGCTCGCTGGCCGACCAGGCGCTGGAGGCCGGCGCCATCGGCGTCTCCACCGGCCTGGCCTATACCACCGCCATGCCCGCCACGACCGATGAGGTCGTACGTGTCTGCCAGAACCTGAGTGCCTACGGCGGCATCTACTGCACGCATATGCGCAACGAGAACGACGCCAGCATGGAGTCCCTCGCGGAAACCTTTGAGATCGGCCGGCGGCTGGACGTGCCCGTGGTGATCTCCCACCATAAATTGACCGGCGAGAAGAACTTCGGACGCTCTCTGGAAACGCTGCCCTATATCGAGCGCACCATGAAGATGCAGCCCGTCTGCCTGGACTGCTATCCCTACATCGCGGGTTCAACCGTACTGGAGGTGTGGCGCATCCGCCGCTGCAAGCGCGTCATCGTCACGTGGTCGGTTCCCCATCCGGAGCTCGCCGGCCGGGAGTTGGACGACATCGCCGCCGAGATGGGCGTCAGCCGCGACGAAGCCACTGAACGCCTGATGCCTGGCGGGGCCATTTATTTCCAGATGGACGAACAGGACGTCGACCGCATTCTGTCCTTCAAGCCGACCATGATCGGCTCCGACGGCCTGCCGCATGACGCCAGGCCGCATCCCCGCCTGTGGGGCGCGTTTCCGAAGGTGCTGGGGCACTATGTACGGACGCGGGGCTTGTTCTCGCTGGAGGCCGCCGTGCACAAGATGACGGGACTGACCGCGGCCAACTTCGGATTCCGGGATCGCGGGGTGATCGCGGAGGGGGGGTATGCCGATATCACCATCTTCGATCCGGATACCGTCGATGCGGCATCCGACTACAGCAATGGGACCGCCCAGGCGCGCGGAATCGCGCATGTGCTGGTCAACGGGAAACTGGCTTGGACGGACGGGGCCGGTACCGGCAGCCGGAACGGAACGCTGGTGCGGCGAACGACCGGGTAGGCGGGGCACCGGCAGTCTGGCCGGGGATCGGCCACGCGGAATCGCGTCCGCCGGCGGCGGTTCATGCGGATTTCAGGACAACCGGCGTTAACATAGTGCCGCACGGCTTTGGTCCGTATGCCGACCGCGCGCGCCGCGCCTCTCTTTTTTTGAATGACCGCAACGTGTTTTCCAGATCGCTACGCTTCCCCGCCGGCATCGCCCTTCCGGCATTCCTGGCACTTTTCTTCCAACTGACTCCTGCTTCCGTCCTCGCCGCCAACGTCATCGTGCTCGATTCGGGCGAGGCGCAGCTTACGCTGATCGACCAGGCCACCCGCAAGGTGGTGGGGACCGAGCCCACTGGCAAGGAGCCGCACCACCTGATGATTTTGCCGGACGGCAAATCCTTGCTCGTGGCGAACTCCGTGTCCAACGACCTGATGTTCGTCGATCCGCGCACCGGCAAGGTGCAGCGGCGGCTCGAGAACATCGAAGACCCATATCAGTTGGGCTTCTCGTCGGACCGCAAATGGTTCGTGACGGCGGCGCTGCGGCTGGACCGCGTGGACATCTACCATTACGACGGTCGCGACTTCACCGTCGCCAAGCGCATCCCGTTGGGGAAGACGCCCAGCCACATGACGTTCACTTCCGACAGCAGTACGGTGTTCGTGACCCTGCAGGACACAGGCGAATTGGCGGCCATCGACCTGGCGACCCAGACCGTGAAATGGAAAATGCCGGTGGGCAAGACGCCGGCCGGATTGTGGATGACCCCCGGCGACCGCTATTTGCTCGTCGGCATGACGGGCGAGGATGACGTGGCGGTGGTGGACTGGCGCAAGCGCGAAGTGGTCAAGCGCATCCGCACCGGCCGCGGCGCCCATAATTTCCGCTCGCTGGCCGACGGCAGGCACGTGGCGGTTAGCAACCGGGTCGAAAGCACGATCAGCATCATCGACTACGAGTCCTTGACGAAGGTGGACGATATTACGGGGTTGAAGCCGGGCCCCGACGATATGGAACTTTCCGCTGACCGGCGCTATCTATGGGTGACGTTCCGTTTCGCCAAGCATGTGGGGATCATCGACATGACCACGCGCAAGCTTGTCGATACGATCGCCGTAGGCCGCTCGCCGCATGGTATCTATTTTGCGGACCGGGCGCCCGTGTCGCCACCCAACCCCGATTGACCGGATTTTCGATGCGCGCGCTCATCAGCGGAAACCAGCGAGGCCAGGGATGTTTCACGAAATCCTGACACAGCTAGACGCCGCCGTATCGTGGCTGCAGACGCTGCTGTACGTGGACGTCGTGCAGCCCGGCCTCTACAGCCTGGGGCTGATGGGCTACGACGACGATATCTACGATGCGCTGTACTGGGTGGTAATCGGACTGGTCGAGGTCGTGGCCATGTATGCCTTGCTGCGGCCACTGGAGGCATTGCGGCCGCTGGAAGCCTGGACCGATCGCAAGGCCTTGCGCGCCGACGTGGTCTACACCTGGATCACCAAGCTGGGCATTATCAACATCGCATTCTTCGTGATGCTCCAGCCGGTGTTCAATCACTGGCAGAGCCTGATGGTCCTGCACGGCATCCCCGCCATCGAGCTGGACAATCTTGTGCCAGGGGTGACGGATCAGCCCGTAGTCTCGTTTCTTGTCTACCTGGTCGTCCTGGATTTTGCCGGCTATTGGTATCACCGCTGGCAGCATCGCTTCGGCGTGTGGTGGGAATTGCACGCCGTGCACCACAGCCAGCGCCAGATGTCCCTGTGGACGGACGATCGCAACCATTTCCTGGACGATATGGTCCAGGCCGCCTTTTTCGCGCTCATCGCCTTGTTTATCGGCGTGGCGCCGGGCCAATTCGTGGCGTTGGTCGCGGTAGGCAACTTCCTGCAGAGCGTGCAGCACGTCAACGCCCGTCTGCCCTATGGTCCGCTGCTGGAGCGGCTGCTCGTCAGTCCGGCATTCCATCGGCGGCATCACGCCATCGGCTACGGGCACGAAGGCACCAGATACGGGTGTAATTTCGGCGTGCTGTTTCCGTGGTGGGACATGATGTTCCGCACCGCATCCTGGAGCAAGGTGGTGGAGCCCACCGGCATCCGCGACCAGCTGCCGCCGCCGCAAGGGGCGGGCCGATCCTATGGTGAAGGACTGTGGGCCCATCAGTTGTATGCCCTGGGCCGTATCGCGCGGCGTCTGCGGGGACAACGGGCGTAAACGCTGCGCGCTCGGGAAGTTGACATCGTTAAGCTGACCGGTTCGCTATGTGACGAATAGAGAAAATCAATGGCTTCCCAGGAACGATTACGTGACCTGGCTATCAGATAGGTAAAGTGATTCGCACCCCTGCGAATGACCTTATCGAAACGTAGGAGCCTTGAATGAAACTTCGCCTGCTCAGTGCGACCCTGACGATCGCATCCGCCATGTTGGCCAGCAATGCCGCGTTGGCCCAACAAAGCAAGACCGCCGCCCCGGTACCCGTACATAACATCGTGCTCGTGCATGGCCTGTATGCCGATGGGTCGAGCTGGTTGAAAGTGGTCGCGCTGCTGCAGAAGAAGGGCCTGCACGTGACGGCGGTACAGAACCCGACCACTTCGTTCGATGCGGACGTCGACGCCGTCAAGCGCGCATTGGCCGCGCAGGATGGCCCTACGTTGCTGGTCGCGCATTCGTACGGTGGCATGGTGATCAGCCAGGCGGGCGACGATCCCAAAGTAACGGGCCTGGTGTACATCGCGGCGCGTGCGCCTGATGCCGGCGAAGACTATCCCGCGTTGGCACGCAAGTTTCCGGCGGCGCCTGCCTCGGCCGGTCTGACGTGGTCCGCGGACGGCTATGGCAAGCTTTCGGAAGAAGCGTTCGTTAAAGACTTCGCCGGCGATCTGCCGAAAGCGGAAGCGGAAAGCTACTACGCCGTGCAGCAACCGATGGGCAAGGCAATTACGATGGCGAAAACCACGGTCGCCGCGTGGCACGACAAACCCACCTGGTACGCGGTATCGACGCTGGATCGCACCATCAATCCGGATTTCGAGCGCTTCATGGCCAAGCGCATGAATGCCCATACGGTCGAAATCAAGGCCAGCCATGTTTCGCTGTTGTCGCATCCGAAGGAAGTGGCCAACCTGATTCTGGAGGCCGCTGGACAGCAGCCTTCGAAGCGATAGGCACGGCGGTTACCTGACCGCACCGCTATTGCGTAATCCGAGTCGGAGTGTTAGCTTCTCGTTTCCAGGAGAAGCGCGGCCGTGTCGTGGCCGCCTGCCGAAGGCGTAACCCCGAAACGCTCAGGTTCCGAAGACTGGAAAACATCAATCAACTGGAGAGTGCCGCAGGTCGAACTTTGAACCTGGCGGCCGCCGAAGGTGCAAACCACATCCCATGCGGGGACGTGGTGAATCTCTCAGGCACAAGGACAGTGGGGCTGCGTGACCGGCAAGGTCGTGCGGCCCTTTGTTTTGCCTGGAGAAAACGTGAAAGTCATCATCATGGGTGCGGGCGTCGTAGGCATCGCCACGGCGTGGTATCTGAATCGGGCCGGTCACGAGGTGATCGTCCTGGAGCGCAACAGCGGCGCCGCAAGGGAAACCAGCTTCGGCAATGGTGGGCAGATTTCGGTCAGCCACGCGGAACCCTGGGCCAACCCGTCGGCGCCGCTCAAGTTGCTGAAGTGGCTGGGCCGCGAAGACGCGCCGTTGTTGTTCCGTCTTCGCGCCGATCCCGCCCAATGGCGCTGGGGCTTCAAGTTCCTGCTGGAATGCCCGGCGAAGCGGTCCATGCACAATATGAAGCAGCTGCTGAACTTGGGCACCTACAGCCGTGCCAGTCTGCAAGAGCTGCGGCAGGAAACAGGCATCGAATATGACCATCTGGCCAAAGGAATCCTGCATTACTACACCAGTAAAAGGGAGTTCGACCTCGCCTTGGAGCCGGCCCGTGTCATGCGGGAGCTGGGCTGCGAACGCCAGATAGTCGA